>JAWXCC010000194.1:0-56955 GCA_034440475.1 Phycisphaerae bacterium | reverse complement strand
GGGATTCAAGATCGCCGCCGACATCGCCTGCTTCGAGTCTCACCATCTCAATCACCTCACACCGAACACGCTGTGGATGGACCTCTACACGGCGGCGATGAAGTTCTGTTTGGGCGATTGGTCGGAGGACGCGTTCCGCGTTCGCGCGGCTCTCGCGCTCACGAGGCTTCAGCGCTCGGCCGACCGCGATCACATGCGATTGCACTTCCGCCAGCTCCCCTTCGAAGCGATCGAGTCGTTTCCAGTCGGGCGGCCGAGCCCGACAGCGATCGGAGAACTCGTTGAGCAGCTCACGAAGCGACTTCAACATCCAGATCTCGTTCTGCGCGAGCTCGACCATTCCGGATTCAAGGACGTCACCGAAGGTCCATCCGAAGACACGCCAGTTCTCCTGCGGCAGGATTCCTACAGAGCGCTCACGGAACCGGTCGCGTTTCGAGACAGCGATGGCACTGTGACGAACGCCGAGCACTCGGCTCGCTTCGGCGAAATCGAGCAGCGCTTCTACGCGACAACGCCTACGGGCCGTGCGCTCTACGACTCGTGTTTGGCGGCCGCAGAGGTCGATCGTGAGCGCCACCCCGATCTCGCCGAAAGCGATCTCGATGCATACGAAGTGATGTACGCGAAGCACTTCGCAGCGTTCCCCAAGACGCTGCGCGAACTGCTCCGGCAGCGACTCGTGTACGGCGACTTTGCGCCGGCGAGTAAGGGAATCGCCGAGAAGTCGCGCATCGACACAACCGATCTCTGGCAATTGATCGACGCCGGATATGTGCGCTATGAAGGCCTGCGCTACGAAGACTTCCTGCCCGTGAGTGCTGCTGCGATCTTCGCATCAAACCTCAACGAATCCGGCACGCGAACCACCGCCGCAGTGCGACCGGTTTACACCCAAGCGATGTTAGAAACGGTCATGGACCAGCGCATCATCGAAGCCGACGCGCTGTATCGAGCGATGGAGGCGAGGTCGCTGCTGATGACGTACGAGCGACTCGGTCTGCTCGCACAATTGCCGCTCGCGGAGAAAGCGGCGCTCGATCGCGCGGTTGCTGCGAATCCCGTTGCGGACGCGTCATTGCGTGCTGCCGATCGGCGGGCGAGAGAAGTGGCCGTTTGAACTGCGGACGACGGGCCCGCTCTTCCAGCGGTCGCCCATGAGACTGGGGATCATCGGCGATCGCACTGCGAGATCACGATGAGCGCCGCCCGCGCGCCGCGCTGGTGCTTTCAACGGTTGTCTGGATGCCCCACAGAACTGCTCGCCTAGCAGCCCGTGAATGTTGATGCTTCCCAAAGAACCTTCGCAAATGCGATTGTGGAATACGTATAGCCCTGCGGCCGCGACGCGACAGAAACGAGGACGCCTTGGGATTCAGACAATCCGCCTAGTCGATCTTGTTCGCTCTGATGACACTGGCCGCGGTTACCGCGCCAAACTTTCAACCAATCTACGCGCAGGAGTGCCCACCAGAAGAGGCCCCCACGCGTCTATGGCGCGTGGTCCCGCTCCATCAGGCGCCCGTGGAAGCGAGCCCTCCGTACACAGCGGGCCTTCTTGGCAGCGACCAGATTGACTCGCCGGGAACACTCGCGATCAACGATGATGGGCTCGTCGCTGGCACGTACCTGAAGGAGATCGGCACGTCGGGAGTGTTCGTTCCTCGACCCTTCGTGTGGATCACGACCCCCGCGTTTGGCCTCTCAGCAGCGTTCTATAACCTGATAACGCTCGGCAGTCCGACGAATGAAGAGGCGCCGGGATACGCAAATGACGTGAGTTTCGATGGTATCGTCGTAGGAGGTCGAGGCGGCGTCTACGGTGACGCCTCGCTGTATGCCTACGCGTGGAATCTACCCCGGGGCTCACCACCACGCCGGACATCGTCGGATTCGGCGAGGTCGTCGGCTGCCCCGACGACTGGCGTCCCGCAGTGTTTGCCCTTGGGAGCACAACCCCGAGCTTCGACATGGGACCGACCCAGCCGACCGACGACACGTCAGACCCAACATTGGTTGCTGCGCACAAAGTGCTGTACACCGACACGTCGTCGGCTGGACGAGTTCGTTCTTATGAGCGACCGGCAGGCGTGGGAATCGGCGTCTGTCCGAGTGGATTCGGCGGCGTTGGTTGCGATCCCTCCGATTTCCAAGTCGGTTGGAGAGATGGCACTTGGCTGCGTCGCGATGCCACGGGCGGCGGCCCTGAGGAAACGCAAGTCACAACGGCACGCGCCATCGACGAGGTTGGCTTCGTTGTCGGTTGCTATCACCTTCCGCTCGCAGGCAACAGTTGCAGCTATTACCCTTCCTATTGGGACAATCCAACCGGCGGCGTTGCATACGTGAGCCCCATTCCGCCTCTCCCTGTTCCGGGTACCGCCAACGCTACAACTGAAGGAACTCTCTACTTCAGTTCGTGTGACCGGCACAGGATTGTCGGTTGGGAGCTGGATCCCGTTAGTCCGTTTGCAATCGTTTGGGATCAATGCGATGACGGCTCTTGGTGCGTGCATTACATCGACGATCTCTCGGTGTCCTCGACCCAGATATCGAGCCCCCAAGGGACGATCGCCGCAAGAAAGGCCTATGAAACGAATTCCCTTGGCCACACGGTGGTCGTCGTAGACGGCACCGCTCTTCTGCCACGGGGCGGCTGCGCCACAACCCCGTCGCGCTGCGTCGGCGTTGTGACGGCGGTGCAAGACCTCAACGGCGATTTTCGCGTCTCCGCTCCGGACCTGAGCCTTCTGTTGGGCGCTTGGGGAGCGACGGCTGCATGCGCGGTCGATGGGGCTGACCTAGACGAGAGCGGCACCGTTGACGCAACTGATCTCGCCATCCCGCTCGGAGCGTGGTCAACGACACCGGTTCCAATTCCGTGGCCGTGTTCGGCGTTCGGCGAGTGTGGTGAGATGGCAGTGGCGTCCTATACACCGCTCAGTCAAGAGGGCATCGCGCTAGCGATCGCGCTCCTCGGCTTCGGTTCCATGGAAGAATTTGTGGAATGGGGTTCAACGGCGGATCTAGAGACTCTTGGCAGCGTCGGTGAAACTATCTTGGCAATCGCGAACGATTACGGAGGTGGAGCATGAAGCAGAACTTTGCAATAGCGCTGTGCGCGGTGCTGGTCCCGGCCGCCTCTGGGGGAGCGGCAATCGTCTCGTTCACTGACCAGAAGGCCGCGTGGCCCGCGGCCGCGGGCGGCGCGACGAAGCTTGATTTCGTAAACTCCCAAGGTGGCCAGTTCGCGACGGTGCCCCAAGACTATTACGCATGGGCTGGTATAACGCTCGCGAGCAAATTCGCGCCCGAGGGCTGCAACTGGCTGCTGAACTCGCTCCCGCCGAGCGACGACGGATGGGTCGGACAACCTGGCACCGGTTTTACCTTTGAGCAACCAGCCGTGAATTTTGTCGCTGACCAACATGCGTTCGCGATCGACCGTTGGGCCGCGGGTGCGGGGGCGACCGTGAGCCTCAGTTTCTACTCGGGCGGACAACTTGTTGCCAGCACCAGCTCCACCCTGACGCTTGAGAACGGCTTCAACGGAATTCACTTCTGGGGCTGGACGACCGACTTCGGGTTTGACCGTGTTGTCGTCAATTTGGGATATTTCGACAATCTATACGTATCCACCGTGCCGAGTCCGGGTGCGGTAGGGTTGCTTGGACTCTTCGGGTGCAAGGGTTTCTCACGACGTCGGCGGTGGTGAGAAGCTCCCCGACATCCGAGCTAATCCTCACGAGCGCGGCTTGCCCGCCTTCAGCTTCACCGTAACTTCTTGTTCCTTGCCGTCGCGACGCAGCGTGATCTTCACTTCGTCGCCCGGCTTGTGTTCGCGCAGCCTCGCCATCATGTCGGCGGGGCCCGTGAGTTCCTTCGCGTCCCATGAAAGCAAGAGATCGCCCTGTTTGATGCCCGCTTCCGCAGCAGCCGTCTCCGCCGAAACACCTTCAACCAGTACGCCACCCGCGTCGGCGTCACCCATCGCGGGCATGACGCCAAGTCGCACGGGCGCGTAGCCGCGATCGGGTGACGTCGTACCTTCAGTGGAGGTGAATTCAAGTCGCTGCGGGTCGTCAACGAGATCCATCGCGATTGACTTCACGAGTGCGATCGTCTTCATCGCGCCCGTTGGATTCACGGTGTAACCCTTGTCACCGGGTCGGTGATAGACATCGTGCGTTCCAGTGAAAAAGAAGAGCACAGGCACGCCAGCGTTATAAAAACTTGCATGATCGCTCGGACCGCGTCCGGTTGGATCGGCGTGAACCGTCAGTCCGCTCTCTTTGACTGCGGCTTCGACCTTTGCGTCCAACTCCTTGGCCGTACCAGTACCGCCGACCGACAGATCGTTGTTACGCAGCCGACCGATCATGTCCATGTTGAGCATGCAGCTGATCTTGTCGGCCGACAACGTTGGGTGCTTCGCCCACCACTTCGAACCGTCGAGCCCGCTCTCTTCTCCGCTAAAACAAATGAAGAGCACGCTGCGCAAGCTTGCGTCCGGTGCCGCATGCTCATACGTCTCTTTCATCTGCCGCCCGAGAATAAGGACGCCCGCGGTGCCACTCGCATTGTCGTCGGCACCAGGGTGTAGTTGGCCGCGATACTTCGGATCCGTACCGAACAATCCATAACCAACGTGATCGAAGTGTCCGCCGATGATGATCCAGTCATGTTTGAGCGAACCTCTTCCTCGCAGAATGCCTCCGATGTTCGCTGTTGGCACCTTTGCGTCCCCCATTTCCGCGGCGACGGTCACTGTCACGTCAGGCTTCATCGCGAACTCTTTCGTCGTGCCTTCGTCAGCGAGCTTGCGGAGCGTCATGAGATCGCGGCCTTGCGGATCGGCGTTCTTGACGAGCGCATCGGCGGCATCAGTGGTGATCTGAACCACCGGCACACCGCGCGGTCCGCCCCACCGGCTTGAGCGCAGATCTTCGAGCGGTCGCTCGGCGGCCGTCGCACCTGGCGCGTCGACGACAATGACCGCGCTCGCGCCGCGATCGATCACCGCGCCGAGCTTGTCTGCCATACGAATGCGCGGACGATCGCTCGCCTTCTCCCAACGCTCGTTGCCGTCGCCGTCGAGCGGCTCCCAACGAAAGATCATCGCAACGCGACCTTGAAGATCCTTGCCGTCGCCGAAGCTTGTGTAATCGCCGCGGCCTTGCTCGATCGCGTAACCCGCAAACGCAAGCGAGCCAGTCACGTCACCACTCGCCGAAGATCCGGTGACGATGTAATCCTTGCCATCCATGAGAGCATTGCCGTCAACGACGACCGTCGAAGCTAACACCTTTGGCTCACGCCCCGCGAGTTCAAACGGTTGGCGATACGATGCTTCAGCTCCCGCTGACTCCGCGGGAAAACCCGGCTCAAGTCCGGTCTTCGACATCCACCATTCGATGTATTCCATCGCGCGAATGTGTCCAGCGCTCCCTGGGCAGCGGCCCTCGAACCACGGATTCGAGAGCGTCTGGACATGCTGGTACCACTCGATCGCGTCGGGGCCGAGGTCTTCGAAGAGCTGCTTGAGATTGACGGACTTCGCATCAACCGTGACGGACGTGTCCTGCGGCTGAAAGCTATAGGGATTGACGACTCCGCGAGTCATCGTGCCCGCGCCAGATACCGCAGCGGGCGCATCGGCCTTGGCGTCCGTCGGCGGATCGGCGGCGACGCGACCAGCACACTGCGCGGCCAAGATGACGACCGCGGCGGCAGACGCTCGCACGGTGAGGAAGGGAGTAGTTCGCATGGGAGGAGTTCGCGGAAAGCGACGTGATGTCGTTCGGTTGAAGAGTTTGTCTATTGGAGCGAAAACCCAGAAGTGACGCGAACCGGAGGCCGCGAACGGGAGAGAACCGGGCATCGCCGCTGCGGTTGCGACGCAGTCAATCAACCCGCTGAATCGACGGCGGCAGACCTCTATACTGCGACCTTTTCGCCCAACCGACCGCTGCGCAGCCACGCCTCGATATCGCTGCCTTGCTTCAGACACCACCATGACCACGCCCCAGACGATCCTCGACGCCGCATCGGCCGCTGCGACCCATCCATTTCCACCGCTCGATACGTTCGCGCGACGACACATTGGACCGACCGAGCGCGAGCAAGCCGAAATGTTGCGCCAGCTCGGATTTGCTTCGATGGATCCGTTCATCGCAGCAACGATTCCGGACAGCATTCGTCTGCGCCGACCGCTCGAGTTACGCGATGCGACGAACGCAAACGGCTTCGCGCAGCGCGGGGAGTTCGAAGCACTCGACGCGTTGAAGCGCGTTGCTGCGAAGAACCAGGTGTCGCGTAGCTTCTTGGGGCTGGGATATAGCGACACGATCACACCAGCGGTGATCCTGCGCAACATTCTTGAGAACCCCGGTTGGTACACGCAATACACGCCATACCAAGCCGAAATCGCGCAGGGCCGTCTCGAGGCGCTGCTCAACTTCCAGACGATGATCGCTGATCTCACCGGGTTGCCGCTCGCGGGTGCATCGCTGCTCGACGAGGCGACCGCTGCGGCGGAAGCGATGTCGATGTGTCATTCGATAGTCAACAGCGATACGGGCTCGAACGCCAATGCCGGGGGACGAAACACGTTTTTTGTCGCCGAGGACTGCCATCCACAGACAATCGCAGTTGTCGAAACCCGCGCGAAGCATCTTGGCATCAAAGTCGTCGTCGGCACACCAGCGGCGTTCGACGTCGGCTCAGACTGCTGCGGCGTACTCGTGCAATATCCAACGACCGACGGACGAGTTGAGGACTATCGCGGCTTCGCCGAGAAGGCGCACAAGGCCGGCGCACTCGTCGTCGCAGCGGCCGACCTACTCGCGTTGACGCTGCTTGTTCCGCCTGGCGAATGGGGCGCCGACGTGTGCGTCGGCAATTCGCAGCGCTTCGGCGTGCCACTTGGCGCGGGTGGCCCGCACGCCGCGTTCATCGCTACGAAGAGTGAGTATGTGCGGAAGATGCCGGGGCGCATCATCGGCATGAGCCGCGACTCCCACGGCAATCCGGCGCTGCGTATGGCAATTCAAACGCGCGAGCAGCACATTCGTCGCGAGCGCGCAACAAGCAACATCTGCACGGCGCAGGTACTGCTCGCGATCATCGCTGGCATGTACGGAACCTATCACGGTTCCGAAGGTGTGAAGGCAATTGCGACGCGGGTACACACCATGACCGCGTCACTCGCCGAAGCTCTGCGTAAGCTCGGTCACGACATCGGCACGAAGCCTTTCTTCGACACGCTGCGGGTCAAACTTGGAGCTGGTGTGAAGACTGCGGATGTCATTGCCGCCGCGCGCGGAAAGAAAATCAACCTGCGTCAGTTCGGCGACGGCTCGATCGGTATCGCACTCGATGAGGCGACGAGCGAGAGTGATTTGGCGACGCTGGCATCGCTCTTCGCTGGCGGCAAGAACACCGCAGCAATGCCGGTCGCGAAGTCGCCGCTGCCTGCGGCGATGCAGCGCACGAGCGCGTTCATGACGCATCCGGTCTTCTCGATGTATCACAGCGAGACCGAGCTTCTTCGCTATATTTTCAAACTCATGTCGCGCGATCTCTCGCTCGCGCAGTCGATGATTGCGCTCGGCTCGTGCACGATGAAACTGAACGCGACGAGCGAGATGATCCCGGTGACGTGGAGCGAGTTCGGACGGATTCATCCGTTCGCGCCGAAGGAAGACCTCGTCGGCTATCACGAGATGTTCGCACAGCTCGAAACGTGGCTCGCCGAGATCACGGGGTTCGCAGCGGTGTCGCTCCAGCCGAACGCTGGATCGCAAGGCGAGTACGCAGGCTTGCTCGTCATCCGCGCCTATCACGAGCATCGTGGTGAAGCGCACCGCGACATCTGTCTGATTCCCGAGTCGGCGCACGGCACGAATCCAGCCAGCGCCGTTGTTGCTGGCATGAAGGTAGTCGCCGTCGCATGCACAGACATGGGATACATCGACATCGCCGATCTTCGCGCCAAAGCCGCCGAGCATGCGAAGAACCTCGGCGCCGTGATGGTCACGTATCCGTCGACTGCCGGCGTGTTCGAAGAAGGCATTACGGAGATCTGCGAAGTCGTGCATAAGCACGGCGGTCAGGTGTATATGGATGGCGCGAACATGAATGCGCAGGTCGGCCTCACGCGACCGGGTGATATCGGCGCTGACGTCTGCCACTTGAACTTGCACAAGACCTTCTGCATTCCGCACGGCGGTGGCGGCCCCGGCATGGGGCCGATCGGCGTCGTGGCGCATCTCGCGGACTTTTTGCCTGGCCACCCGGTGTCACGTCCGGCGTCGGCAGGGCGACACGCGATCGGTCCCGTGAGTGCGGCACCGTACGGCAGCCCGAGCATTCTGCCGATTTCGTGGATGTACATTGCGATGATGGGTGCCGACGGATTGAAGCACGCAACCGAAGTCGCGATTCTGAACGCGAATTACATGGCGCACCGCCTCGGGAGTCATTACAAGGTTCTCTACGCGAATCACAACGGCCGACAGGCGCACGAATTTATTCTCGACTTGCGTCCATTCGACGCGAGCGCTGGCATCAAGATCGACGACGTCGCGAAGCGACTGATCGATTACGGATTCCACGCACCGACGATGAGCTGGCCCGTGCCCGGCACCTTGATGATTGAACCGACGGAAAGTGAATCAAAGCACGAGCTCGATCGTTTCTGTGACGCACTTATCGCGATCCGCGCCGAGATCCGCGCGATCGAAGAGGGTAAGGTGAGTCGCGAAGACAACGTGCTCAAGGGCGCGCCGCACACCGCAGCGACGGTGAGCGCCAACGAGTGGAAGCACGCGTACCCGCGCGAGCAGGCGGCGTATCCAGCCCCTTGGCTCAAGGACTTCAAGTTCTGGCCATCGGTCGGCCGCGTCGACAATCCGTATGGCGATCGCAATCTTGTGTGTTCGTGTCCACCGATGTCGGCGTATTAGTACGAACAGCCACAACTGTATCTGCAAGGGGGGTCGTGCGTGTCACGTGTTGGTCTTCACGTCGTCGTGCTCATCGCAGTCATGAGTTTTTTCGGCGCGGTCTCGATTGCCCGCGCGACTGATCGCTACTTCAGCGACGCGAAGGAGCTGTCACCCAACCGCGCCTTCAAGCTCGAAGTAATGAGCCCGGACAACGCGAATGGTCGTGCGGCATTTGCCTCGAATTTTACCTACACACTCTTCGATCAACGGACAAAGAAATCAATCTGGTCGCGTGTCCAAGCGAGCGAAGAACGTTCACCACTGAGTATCGAAGTCAGCGATGAAGGAAACGTCGCAGCGCGACTTTCCGACAAGACGGTCATTTTCCTCGACCCGAAAGATGGACGTGCCACGAAAGGTCCCGATCTCCTCGCGACGATTCCGCTCGACGAGCGATCACGATTCGTGAGCGAAACGACAGCCGGCCCGATGTGGACCGGTCGCTCGCGCTTCAGCTTTATCCAAATCCCCGCAGCGAGTGGCGCAGGCACCGAAACCTACTTCGTTGTTCGCACGTTCTGGGGTCGTCACATCGTGATCGACCTGTCGGACGGCCGCGTCGTCGACCTTGGCGCGGCGGGGGCGATGAGTACGGCAGTTCCTCACGATCCGCGCGCTGCGGCCATCTTCGCGGCTGTTTTGAGTGACGAGTCCCGCTGGGCGATTGCGCGCCTGACGTACGCGGCGAAGGTCGATCCTCTCGTCAGTCTCGAGAAGGGCGGCTAGCGCACCTGGTTCGACCTGCTCAGTGCCATCCATGTCGTTGGCTGTCGCGAGCTCCACGACGCAGTGCCACTACTCAGAAAACTCGAGCAGGCGACGAGAACAAGCACAGTCCGCGAGGGCACCGCGGGGTTGCGTTCCGAATTGCATCTGGCACTGCGACGACTCGGCGAGATGCCCGAGGTCGGTCCGTGCATGCCGCTCGTTCCCTGCGCGAAGTGCGAGAGCGGTGGCTGGGCACCCGACCAAGCTCACGCAATCACGAAGCCGGTCGCGTTCTCGGAGCGCGCTCGCAACGCGGAGAAGGTTCGCGAGGGTATGTCCATCGTGGAACTGGGCGCGTTGATCGGCGGACCCGACGCCCAGTTTTACGATGCGGACCTCCGCGAACATTGCCTTGACTGGGATCTTGACGGACCGTCGCCGTCGACGCTTCGCATCGCACTTGATCTCGATACGAATATCGTTAAGGCAGTTGTTCGGATCACACCGGCGGTGTGGCGTGCTGGCTACGAGCGCGAGCTGGGGCGGCGCGCGTTACCGCCCAATTGAGCGTCTCGAAACTGTTGCTGCGAGAATCCAAAGCACTTCGTCCTCTCGCACATGGATTTCAGGAGTAGGAACATGACCAACGGTCCGGGTCGCGGTTCAACTAGCAACGTCATCGCTGCGATTTGCAGCTTCTTCATCCCCGGTCTCGGCCAGCTCGTCCAAGGACGAATCGTCGCCGCGCTCGTCATGCTCGTTCTTGCGGCTGTCGTGTGGGTGCTCACCTTGGGCATGGGCGGATGGATCATGCACATCGTCGCGTGCATTGAGGCGGCGCTGTGGAAGGGTCCGCGCTGATCGTCCGCAGCGAGTGATAAGGTCCGGGCAAGACTCTTGTCGAAGAGCCCCTATATATCTGCCCGTAACGGACTACTGTTTCTCGATCGAAACCGAGATCGCGTCGGTGACCCGTATCACGACGACTTCGCCCACGCGAAGCCGAGACATGCCGAGGTGCGCCGCCATGTTCAGCGTTCGTGGTGGCTCTGAAGCTGCTTGCAGCGTGATGGTTCTGTTTATCTGATCGAGTCCAACGATCCGCTCGGAGATGACATGGGTCCGAGCGAGAACAAGCGCGGTAGAGTTGCCTCTCGGAACGAGTTGCGCGCTCGTGCCGCCACCAGCGCTCGGACTCGCTGCATCGGATCCGATGTACACAACGAGCTCTTCGACAACGCACGCCTTCACGCTGTCACCAACTCGCAGTTCACTGAAGTTCGCTAGGTTCTGTCCCGCGGTGTAGTTCTTGAGCACACCGTCTGACCACAGAAGCTGCAACGTGCTCGTCGCTGGATCGACCGCTTGCACCACGGCCATCCCCGAGAAATGCTCAACTTGGATCCTGCTGATCGGCGCGGACTGCGTCGCTGGCGGGCCGCTGGCTGGCTGCCCCGTACCGCAGGACGCGAGCGTGAGCGCGGTCGGCGCGAGGACGGCCAAGAGAGTTCTGAGTGTGAGTGGCATGCTGCCTTCCTGGTGAAGGGCTGTGAAGGTCGAGTTCACACGAATTATTCACAATTTCGTCCCCACGCGAGTCGTGAGCGGATCCGGCAGAAACGGCCGACAGCCGGATCTGTTGGCAATGCTGGACATGGCATTCTCGCGTATCTCGGAGAGAGGCCGTCGCCTCCCTACGGAAGATGCTGAGCGAAGACCGAACCGACGGCAGGCGCGAGGGGCAAAAATCACGCAGTCATCCGTGAAGATGAACAGTGAGCGCTCGATGCGTTTCGGAAAGGATCTTGCCATGAACACCACCAGCGATCTGAATCGACATCGCGAACGACCGAACGCCGCCATGCCCCTCAAGCAGCCCGGGAGCAATAGCGCGACGACAGTCAACCTGCTCGGTCGAATCGGAACCCCGAACGATCAGCAAGCTTGGATCGACTTCGACGCCCGCTATCGCCCCGTTGTGCTGGCTGTCGCTCGCAGGCTCGGCCTGCGTCAGTGCGACGCCGAAGATGTCGCGCAGCAAACGATGATCGCGTTCCTGCGCGAGTGGACCGAAGGACGTTTCGACCCGACGCGGGCTCGCCTTCGAACGTGGATCTTGGCAATCGTTCGCCATCGCGCGATCGATTGCCTACGCGCCCGTCAGCGCATGCTCGGTTCGTCAAGTGAGTCGATCGCCGAGCAGGTGCCGGTGCATGAAATGCACCGCACGTGGGACGAAGCAACGCGCCGCGCAATTCTGGACGAGGCGCTCGATCACCTGCGGCGAGAAGGTCGCACCGAGGCGAAGACGATCGACGCATTCGAGCGCTTCGCGCTCCATGCCGTTCCGCCCGAAGCGGTCGCGGAAGAATTTGGCATAGAGGTCGCCGAGGTCTATCGCATCAAGTCGCGCATCGTGAAGAAGCTTCGCGAGGTTGTTGCAACACTCGAGGCGAACTGGACCGACGCACCGCAGCGCGCGACGGCGTGAGCTGCAAAACGCGACCGACCTCGACACGTGGTCGCCTTAATCAGGCGTGATGTTAGGCAAAGGCTGTAGGGGTTTCTGGGCTTCCTCGATTGCCTTCCGCGCAGCGTCAAAGTCACCGGTTCCCAGCGCGTCTTCTGCTGATTGGAGGTGTGCGTTGGCCGTGACCGCAGCCTTCTGCATTGCGATAATGTCGCAGAACGCGCTCACCCGCTTCACCTCCTCAGCGTCTGGCGGCATGATCGCGCGGGTTCGATCACGGAGATCATCCGCCGTCTTTATCGCGGCTATTAAGTGACCAGCCCGTGATTCAAGCACCGCAATGAGTTCCAAGGTCGAAAGCGTCGAGCGATCGTTGCTCCCGAGTGCCCGCTCTCGAAGTTGAAGAGCGCCGCGGGCGAATGCGATGGCCTTTGCATGATCGCCGATTGCGTTCGAAAGTAGATGTGCCCAGCCGTGTCGGAGACTCGCCTCGCGAACGGCGTCGTTGCCGCACGCAATGATGATCGATTCCACCGTGCCCGCTGAGCTTGCCACAGCGTCTCGATCGTGCTGCGACATCGCTTCAATTTGGTCGATCCGCGGGCGCAGAGTGTTGTGATAGCTCACAATCAGCTCAACGGAGAGATTTGATTTCGCCCGTTCCGCCGCCCCGCGCCACAACGCAGCGAAGGCCACAGTGGACGCCAGCATCGCAACTGCTGTCGCGGCGCTGATCGTGACTGCCCATCGATGCTTCCGCATCGCTCGCCGCGCGATGTATGAAATGCCGTCGGGGCGAGCTCGCACCGGGCCACCTTCGCGGAGCGCGATGAGATCCTCACGTAACTCCGCAACCGACTGATATCTCCGCTCAGGCTCGCATGCCAACGCTTTTGCAAGTACCGCGTCGACATCCCGGGTGCGGACACCGTGCCCGAGCGCGACGAGCGTGCTCGCAGCGGTCGGCGCTCGCTCGTCGCGCACATGCTCAGAGAGTGATGCCACGTTCGGGCGATTCGGGAAGGGCAAGTGCGAGGTGATAGCTTGATAGACGATTGCACCAAGCGCGAAGATGTCGCAACGTACGTCGACGTCTTTCGGCGGACCGACAATTTGCTCGGGAGCGGCGTAGCCTGGCGATCCTACGAATCCGACGGTAAACGTCGACTCGTCGAACACGGCCTCGCTCCGCGCGACTCCGAAGTCGAGCACGCGCGGCATGTTTTCGTGATCAACAATGATGTTCGCTGGCTTAAGGTCGCGGTGAATGACGCCATGCAAGTGCGCGTACTGCACTGCGTCGCAAACAGCGAGCATTCCGTTGAACATCGATACCGAAAGCGGCCCCTCCGCAGCTCGGCGTTCGGCGCACCAGCGGTCGAACGGGAGTCCATCGACGTACTCCATCGAGATCGCCCGCCCGCCGTCTGCGGTGTCGAGCGCCTCGTAGAGCGTGACGATTCCGGGATGCCGCAAGCCGGCGACGATCTCAATCTCGCGATCGAACCGTCGGCGATGGAACGACGATGCCGCACCGGCCCTCAGCAGCTTGAGCGCGACGAAGCGACCAGCTCGTTCGTCGATGGCCCGGAACACAACGCCTTGTCCGCCGCGTCCGATCTCGTCGACGAGCCGGTACCCCTCGATAGTCGCGTCAGCGACGGGTGCCCAGTGTGTATGCCCGCCTGCGTTGGCGCTCCGATACTCGGCGATGAAGGCATTGTCAGATTCGATCTCCTCCAACCGTCGGCGACAGCTCTCACACGACGAGACGTGCATTGCCCGCGCTGGTGTTATGCCGGAGCCCGAAGCAAATCCTTCGAGCGCTGCCTCGTCGAGGCATACACAGTCTTCCATAGGTCGCACCATTCAGCGCCTCGACGATGCCTTCGTCGAGGTGTGTACGTTCTCTCACTTCAATTCGACAGAAGCACGACATTCATCCCGGATCGGGACACGGACCCCAATCACCGAGAAGGATCCCGAGATCCATCGGCCCGATCGATCCATCTTCATCCAAGTCACCGAATCCGCTCTCGCCCCAGCTACCGAAGAGCACTCCAAGATCCGCCGCATCGACCGCGCCATCTGAGTTCAAGTCGGACTGGCAGTTGTTGATCTGCTGCTCTATCAATTCGAGCAACTGGATCGCTTCTTCGAGCAGCGGATTCAACATCTCAAGCGCGAGCGCGAGCTCTTCCTCGGTCACGCAGTCGTCATTGAGCAAGTCGACCATGATTGGGAACATCGGCGCGACGAGTAGCAGAACTTCCTCAAGCTTCATCCGCACGCGGATCAAATCAAACTCCGGGCAGCCACCAGCGACACCGCCGCCGCCGGTACTCGGAGGAAGCTGCTTCAGCGCCAGTGCAAGGAGCGCGTTGGCCTTGGCAATCTGTGCGGCCATCTCTTCCGACAACATTCCAAAGCCCATCGAGCCTCCCGGCTCAAGCATGCCACCCTGGCTACCTGCTCGGGCGAGTTTGAGACGCGCCTGCTGCACCTTTGTCTTGACGCGGGCGCAATCCGGCGTAATCGACCCGACGACCGCGAAGGCTTGCGCGTACAGCTTGTCCGGGTCGAGCGCCTCCTGTTGAGAGAGCTGCGACGGAAGCGCGTACGGAACGAACGACGAATCGGCTATTCCATTATCGCGGTATACGAATGGCTGCCCGCGTTCATCGAGCAGTGGGACCGCATCGCCAAACGGTGAATTGGTGAACCACGTCAATGCGGCGGCCGCTCCGCCGTCACCGAAACCGTCGGCGTATACGGCGAGGTAGTAGTCTCCCGCTGGCAAGACGAGCGGCGTTTCGAGCACGATCGCGAAGTCTTCGTTCTCTGGAGCGGAATCCACGAGCTGCTTCCCGATTGGGAACTTCACGGTTCCTATCGCAACCTCGTCGCCATTCTGCGGAGCGAGCGTTGCAACGCGTGTCCAAATAGTGAATCCAAGCGTCGCGTTCGAAGCAAACTCTGGCGCGCAGTCGTCACCACTTGGCGAGCAGGCCGCAACGCAGTCGGAGATCCCGGGCACGCATCCGCTCACATGCAACTCGCGGATTGTCCATACTGAATCATCACCTTCTACTCCCGCTAGCGTGAACGGTTGCGCAAACCGAACGAGTGGAGCGGGCGGCGCAGGTGACCCCGTTACCGCGAGACGGCCCGTCGCGAAGCCGACGTCGATCGTCGAGACTCGTCCCGCAGGATTCGCGTCATAGTTCGCGGCTGCGCTCGGTCCCGTCGAGAATGCCGGAAGGACAACACTCACCGCGAGTGTGCCCGAGCCGGTCGTTGGGCCATTTCCTGTCGCGCCAGCAATCTGAATCAGGTAACGATGTCCGATGATGGTTGAGCCCGCTTATACCACCTCGTCGCCACCGCTTTGTGCATTACCGCACTGAAGCAGATCGCTCGGCAGATCACTCGGGTCGAACGACGGATGAGTACCGATGTCATAGATCGCGATGACCGGGTTGAAGCTTGCGCCAGTCACTTCGACGGTCAATCGTCCGCCGTCAATGGAATCGACACCGAACCAGATGTCGTGAGCGTAAGCACAGTCCGTGGTGGGTCCATCAGTCGTCGCGCCGGTTGAATCAAAGAGCAGCAGTGCCAGATCTTCGACAAGCAAATAGCGAAGCGAACAGTTATTGAACGGCTCGCCGGGAACGATCGGACAATCGGCGGCGAACCGCGCGCACGCACCGAAGTCATCCGCTTCGTCGACGCAAACCGCGTCCCACGAGACGTCGCAGCAGAACGGATCGACAACGCAGAGTGCAATACAGCAATCGATATCCGAGCAGCCCGGCGATCTACTTGGTGTGAAACAGTCGTGGGTACTGTTAGGACACTCAGCACACTCCCGACGACTCACGAGGAGTGATCCGCATCCGACCGAGCTGAAGCCGCCGACGCGTATTCGATAGATCGTCGAAGCAGTCGCGGTGAAGACGAGCTCGGAGGTGAACCCTGAGCAATCGACCGAGTCGTCGCTGCATCCGACGAAGACGAGCGATCCGCAAGCGCCGGAATAAACCGCGAGTCGCGTGTCGAAGTTGGCGACACCGCATGTCGAAACACACACCTCTCCAGAGGCAGTTGCGAGATAGCTAAACCAAATGTCGTCCACAAAGGAAAGGCCGAAGCCTTCATCGCATGACGGATCAAGCGGCGGGCCATCGGTCGTCGCGCAGTTCGTACAGAACAACGTGACGACGGCGGTGATCGGAATCGCATCGGCACACTCGTCGTTTGGTGGCGCGCCGAACGCGAGGGAGGTCGAGAATAGAGACACCGCGCACGCCCACATGGAACACTTCGTTCGCCTCATTGATCTCATGATGTCGTTCTCCCTCAGTGATGTACCGGGCAGTCCGTTGTGCCAGCGGCTGAGCGCCAATCCCCACGCGGCTCACTATCGATATCGTTCGCTGAGACACCAGTATGCGAACGCCGCTCGCCAAGAGCGATCGCCACCTGACGAGCAGTCGCGCGCCGCACCCTTACTTCTCCCTCGTAGCCGTTCAGGGCCTCGCGCGTTCGACGTCACATTCACCACCGGCCAGCGCGGGCACATTCGTATGCAAGAACGAACGATTGAACATCACGTGCCGGGAGAACCACTTGTTCGCCGCGGGCTGCTAGCGCGTGACCTCGGTAGGCGAGCAGAAATCAGCTCAATTCGTCAGGCTGATCGAGACACACTCTCAAACCCACGTTCCTCATCCCCCTGGCGGCAGCACGAAACCGCTGGCGCCCGGGAGTGCTCCCCTTGGCCTCGGCGGCGGTGCTGCGAACTTCGGCGGCTCTTTGATCTTCATAATCGCGCCGCGCTTCCACGGCGCGAGCTTGTACTCCCACTTCGCGACATCATCGTTCCAGGTCTTCCAGTCGGGCACGCGTGGATCACTCGACGTCTTTGCCTTCGCGTTGATCTCGTCGGCGGACGGCGCGTCCGGCTTCGGTTCGGCGCTGAAGCGCACCCACGTCGCGTCGCCCTCCGACGCACCTTCGACGCGCACGACGGCGCGGACTGTGTCGAAGGTCATAGTGAAACGTGGATCGCTGGTCCATGTCTCACTGCGCTTGCGGACGTCGTCGAAGTCGAAGCGCGTGATCCATGATGGCAGCGTGGACTTTGCTTGGGTCTGCGCGGCATCGCTCCATGCGACCGCGTCAACCGGTGTTACGCCGAGGATCGCCTGCCACTGCGCTGGCTTGCCATCTTCCTGCACGCGATTGAGCTCAAGTCCGTCGTAGCTGATCGCGACGGTTTCTTCGGGTGGAAGCGTCAAGAGCGCGGTCGTCATCCACTTGGAGGGCTCGGTGTCGAGCGACACCGCGCCGCGGCAACGCCATGTTTGATCTTCACCCAAGTTCCGCGCGTACTGTGAGGTCGGATTTGTTTTCTCCTGACCGAGGACAACCTCGATCGGCGCTCCTTGCGCTGGTACGAATCGCACCAGCTTCGCTGCACCGGATGCATCTGGCCAAGCAAGTCCGAGCTCGGCGTGCCGCTCCTTTTTCGTCGTCAGCGGTTCGATGCGTTCGAGCATTGACACCGCACCAACGAGCGTTCGAATCGCGTCGACATCTGCGGGATAGCCACCCGCACTTTCAAGGATCCACGTGTCGCCCTGTCTCGTAAGTAGCACCGTCTTTTCGCCGCTCAACACCTCGATGCGAGCGAGGCTGTCAGCCGTGGTACTCAGTGCTGGCACCAGCGGACCGCTGGCTGCAGCCAGCGGCTCACCAACGTCGCGCGTCACATAGATCGCACCAGCGACGAGCGCAACGGCTGCGATTCCGGTACCGAGGAGTAGTTGGGCACGGCGTCGGCGCGCTGGCATGGAGCGCAGGTCGCGAACCCGAGTTGGCGAAACCTCCGGCATCATGCGCCTCCCTTCGCCCGATGTTGACGACGAGCGCGGCCCACCGTCCAAAACGACGCGAGAAGCGCGACGAGAATTGGCCACGCAACAACGTTTAAGAGCATGAGTGAACGGCCCAGTCGTTCGACGTCGTCACGCAACTTATGCTGGACTCCGCGCAGACTCTTGCGAGAGTCGACAACTGTCGCGTTCAACTTGGTGAGTTCAGCCTGCTGCTCCGGTGAAAGCACGAGCGAACCAGCGGCGCCTCCCGGAGCACCTGCGCCCTTCTCTTGCTGAAGCTGATTGATGCGCTGCTGACTGTCACGGATCCGCGTTTGAAGGACCTGCTCTTCCGCGAGGAAGTTCGCTTCAGCAGTTTTCCGAAGATCTTCAACGCGTCCGAACGGTCGACGATATTGACCGCGCCCCCGTAGGTCAGAGAGCACGCGATCACCGGTCAGTGTTTCAATAGCGTTCAAGACAAACGAGCTGTTATCAGCGAAAGCCGTGTATCCAAGACTCTGGCCCCCGAAGCGATTCTCCTGCACCCACGCGCGATCTTCGAGGAAGTCGACGTCAGCGACGATGATGAGATTCACGACACCAGTCGCGGCTGCTGCGGGACTGCCGTCAACACTTGCCGGAGGAAACGCGCTCGTCACAGGGCCGGTCACCCGCACTGCAAGAAACTGTGGCGTGCCGAGCGACACGAAGTCTTTAATGAGTTGATCCGGCTGACCGAAGAACCCCAGCTTCATGGTGGGAATGAGTTGGCTTTCGGGCGAACTGGAGAGCAACGGCTCGACGGCAGTGGTTGCATTCTCGGTTTTGCGGAGGGAACCCGCGGACATCACGTTGAGCTGTGCGAGTGTCCCGGTCACCGGATCATTTTTCGCAAGCGCACTCTCACGCAACGAAAGCCACGGGAGATAGTCCAGTTCGAGTGCTTGCCCCGAGCTGCCCCGGGCACGCACACGCGTCGCAAAAGTACGGTCCCCGACGACCATCGTCGACGCGCCGCCTTGCGGATCTTGTGGCATTTCGAGGCCCCATGACGCGAGCAGTGTGCCGAGTTCAAACGCTGTCCCAGTTGCGCCGCCACCAAATCCCTGGGTCCGCGCCGACGGATCGCTCTCGCACCACGGGTCGAGAAGCGCGAGCAGCGGCTTGCCCGCGACGACCCACTCGTCGATCGCTCGAAGCGTTGCCTCGGACCAACCGCGCGGCTGAATGATCATGAGTAGCTTGGCATCAGCGGGAACTGTTGGCGCGCCGTCCTTGGGGACGTTGACAAACCTGAGGTCGAAGAGCGTGCGGAGCTGCTGGAAAAGGATTGGCGTCGCTCCAGCGGCCTGTGGGTCGCGCGGATCGCCCCCACGACTCTCAGGGATCGTGCTCAGCACCGCGACGACGGGCTTCGAGGCGCGCTCGACAGACACGATGCGCCGCGCGAGCTCGTATTCAAGGAACGGTTCGTCGTCGGGCCCGATCGTTGCCATCACTTCCGTCCGGTCGGTCGGCCCTCGAATCAGAAGACCGAGCGTGAGTGTGCCGCCCGCGCCATCAACCGGACGCACCGCGAGGCCGGATGCCCGCGCGACGTCTTCTTCTTCCGAGAACGGTTTCGGATCAATCTGACGCACGACAACCTTGCCGTCCGATGCCGTCGCGACCTCATCGAGAAACTCGCGCACGCGAGTCGCGAGCATGCGGTACTGCGGAAGGTCGTTCCCAACCGAGTCGGACCAGTAGAGATCGATGCGCACGGTCTCGTCGAGCTTGCGCACGAGGTCCTTCACGCCGGGCGACACGCTGTAGAGCCGCTCCTGCGTTAAGTCGAGTCGAAGGTTGCGCAGCGCGAACGCGAGCACGGTGTTGAGGGCGACTACGCCAACGATGACTGCCACGATTGCGACGAGAGCAGCAGTACGTTTCCCTGAGCGGTGCATGTCAGTCGGCCTTCTTCCAATCGATGACAAGGATGTTGAGGAACACGCAAGCGATCATGACCGAGCCGAAGTACACAAGATCACGCAGGTCGATCACGCCGCGCATCATCGAGTCGAAGTGCGTCATCGCGCTCATCGAGCCAAGTGCGCGGGCGACACGATCACCGGCGGCTTCGGGAAGCCACGACCGGAGCATGTCGAGAACGGCTGGAAAGCCTGCGAGTAAGACGAGAAAACACACGACCGCGCATAGGACGAATGCGATCACTTGGTTCTTCGTGAATGCCGAGAGACACGAACCAATCGCAAGAAAACTACCTGCCATCAACGCGCTCGCGAGGTAGCCGACAACGATAGCGCCGTGATCTGGATTCCCGAGCCACGAGACGGTGATCCAGATTGGGACCGTGAGCACGAGTGCGAGTGTCGTGAAGGCCCACGCCGCGAGAAACTTGCCGATGACAAGATCGGCGACCGTGAATGGCAGCGTGGTCAGTAGCTCGATCGTGCCGGTGCGGCGCTCTTCGGCCCACAAGCGCATCGAGACTGCGGGCACAAGAAACAGATAGAGCCACGGATGAAACTGGAAGAACGGGCGAAGATCGGCTTGGTTCCGCTCGTAGAGCCCGCCCACATTGAACGTGAAGAACCCCGCGAGAAACAAAAAGATCACGAGGAACACGGCCGCTAGCGGCGTCGCGAAATACGCGCGAAACTCGCGGCGAAAAATACACAGCGTGCGGTCAAATGCGTTCATACCGCAGCTCCCTTCACAGCGCCGCGCACGTCGCTCGTTGTCAACGAACGGAAGACCCAATCAAGACGATTGCGCGTCACCGATACCGGCGCCTTCGCTTCCATTTGCGCCGGCGTGCCATCAAACACAATCGAACCGCGATTGATGATGACGGCACGGGTACACACCGCTTCGACTTCCTCGAGAATGTGCGTCGACAGGACGATGGCGCGGTCTCCACCAAGCTTACGAATCAGTTCACGCACCTCGTGCTTCTGATTGGGGTCGAGGCCGTCGGTTGGCTCGTCGAGGACTAATACCTTCGGATCGTGCAGCAGCGCTTGCGCCAATCCGGTCCGTCGCTTGTAGCCCTTCGATAGTGTTTCGATCGACTGGTGCCGCACACCATCGAGGTGCACCAGATCGACCGCCCGGTTGACGCGCCGGGTCGCTTCCGCACCCGTGAATCCGCGGGCTCGAGCGATGAAGCGGAGAAACTCCTCGACCGTCATATCGGGATACGCAGGGGCACCTTCGGGGAGGTAACCAATTTCGCGCTTCGCAATAAGCGCGTTGTTAGCTAGGTCAATGCCGCAAATCTCAACCGACCCCGAGGTAGGTTCGAGAAAGCCCGTCAGCATCCGCATCGATGTGCTCTTGCCAGCACCGTTCGGTCCGAGGAACCCGAGGACTTGCCCAGCGGGAACATCCAAGTCGATCCCGCGAACCGCATGAATGTCACCAAACCGCTTCTCAAGTCTGCGGGCCACGATCAATTCCGTCATGCAGAACTCCAGTTCCTATCTCCCACGCGAACGCAAAGACGGCTTCAACGATAAACCTCGCGGCGGGCTCGTCAACCCGGCATCGGGTCGCTCGGCGGCTAGGGTTGCGCATTCGGCGGCGGGCGCGGACCGACGGGTGGGCAGCGTGCCCGGGAACGACTTCAGCGAACGGTGAACAGTTTGGTCGCGGCGTGGCGAGAAACAACCGACGTAGACGCAGTAGAAGTAGTAGACGTAAAGATATACCACAGCTTGTTTTGTGACCAGCGATCTCGTCTGCGGCGGAATCGCCTTGGCTCAGATGTGCGGGTCAGACACCCGCCGTTCGCTGTCTTAGGTGTCAGACACCCGCCGTTCGCTGTCTTAGGTGTCAGACACCCGCAGTTCGCTGTCTTGGGTGTCAGACACCCGCAGTTCGCCGTCTTGGGTGTCAGACACCCGCCGTTCGTCGTCTTGGGTGTCAGACACCCGCAGTTCGCCGTCTTGGGTGTCAGACACCCGCAGGTCGCTGTCTTGGGTGTCAGACACCCGCCGTTCGTCGTCTTGGGTGTCAGACACCCGCCGTTCGCCGTCTTGGGTGTCAGACACCCGCAGGTCGCTGTCTTGGGTGTCAGACACCCGCCGTTCGCTGTCTTAGGTGTCAGACACCCGCCGTTCGATGTCTTAGGTGTCAGACACCCGCCGTTCGCTGTCTTAGGTGTCAGACACCCGCCGTTCGCCGTCTTAGGTGTCAGACACCCGCAGTTCGCTGTCTTGGGTGTCAGACACCCGCCGTTCGCGACCTTGGGTGTCAGACACCCGCAGGTCGCTGTCTTGGGTGTCAGACACCCGCCGTTCGCTACCTTGGGTGTCAGACACCCGCAGTTCGCTTCCTGACAACCGCTCCTCGTCCAACCGTCCTCCGGCTCGTCCTCCGGCTCGTCATCGCTTCCGTCGAGCGGCCTTCATCGCCCAAACGGCCGGATCGCTCGCCCGACGACAATGCACCCATGGCGAGCGTCGTGATCATGATTGAATCCGAGCAAGATCCGCAGATCGCGGAATATCGCGAAGTCCGCGAGCGCGATCTCATCGGCATCGACAGTCGCCCTGGAGTGTTCGTCGCAGAGAGTCGCCAAGTCGTTGAGCGAATGCTGGAGATCGGAAGCTTCGCCAAGTCCGTGCTGGTCGAAACGCGACACGCGCGAGCGATGCGCGCATTCATGGACGCGACGGGCCACACGGCTGTTCCGCTGTTCGTCGCCACGGACGCGCTCCTCCAACAGATCGCTGGCTTCGATGTCCACCGCGGCGTTCTCGCGATAGGGAATCGACCGCCGAAGATCAGTCAGACACTTGACTGCCTCTTGCCCCGCCGCGACCGGCTGACTGTGCTCGCCATCGAAGACGTCACCAACGCTGACAACATGGGCAGCCTCTACCGCAATGCTGCGGCCTTCGGCGTCGATTTCGTCTTGCTCAGCCCACGCTGCCACGACCATCTCTATAGGAAGTGCCTCCGCGTTTCGCTCGCACGGACGCTTCGAATACCGACCGTTCGCAGCACTGACTGGATCGCCGATCTCGCTCGCCTGCGGACGGAGTGGAATCTAACACTCGTCGCAGCGGCGCTGACTCCGGACGCTGTCGCGCTCGACGACGCGTCAACCCCCGATCGCGTCGCGCTTCTCGTCGGGAGTGAATTCACGGGACTGTCGCCAGCCGCCCTCGCGGCCTCAGAAATGCGCGTCCGAATTCCCATGACGAAATACGGCGACAGCCTGAATGTCGCGACTGCGGCCGCAGTTTGCCTCCACCGATTCAGCCGGGGCGAGCGCTTTTGATCGTCCCGCGCGTCAGCGACGAGCCCTCACCGCGCAACCTCCCCTATCCTCCGCCCTCCCCGTGACGCCCCCGAACGACATCGGCCTTGACGGCGCCTTGGTTTCGCGCGGTTCTACCGACGCTGCTTTCGCTGTCGATTTCATCCATCGCGTGCGGTTTACGCGCGATCTCTTCGACCCGGCCAATCCAACGCTTGCCGACGCGCTCGATCCGCAACGACGCGGTCGCGGCGTATCGCGCCTCGTTGTTGCAATTGACTCGGGCGTCAGCGCCGCGTGGCCGTTGCTTTCAGAGCGCATTCGCGCCTATGCGAGCGCTCACACCGAACGCGTTCCTGCGCCCGAGGAGTTCATTGCGATCGACGGCGGCGAGTCGTGCAAGAACAGCGTCACGTTCGTCGATCGCATGGTTGAAGCGGTCGATCGCCATCGCATTTGTCGTCAGAGCTTCATCATCGCCATCGGTGGCGGTGCCGTACTCGACGCGGTTGGATTCGCAGCCTCGATCGCACACCGCGGTGTGCGGCTCGTGCGCGTGCCGACAACTGTGCTCGCGCAGGACGACGCTTCGCTCGGCGTGAAGAACGGCGTCAATCGCTTCGGCAAGAAGAACTTTGTCGGCGCCTTTACTACGCCATGGGCCGTCCTCAACGACGAACAGTTTCTTGAGACGTTGCCCGAGCAGCATTGGCGCGACGGGTTCAGCGAGGCGGTCAAGATCGCGCTCTTGCGTGACCCCGGATTTTTTCACCGGATGGAAGAAGACGCAGACGCGATTCGCGCTCGGAACATTGCGAAAGCGATGCCGGTGATCCGCCGCTCGGCCGAACTGCATCTGCGGCACATCGTGCGCGGCGGCGACCCATTCGAACTGCGTGAAGCGCGACCGCTCGACTATGGGCACTGGTCGGCGCACAAGCTTGAGACCCTGACCGCGTTCGCGTTGTCCCATGGCGCTGCGGTCGGAGTCGGGGTAGCGCTCGATACGATGTATGCCGCGCTTGAAGGACGCTTGCCCGAATCCGACGCTCGCCGAACTCTCGACCTGCTCGACCGACTCGGTATCGCGACCTGGCACCCCGCTCTCGGCGACACCGATGCGATGCTGCGAGGGCTCGAAGAGTTTCGCGAGCATCTCGGCGGGCGACTCACTCTCACATTGCTTCGCGGCATCGGTCAAGCTGAAGACGTTCACGCGATCGACCACGCGATTCTTCGAGGTGCGATCGAACGACTTCGCCCACGTCGTTCGATCGGGCGCGAACTCCGCTGACCGCAGCGCGTTGCGTCATTGGTCACTGGCTCTTCCATGCCGGTATAGCTGATCAAAACTCGCAGCATCACCCTTGGAGTTCACGCATGTCGCATCGACGCCACGCCTTCGCTCGCTCATCAGTTTCGGGCCCCGAGTTGGCAGGACTCACAGCGCTCTCTCTCCTCGTCGGCAGCGCGGCGTTCGCAGTCCCAGCCGCCAGCCGGAACCCGGTGTTTTCCCTCGAAGTGGTGAGTCGAACCCCGCTCGAACAGGGGAACGGCGCCAGCTCGTACGAGGACGAAGACGGAGGAAAGCGCGTCTCCGCAGATGGTCGCGTGGTGGCGCTTTTTCAGTCAGGCGACCAACCTCGTCCGCGCTGATACGAACTCTGTCGCAGACATCTTTGACCGCGAATGGTCGCTTGACGCTTCCGCGGGTTGGCCTGAGCGCGTGAGCGTCATGTCCGGCGGTGGCCAAGCCGCAAACTCTTCATTTTCGTTGCCTGTACTCAGCGGTGATGGACGATTTGTCGCCTTCAACTCGCTCGCTCCCCTCGCTGGTATTCCGCATCTGACCAATACCGCAGAAGGCTACATCCACGACCGATTGCTCGGCACGACTGAGCTGGTCACGGTGTCCCTGAGCGGCGGCGCGGCGAGCAAGGGTGGAAACGTCACCCGTGTGTCGAACGACGGTCGTTTCGTCCTCTTCGAATCGATGTCCGCAGATCTTGTTCCGAACGACACGAACGCGCGATTCGATGTGTTCTTGCGCGACCGTTTGTTAGGTACGACAGAGCGAATCTCGACAACACCATCTGGCGATCAGTTGTTGGCCGACTCGGGATCGAGAAGCATGTCATCGGACGGACAGGTGATTCTTCTGCTCACGAGCAACATTGACGGCGATGCGGGTCCGGCGGTGCCGAAGCGACTGTTTGCAATCGATCGCCAGAGCGGCAACTTTGAAGAGATCAGCGCGGGATTCGTGTTCGGTCTTTACGAGAACGTATCTGAAGCGGACATCGATGACTCCGGCCGCTTTGTTGCGTTCGTATCGCGAGGTGATGCACCCGGTTTTCCGCCGAGCGACGACCGGCAGGTGTATCTCTATGACCGCGCGACAAACACAACCGTTGGCGTCACGCTGCACGAAGATGGAACCTGGCTCGACAGTGGCGGATGGTTCGTTGCGATCAGCGGTCACGGTCGCTTCGTGAGCTTTGTCTCGTCCGATCCGACGTTGACTCGACTCGCAATACCGCCAAACTCTGCACAGGCGCAACGGTACGACCGTGTGCTTCAAACCACTGAGCTTGCAACGATATCTCTCGACGGTGTCCTCATCAAAGACGAACCCGAATGGACCGCCCTCAGCGCCGACGGCCGGACGCTCGCGTTTTCTACGACCGATTACACATTCGGGCCGCTCGATAGGAACGGCTTCCGCGACGTCATCGTCCGACGCTTTGGTTCGGGAATCACCGGCGATGTCAATGGTGATGGCTGGGTGGACAGCGCGGATCTCGCCGCGCTCATCGCAGCTTGGGGGACGACCGATCAAGCGCCGGACATCGACGGCGATGGCACGATTGGAGCGCGCGACCTCGCGCTACTGCTCGGAAGATGGCGAGAGCGCTGAGTGGCCACTGCGAGGGCATTACCAGTGGAACCAGTACGATCCCATCATGTCGTCCGTTCCTATCGATCGCACTGCGGTTGTTGACCGTTACTTCATCGAGCACCGCGCGAAGGTTCTCGATATCGCCGCGTTCCTCGATCGCATCGACCGCGCGGTGCCGCGCACGGGTGCAGGTCAACGCGACTTTCGCCACGACGCGCTGCTCCGTGCCGTCGCGATTCTGCTGGATGGCAAGTCCGACCGCGCGCGGCGGGTGCTCGAATCTCTCAGCGATCCGAGCACCACGCCGATCGCCAAGGCTCCGATGAAGGGCGCGCTCGGCGCGCACAACGCCGCAACCTCGCTCTGACGCTGGCTTGAAAGCGGCCTGAAACGGGCCTGAACGCGAACCCACTATGTACATCGACCCGCATATTCATATGGTGAGTCGCACGACCGACGACTACGAGCGCATGCGCCTCGCTGGATGTGTTGCGATCACCGAGCCAGCGTTTTGGGCTGGTTACGATCGTTCGAGTCCGCAAGGATTCTTCGACTACTTCAAGCTGCTTACAGAGTTCGAACCGCGGCGCGCCGCGCAGTACGGCATCAAGCACCACACGTGGTTATGCATCAATCCAAAGGAAGCCGAAGATCCGGTCTTCGCTCGCGAGGTCATCGCACTCATCCCCCAATTTCTCGAGAAGGAGAACGTGCTCGGCATCGGTGAGATTGGCCTGAACAAGAACAGCCGTAACGAACTCACGATTTTGGACGAGCATTTACAGCTCGCAGCCAAGCACAACCTGCTCGTCCTCGTCCACACGCCGCATCTCGAAGACAAGCTCAAGGGAACGCGACTGATTCTCGACGCGATCAAGAACCAAGGATCGCTCGATCCAGGGCGAGTGTTGATCGATCATGTCGAAGAGCACACGGTCAAGCTTGTGCTCGACGGCGGGTATTGGGCGGGCATGACGCTGTATCCCGATACGAAATGCACACCGCAGCGCGCGGTCGACATCATCGAAACCTACGGCGGCGAGCGACTCTGGATCAACTCTGCAGGCGATTGGGGACACAGCGATCCACTCGCGGTACCGAAGGCGCAGATCGAAATGCGCACGCGTGGTCACGACGAGAACGCGGTGAAACGCATGTCGTACGACAATCCGGTGCGCTTCCTTAGCCAGTCGGGGAAGTTCCGGACGGCGTAGCCGGGGGCGGTGCCTGCTCTTCCTTCACGTGGTCGCGCAGGAGATCGCGCGGGGGATCGCCTCCAAAGTTCCGGTCGGGATCATTCCATACGCAGTGCACGTGATCAGGATTTCCTTGCGTGCAGTCGAACTCCATCACAAAGCTCGGTCCCGCGATGCGGTAGTAATGCGGCTTGTCGACTTGCGGAACGCCAGCCCATCCGAACCGGATGCGCTCGGTGCCCGAGGTCTTGATGCGGCGGAGTTCGTCCGACGCAAGATCACCGCGTAGATCGAGCGCGTGGCGCACCACCAATCCCCACAAAAGCTCGCGCTGCGAAGCTGTTAGATCATTCATCATGATGCCGCCCTGCGTGGGTGCTTCGCGCAGCGATGCTTCGCGTCCCGGGCCTGTGATCACGTCTGCTGGCACAGTGTCGCCAATGGTCGCGAGCTTCAGCTGTTCGGCCGTGAGCGATCGGCGCAGCTCAAGCGCGGCGTCTTGGACCACGCCGAGCGGGCGACTGCCTTTTCCCGGCCCTTCGCGGAGCGCGGCTGGAAAGCTTCCGAAGAAGAGCGGCGTTGTCGTTGTGTCGCCCGCGACAGAACTGAAGTGCAGTCCGATGTGGTGCCCTTCGAGGCGCCAACCCCACGGAGTTTGCATCGGATCGCCGAAGACCAAGATCGCGTATCGGTCGCTACCACACGTCGGCTCGCTCTTGCGCGCCAGCTCGTCGGCGCGGTTGATTTCTTCGATCGCTTGTACGAGTCGCACTCGCTCGCGCCCAGCGTCTGACAAAGCGCTATCAGCGAGCGCCATCGCCTTGGCTCGCTGCACTGGTGTCATGTCACTCAGAAAGAGTCCGGCGCGATCGCCGCGCACATAGGACCAGTTCCGCCGAGCCGGATCATCGAACGGTCGTGTTGCGAGCGCACGTGCTTTGTCGTCGAGCGATGCGAGAAACGCCACGGCCGCATCGCGCATGGACTGCTGTGCCTGCGCCCGTTGATCGGCGGGAGCGGGCGCTGGCTCGATCGGCGGTGACGCTTGGAGAATCGTTACGACCATGAGTAGCGCGGAGAGTGCATGCATGGCGACATCATTGCGGCGCGCGCCGCATTCGTAAACTTTCACAGGTATCCTTCCAATGATGTCCCCTCTCGAGTCTCGCACCAGTTCGCAGGTCCCAGCCCGGCCGCTCATCGGCCTCACGCCCTCGATCGACGTGCTCAACGGCAAGACGATCGTCCGCGTGAACGCGGCATACGTGGACATGCTCACCGAGGCGGGCGGCGCGCCTGTGGTGCTCACGCCCGATGTTGCACTTGTCGACGACTACGTGGCGCGTCTCGACGGTTTCGTTCTCACTGGCGGCCCTGACATCGACGTCCGCCCCTTCGGTCTAACGCTGCATCCGAAAGCGGAAATCATGGATGCCCGGCGCCAAGCATTCGACTTCGCGCTCTTACAGGCGCTCGACACAACGCGTGAACGCGCGGCGCTCGGTATTTGTCTCGGCATGCAAGAGATGGGCGTGCACGGCGGGTGTCCGTTGATCCAGCACATGCACGATGAAGTGCGCGACGCGGAACGCCATTCCAATGACGGCGCGCATCTCGTCACGAGCGCGTTCGGTGAAGGTGCCGTCGCGAGTTCGCATCACCAAGCGCTTGGCAACGCGCGACACTTCGACGTGATCGCCACCAGCGACGATGGCGTGATCGAAGGCATCCGCGATGCGACTCGCCCGTTCTACGTCGGCGTGCAGTGGCACCCCGAGCGCACGGCCGATCGTTCGCTCGGACTCGGCGTCATGCGTCAACTCGTTGAAGCAGCGAGGCACCGATGACTGCCGTGTCGGCGGCATCAAAACCGGAGTCCGCACCGTTTGGTGCTTGGTGGACCACGTTCTTTGACGAGACCTACGCTTCGATCGGCCTCGTGCCGCGACTAGGTCCGCACGCAGATGCGATGGCGGACGGCATTGTGTCGCTCTTGGCGCTGAAGCCGAACGAACGCGTCTTCGACCAGTGCTGCGGCATCGGCCGAGTCGCACTTCCGCTGGCGCGGCGAGGCGTTTCGATTGAGGGTGTTGAACTCGCGAAGTCATACGTCGAAGTAGCCACGAGCGCGGCCCAAGCAGAGAAACTCCCGGCCGAGTTTTTTTGTGCGGACGCCTATTCGTACATCGCGTCGAAGCCTTGCGACGCTGCGATCAACGTTTTTACGAGCTTCGGATATAGCGACGACGACGGGCGCAACGAACAGATGTTGCGCCGTGCGTTCGAGTCGCTGCGACCCGGTGGACGGTTTCTGCTTGAGCGCGTGAATCCGTGCTGGATCGTCGCATTCGGCCTCTCGCCGGTCGGTTCGCGCGTCACGCATCCTGACGGCAGTGAGACACTCCTCATCGACGAACCCGAAGCGGATTGGTTGCGCGGAACGGTGCGTTCGACGTGGAGCATTAGCTTCGCCGACGGTCGGCGCGAGACGAGACGATTCGAGACGCGCATGTACTTCCCGAACGAACTCGCCGCCATGGCGCAGCGTGTCGGCTTCACGGAACTCGCGCTCTACGGCGGCATCGCGGGTGTCCCGTATGACCGGCATAGCCGTCGACTCGTAATCACCGCGCGCCGCCCATGACCAACCGAATCGCCTATTGCACCAACGTCCACGCCGGCGCAGATCTCGCGACGACGATTGCGAACCTCGAAACGCACGCGGCGCGCGTGCGCGAGCTCGTTGCCCCGCGCGCGACGCTCGGCATCGGATTGTGGCTCTCGGATGCTGCCGCAGCGGAACTCTCTGTACGCGACGATGTGCGTCGCCTTCGCGATCGTCTTGACGCGCTCGGGCTGGCGGTCGTCACGATGAATGGTTTTCCGTTCGGCGATTTTCATGGTGCATGCGTCAAGCACGCGGTGTACGAGCCGCACTGGGCACAGCGGTCACGGCTCGTCTACACGCTGCGGCTCGCTGAAATCCTCTCGGATCTCGTGCCGCCAGGCACAGCGCATGCATCGATCTCGACGCTCCCCATTGGTTGGCGTTCGACCTTCAGCGCCGACAGTTGCGGTGGGAGTGTTGGTCTTGCGATTTCACATCTTGAAGGCGCAGCACACGGCTTGGCGCGTATCGAGGCTGAGCGCGGCGTGCGCATCACCGTTGATGTCGAGCCCGAGCCCGGTTGCTTGCTCGACCGAAGCCAACACGTCGTCGATCTCTTCGAGCAGTCGTTGCACAGCGATGTCGCGCGGCGATACCTCGGCGTCTGTCACGACATCTGCCACGCGGCCGTCATGTTCGAGTCGCAGGCTGAGGCGCTCGCGATCTATCATCGCGCTGGAATTCGCGTGAACAAAGTGCAGGTGTCGAGCGCGATCGAGTGCGACGGCTCAGACGCAGCGGTGCAGGCATTGTCGAAGTTTGCAGAGCCGCGATATCTGCATCAAACCTGCGTGAGCGACGAGCGGGGTGACGTGCGATTCTTCGAAGATCTTCCCGACGCGATCGCGGCGCGTCCGCGCGGTACGTGGCGAACGCATTTTCACGTACCAATCCACCTCTTAACGCTTGATTCGCTCGGAACAACTCAGCGCGAGATTCGTGCGTGTCTTGCAGCTCTGGGTCACGAGCGTCCCACGCTAGAGATCGAAACGTACGCGTGGACTGTGCTGCCTGAGTCGCTTCGCCCAGCACGGCTGGCCGACGGTATTGCTGATGAATTCCGCTGGCTCACGGGCGCAATCGCGTGAACGCAACGCTGCGCGCATACCTTGAGCTCGCTCGACTCTCAAACGCCCCGACGGTCGTGAGCAACACGCTCGCCGGCGCTGGGTGCGCGGCCTTCGCGCTGCCCGGGGCTATCCCCACAAATCGAATCGCGATAGCCGCACTCGCGAGCGTCGCGCTCTACGTCGCAGGGATGGCTCTCAACGATCTGTTCGATCGAGCGATCGACGCAACCGAACGACCCCATCGACCGATTCCGTCGGGTCGCGTCACGTCGCGTGGCGCCGCGACCTTCGTAACGCTGCTCCTCTTGGGTGGCCTCGGCTTGCTGGCATTGCTCGGGCTGCCGTCACTCGTGGCCGGACTCGCGCTCGTCGCCTGCATCGTTGCGTACGACCTGATCCACGCCGCGACGACGTGGTCGGTCCTCATCATGGGTGTCTGTCGCGGCTTGGTGTACGTCGTCGGTGCGCTTGCTATCGGCATTCCAGCGCAGCCGTGGTTTGTCTTCATACCTGCACTCATTCTCACGCTCTACGTCGCCGCATTTAGTGTCGTCGCGCGCCGAGAAGCCTTCGCCCACGCGCCAAGTTCGAGCAGTGCGTGCGGTGTCTGCGGCTATCCGCGAATGACTGACCGAGACCGCTGCTCTGAGTGCGGTCACAAGTTCGGGCCTGTGCACGTGCTTGCAGTGAAGGTCGAGTCGGGTGAATCGCCGCCACCGGGCGCTACCAATTTCTTTGCGGTTCTCCTCCTCAGCCCGATCGTGATCTTTGGATTGAAAGGACTCGGCGATCGCGGGGGCAACCCACATGCGATCGCGCTCGCCGTAGGATTCTTCTGCACCGCTGCACTCATCAGCGCGTGCACGATGGCGTCATCGCGCCTCGTGGAAAGACGCCCTCCAAAAATTGGACCCGCCGTGGGCCTCTGGATCGCGACGATCAGCCTGTACGACGCGTATGTGCTCTTCCTCGCGCATTCACTCGCGTACGGTTGTGCCGCAGTGATCTGCTTCGGTCTAACCCGCTGGGCGCAGCGTCGCATCGCGGGCACCTAACCCCCTACGGCCGCGTAGACTGCTTCGCTCGTGACGCCTGTCGCTGTTCTCAACGTGGTCGGACTTTCAGCATCGCTCCTAGGCGACGCGGCGCCACGCTTGCGCGAACACGCGCGCGAAGGCGGCGGCGTGCGACTTCTTCGCCCACCGTTTCCCGCCGTGACCTGCACGTCGCAAGCGTCGATGTTGACCGGGCTCGATCCGTGCGATCACGGTGTCGTCGGCAACGGTTGGTTCGATCGCGAGCTTCAAGAGGTGCACTTCTGGAAGCAATCGAATCACCTCGTTTCTGGTGAGAAGGTGTGGGAGAAGGCGCGACGACACGACGCCGCGTGCACGTGCGCGAATCTCTTTTGGTGGTTCAACATGGCGTCGAGCGCCGACATCGCGGTCACGCCGCGTCCGCTCTATCGCGCAGATGGCCGCAAGGTTCCCGACTGCTGGACAAAGCCAAGTGAGTGGCGCGATGAACTCCAAGCCGCGATCGGGAAGTTCCCGTTGTTTCGCTTCTGGGGTCCTGGTGCCGACATTCGCTCGACCGATTGGATTGCGGCGGCAGCGCGACGCACTGCGGAGAAGTTTGCGCCGTCGCTGAGTCTCATCTACCTGCCACATCTCGACTATCCATTACAGAAGCTCGGTCCGGAGCATCCTGAGATGCGTCAGCATATCCGCGAGATCGACCGCGTCTGCGGATCGCTGATCGACTTCTTCCGCGGGCGCGGAGCACGAGTGCTCGTCACGAGCGAGTACGGCATCGCACCGATGCGTCGAGTGATAGAGCCGAATCGCGCGCTCAAAGAGTCGGGACATCTCGTGACGCGCGATGAACTGGGCGGTCAGCATCTCGACCCAATCGCAAGCGCTGCGTTTGCGGTCTGTGACCACCAAGCGGCGCACGTGTACGTGCGTGACGCGACACAGGTCAGTGCAGTCGCTGAAGTGTTAGGTGCACTACCCGGCGTCGAACGCGTTCTGGATCGGGCCGCGCAGCGCGGCTTGCGCATCGATCATCCGCGCGCTGGCGAGCTCGTGCTCGAGGCTGCGCCCGATGCGTGGTTCGCCTATCGCTACTGGGACGAAGGACAGGAACCGGACTTTGCCCGCACCGTTGACATCCACCGCAAGCCGGGTTACGACCCGTGCGAGCTCTTCATTGATCCGCGAATCTCGCTTCCGCAACTCGCGATTGGTTGGCGTCTACTCAAGCGGAAGCTCGGATTCCGAACACTGCTCGACGTCATTCCGCTTGATCCGACTCTCGTTCGTGGATCTCACGGGCGAGTCGAGGTTGCCCGCGGGCTTGAGCCGCTGCTTTTCGGCGACGGACTCGACGCGTTCGATCCGCCTGCAAGCGGGCCGTTCCTTCCCATGACGTCTGTCCGCGACGCGATTCTCACTGCGCTCTTCGCGTAGTGACAGACGCGCGGCGACTCGTACGATGCTTCCATGCGGATCCTGTGGACTTTGCTCGCACTCCTGATCGGCATCGCCGCAGCGCTTTGGATCATGGTGCCGAGCGACGTGTCGACTTCGCCAGTCACGGTGTCCGACACTGGTGTCGCTCGACAGTCAGTTCCGAGCGCACCGATCTCTGCGCCGCATGCCTCGCCGGAGGCACCGCCGGTTCCCGCTACGGGTGTTGCGCCAACGGCACCGCGAGCAACCGATCCCGTGCGCCAAGTCGATGCTCGGACCATCATGCTCGACGATCGATTCGAGGTATCTGGACACGGCAGCGAGAACGATCCGTATCGCGTGCAATGGAACTTGCTTGGCTCGGCGCGCGAGTCAATCATCACTGGCGGCATCACTGGCGGCCGCGCTGACGGAACCACGGCCGATGTCCCTGCGTGGATTCGCCCACTGGACGGCGGCTGGATCGAGATCTCGGGCTACGTGTCGACGCCGGTTGTCACCGAAGAGACGCGGGAAGTGCTCTTCACCATGAACCGCTGGGATGGTTGTTGCATCGGCATTCCGCCGACACCCTTCGACTCGATCGAGGTCAAGCTCGAGAGGCCGATTACATTCGTCGGCAAGCACTCGATTCGTTTCGGCGTCATGCGCGGGCAATTGCACGTCGAGCCGTTCGCATTGGGCGGAGCGCTGCTGGGGATCTATCGACTTGAGCACGCGATCGTCACAACGCAGGCGCAGTGAACTTGCCGCTGTGGCACACGCCGACCTCAGAGTAGGCTTCTCGAATGCGCCTCTTCACTCTTGCAGCCGTTGCAGCGATTGCGTCGGTTTCTTTCGCCGCTGATCCGTTGCCGCATCGCTTCACCGAAGCGCTCATCATTGGCGGCGTGGGGAAGAGCGGGCGCACACCGATCCGCTTCGATGCGCTGGAATACGTACTCGTGCAAGGGAAGTTTTCGCCACCGCGCGCTGGCGACACAGTGACCGCAACGGACGGCACCGTCCGAACGTGGGAGCGCGTTGCCGCGAAAGAGGATGCTCAGCGCATATCGCACGAGTTGTTAGCGAACGGGTATGCGTACGCTACGATGGAGTCGGACACGGACCGAGTCGCATTGCTGTCTGCGACCGGACACGCTCTCGTCTATGTCAATGGCGAGCCGCGCGTCGGCGACCCATATGGATACGACTTCACTCGTATTCCGGTCGCGATCAAAGCTGGCGTCAATGAGTTTCTATTCGTCTGCGGCCGTGGTGGATTCTCGGCGGAGCTTCTCGAACTCCCATCGGAGCGGCCGTGGTTTCTCGATGAGGACGACACACTGCCTGACCTCGTCGTCGACGAGCCGTCGCACTGCGAGCTCGGCTTGTTCGTCGCGAACCCCTCAGTTGCTACAGCGCGTGGGCTATCAATCGAGCTTCGGCACCCAGACGGAACAGTGACGCGCACCGCACTTCCGGATCTGTTGCCGTGTTCGGTCTACAAAGCCCGAGCGGTACTCGAAGGCGGTGCCATTACTACAGCGGGAAAAGTGACCGTCGACGCGATGCTTCTTGACGGCGTTGGTGCCGACGCGACGCAGATTGCAAAGAGTTCGGTCGAACTGGGCGTCGTTGGATCGAACGCACGGCGCCGCATTACGTTCGTGAGTGACATCGATGGGAGTGTGCAGTACTACGCCGCAGTACCGCCAAAGACTGAATCGGAGCATGCCCCAGGCCTCATTCTTTCGCTCCACGGCGCAAGCGTGGCTGCGGAGCGGCAGGCCGGTTGCTACGGCCCTAAAGACTTCGCGGTGATTGTTTGTCCGACGAATCGCCGCCCATACGGGTTCGATTGGGAGGACTGGGGGCGCCTCGACGCGCTCGAGGTGCTCGCGCACGCGACGCAGCAGTTCAAGACGGATCCGCGTCGACAGTGGCTGACCGGGCACTCGATGGGCGGGCACGGCACGTGGCAACTCGGCGCGCACTTTCCTGATCGCTTTGCCGCTATCGCGCCGAGCGCCGGCTGGATTTCGTTTCGCACCTACGGATCCGGAGTAGATCTCGATGAATCGGGAGTCGAAGGCATCTTCCGCCGCGCGATGAGCCCGAGCGAGACGCTTGACTTGGGCCGCAACTACAGCGGGCTCGGCATCTACATCCTTCATGGCGACGTCGATGACAACGTGCCAGTCGGACAGGCACGCGCGATGCGCCGTTACCTAGCCGCCGAGGATGGTGGCGCTCACGCCGATTTCGTCTATTACGAGCGACCGGGGGCGAACCACTGGTGGGGCGACCAATGTCTCGACTGGCCTCCGCTCGTTCAGTTTCTTTCAGAACGCACGCTCCCCGATCCTCAGGCGGTTAGTCGCATCGAGTTCAGCACCGCTGCACCGTGGGTGTCTCCGACGTGTCGCTGGGTCACGATCGACCAGCAGATAGAACCGATGCGGACGAGCTCGGTCACCATCGCTCGGACCGCGCGCGGCTACGAGGGAACGACGAAGAACGTTGCGCGACTCGGGGTTCCAGTGCCCGAGGCTGGTGACGGACCGATCGAGGTGAAGCTCGACGACACCGTCGTGCAGGCGAATCGGCCGACCGACACCGGCGACCGTCTTCGTCAGGATCCCAGCCAAACCCTCTGGCTCTCCCGCGTCAACGGCGCTTGGCGCGTCGATGAGGTTCGCGGGGGGAAGACGAGCCTGCGCGGCGGGCCGTTCAAGGACGCATTCCGAAACCGCATGCTGTTCGTGTACGGGACCACCGGCGACGAGGCGAGCGATGCCCGGCTCCGCGCGAAGGCACGTTATGACGCTGAAGTGTGGTGGTACCGAGGGAACGGCGCAGTCGACGTGGTTGCCGACTCGGACTTTGACGCGAAGTCGTCGCCTGACCGAAACGTCGTCATCTTCGGTAACGCCGATACGAACAGTGCATGGAACTCGCTTCTCGCGGGTTGCCCGATTCTGGTCAAGCAAGGCTCGGTGAAAATCGGCGACCGCGAAATCGCCGGTGACGATCTGGCGTGCGTCTTCACCTTTCCACGCGATGGCAGCTCAACCGCAAGCGTGGCGGTTGTCGGAGGAACCTCCGCTGTCGGAGACCGACTTACCTGGCGGCTCCCTTACTTCGTCTCCGGCGTGGGCTATCCCGATCTCGCGGTGTTTTCTGCTGACACCCTACTCACCGGTGCCTCCGGAATCCGACTGGCTGGTTTCTTCGGTAACGACTGGACCCTTGAACGCGGAACGTTTGCTGAAGGAAGCCAACCGAGGCCGTGAGACTTTCGGGTGTCAGAAGGTCGTGCCCGAGAGCTACACTTGGGGCGTGACCCTCCGGATCGGACCTTTGCTACTCGAGAGCCCGCTGCTACTTGCCCCGATCGCCGGGCACTGCGATCTCGCGTTTCGAATTCTTTGTCGTGAGCAAGGTGGCGTCGGCCTAGCGACGACAGATCTCCTGAACTCACGAGCGATCCTCAAGCAGTCGGCTCGGACCTTGGAGCTCGCCGCGACGAACGGACTCGATCAACCCTGCGGGATGCAGCTCTACGGGAACTCTGAGGATCCTCTCCCGGAAGCTGCGGCTTGGGCAATTGACCACGGTGCCCGCCTGATCGACATCAACATGGGTTGCCCCGTCGACAAGGTGGCGAAGAAGCACGGCGGTTCGCTCCTCCTTTGTGATGTGGGCTCGACTGTCCGACTGGCGGAACGAATCGTCCGGACCGTCGAGCGCCATGGCGCGGGCCGGGTACCCGTGACGGCCAAGATGCGACTAGGTTGGGATCCAGAGCATCGAGTCGCTCCGACCCTAGCGAGAGCGCTGGAAGAGGTCGGCATTGCCGCAGTGACAGTCCACGGCAGATACACGATCCAATTTTTCTCTGGTGCTGCCGACTGGGACGCGATCGCAGAAGTTGTCGCCGCAGTGCGGCACATTCCCGTGATCGGCAACGGCGATGTCGACGATCCGTGCAAGGTGCCCGAACTAATGCGGCGCTCCGGCTGCTCCGGTGTGATGATCGGCCGCGCTGCACTCCGCGAACCCTGGATATTCCGGCGGGCCGCGAGTGCGTTGCGGTTCGGGTCAGTCACACCCGAACCAAGCGTCAACCAAAAGCTCGAGTGCATCCTTCGCCACACCGATTTGCTTGAGCGGTATCAGCCTCCTATCTCAGCGCTTCGGTGCATGCAGCAGCGCATTTCTTGGTACGGCAAATCGCTCGGCCACGTCAAGCCGCTGAAGGAGGCGATTCGGCTCGCTGATCGACTCGACGTCGTCCGCTCCGCGATAAAAGAGTGGATTCGACCTGAACACGACGTGATCTCGATGGTGCCGCGAGGACGGTCAGAGGTGAGCTCCGAACTCGCCCCCGTTGTTGCGGTCAACGCCTGACGCGACTCGTTTCTCGGACCGGATTCGTTCGTTCGGCCGCTCTGCCAGAGCGGCGATCGAACCAAACTGCGTCACAAAACCCATCCACTTGCGATAATGCGCGCCTTTCGACTTGCGGCCCCTCCGAGGTCGTGATAGTTTCCAAGTGGGAAAAGGGCGGCGCTACGGCACCGCCGGAAAAGCTGTCCATGCTCCTTGGGAGGGAGTATGGATGGGCCTCATCGGAGGAAGGGGTCTCAATGGCTGCCGTTCATAGATGTTTATTCGCTACGGGGTGTGGCTGCGCTGTCATGGCGCTTGCTGCGGGATCGGCGAACGCCGATACCACCACCATTCCAGATCTCATGCTCCATGTGGGCAATGGGATCTCTTCTTATTCCTTTAGCGCGGCGACTCAAGGCAATGCCTGGTCGAACGGCAACAGCACGTTCGGCTACCAAGGCACCGTGACCAACCCCATCGATACTGGTGGCGGTTTCAAGGTGAGTTGGGGCTTGCTCGTCAATCCGGATCCGTTCATCGTCGGCAACCTCGTGGTGACAAACACCAGTGGCTCGACGCAGTCGTTCTTCCTGGATGTGGCGTTGCCGATCGGTTTCGCGATGGCGAACACGCTCATCGGTGGATCAGTCACGGGAACCGTGACGGACCTCACTGGTGATGGTGCAACCGTCTCGTCGCTGCCGACTGGCGGTCCGATCTACCGCGCACTGACCGATGTCGATGGGGGCTTCAACGGCAATCTTGCCGGTTCGTTGCTCGCTGGCGCATCGGCCACTGCCGGAGCTTTCCAAAGCAAGACGATCGGCCCGGCCTCTTTCGGCGATCCGATTCCGTCGCAGGCCTACGGGGCCGTGAATACGAACATCGCAATCCGCTTGGCGTTCACGCTGACGGCTGGCGACTCGGCGTCGTTCACGAGCCTGTTCGTCGTCGTCGTTCCGGCTCCGGCTGGCGCGATTGCGATGCTCGGTCTCGTCGGTCTCGGTGGTCGGCGACGGCGCTCGTGATTCATCCCATGCCTCAGCTTGCCTGAGGCATTGGTTGCTGTCCTCAGGTAGCTGAGACACCGGCCAGATAGGGCTCGCCACCGGGCGATTTCGAATTGGGAGAAATACGCCGCGGCGCATCAAGGGCGTCGTGGCGAACTGACTGGAAACACGGCTCGGCTCTCGGGAAAGGGTCGGTCCAATACTTCGGACGTCGGACCACTCCGGCGTTCGTCGAGAAGGTTGAGGGAGGGAACTCACATGCTCCGATTTGGTGTTCGAAGGTCAATCGCCTCTGCGGCATGCGTGCTCGCAGCGGCTGCGACGAGCTTCGCTTCGGCTGATGGCCCCAGCGTTACGCTCGACGTTACCGTGGACGGATCGAACCAGAACTTTGGGCTCGTCGGAAGTCCGACGAACTTGGCTTCTGTGTTCAACTACCAAGGAAGCCTCCTTGACGGCGGCGGCGCTTGGGTCCTGAACTGGGACTTCAACGCGTCGAACTCGTCAAACGGTGGAACCCAGGCGTTCACGGCGGGAAATTACGTCATCCAGAACCTGTCAGCGTCAGCCATTGAGGTTGAGCTGAAGGTCAGTCTGCCGGTGGCACTGCTCGGCTCGACCGTCTACGGCGGCTCGGTCAGCGGTGGTCTCACGACCAGCGGCCCTGGCTTCATCAGCATCGTCGGCGATGGCCCGATGTGGGCAGGCTCAACGGGCGCTTCGCTCGTGAGCTCGCTGTTCAACTCGGTCAACATCGTTCGCAATGCTCCGGGAAGCAACTCGCTAGGAGCGGAGTCGTTCGGCGACCCCATTCCAAGCTTCGCTGGCCCGAATCTGGGGAGTGACCTCTCGGTCACCCTCCACTTCCTGCTTGGCGCGAACTCGTCGACGTCTTTCACAAGCGTCTTCGTCGCAATGGTTCCGGCGCCTGGCGCCTTCGCCCTCTTGGGCCTCAGTGGATTGACGGCGTTCGGCCGTCGCCGCCGAGCCTAACTGGACTCGCATTCGACAACCGCTGACTCGGTTCCTCCGAGCCGAAGTCGGTTCCTCCTGATCCACGAGCCACGACCGGTTTTCCCGGTCGTGGCTTCTTTGTTACGACTTGCCCAAGGTCCCAGAAGGTTCTGGGCTGCATGGCCCACATCAGGACCAGCCGTGTAACCAGCAGCGTGACGGACTTGCGACGCCCATCAGAGTCGCGAGTCTTGACCAGTTTCGCTGGGCGAGTTCTTCCCGCCGTCGTTAGCATGCCCGAGCCGGTTGCGCCCTAGTTCATTGGGCGTAGTCGGTTCACAACGATTCTTGAGGACTTCCGTGGCTAACAGCTTTCACTGCTCGATCGTGACTCCCAGCCAATGCGTGCTGGATGCCGACACGACATACGTCTCTTTCCAAGCATGGGACGGACAGCTCGGCGTGATGCACGGCGCGAGTCCGTTCCTGACCAAGCTCGCGGTGGGAACGGTCCGGGTTGACCTCGTCGAAGGCGGTGCGAAGACCTTCGTCATCGACAGCGGCTTTGCCAAGATGCAGGGCAACGAGTTGACCCTTCTGACCGATAGCGCTCTGGAAGCGACGAGCATCGACAGCGCGGTTGCGGAGCGAGAACTGTCCGAGGCTCGAGCTCGGATAGTCGAGCCTGGGCATACGGAGAAGGACGATCGAGAGCAACTGGAGCGAGCCCAACAACTCGCCGCCACCAAGGTCCGTCTCGCGCGAAACTGACTTGTATCGCGTTCATTACCCTGATTTCGTCCGCCCGAATTCGTGTGGTAGCCTTGCGCCATGCCCTCAGCTTCTGACGACGCAGCCGAGGTAAACGTGGACCTTGAGACCCGCATTCACGCAGACTCGCGACCGCTGACCCACGCTGATGCGTTTGCCGACGACGGCCCGGCGCTCGACGGGTCGACGGATGGCTCGGCTGGTGCTGCGTGCGAGGACCTTCCGCTGGGACAACGAATCGAGGTGCTGCTACTCTCAGCGGATCGCCCGCTCGGCGATGCGCGGTTGGTGGAGTTGCTCGGATTGATGCCGGTCGTTCCGACCAAGCCGAAACGGAAGACGAAGACGCCGACCGCTCGGCAAGCGGACGTGCACGACGGCGCGACTGACACAGAGCTGGCTGTCGCTGAGGATCCCGCCGTCGCGAAGGCACGCAAGCACGCGCTTGGGCTGCTCCACGACGCTATCAATGCGTTGAACGCATCATACGAATCGACGGGCCGCGCCTTTCGCATCGACGCGGTCGCGAGCGGCTGGCAAGTGCTGACCCTGCCCGCGTTCGGACCGCTGCTCGGGCGGCTACGCGGAGAGCGTCAGCAGACACGACTCAGCCAAGCCGCGCTCGAAACCCTCGCGATCGTCGCGTACCGCCAACCGCTTCTGAGAGCTGATCTCGAATCGATTCGCGGCGTCGCGTGTGGCGAAGTGCTCAAGAGTCTCATGGATCGCCGGCTCGTCCGTATTGTTGGACGCGCCGAAGAAGTCGGCCGTCCGATGCTCTACGGCACCACCAAAGAGTTCCTGCGGATCTTCGGTATCGCGAACCTACACGACCTTCCACACGGCCGCGACTTGAAGATCTAGCGCGACGTGCCCCTCGTGCGTCCTCTCCCAACTCCAGACAGTTGTTAAGTACTCATCGTGGGTCGCCGACGCGCAGTTCGACGCGGTTGCGTGGGTTCCCTAGGATGATGCGCGAGCCCTTCGAGTACAGCAGGTACGTGATGCCCCACGAGAGCATCACGAACAGACGGTTGCGGAATCCGATCAAGAAGAAGACGTGCACGAAGCACCACAGCAGCCAAGCGAACAGCCCGCTGAAGTGACGTCCGCGTAGATCCGCTACCGCCTTCGCGCGACCAATCGTTGCCAGCTCTCCCTTGTCGCGGAACGTAAACGAAGGTCGTGGTCCTGACGTGCCTCGAGCCTCGCGCACAATCAGGTCCCCGACGAATCGACCCATTTGCGCTGCTGCGGGGCAGAGCCCAGGCACGCGGCCGCCGGTGCGGGCACATGTCGCCGACGCCATGTCTCCGATCACGAAGGCTTCGGGGTAACCGGGGACCGAAAGATCGGGCCCAACCTCAACGCGGCCCGCGCGATCGCAACCGACACCGAGCGTTCGCCCAATCGGACTTGCTTCAACACCCGCCGCCCACAGCACCGTATCGGCGCGGATCGTTCCGTTCTCCATTTCGCCGTCGCGGCCCTCCATCTGCAGTGTGACGCCACGCTCGTCGATATCGGTCACGCTGGTCCTGAGGCGCACCTCGACGCCGATTCGCTCAAGCGCGTCTTTGGCGTTCTGCGAACTCTCGGTCGACATCGCTCCGAGCAAGCGATCCTGGGCCTCAACGAGAATCACCCGAGCGTTGGCCGCGTCGAAGCGACGGAAGTCGGGATCCATCGCGTCCACCGTAAGTTCTTTGATCGCGCCAGCTAACTCAACACCAGTTGGTCCACCACCGACGATGACGAACGTGAGATGAGCGCGGAGCGCTTCGGTATCTGATTCCGCCTCAGCATCCTCGAACGCTTGGAGCATGCGTCCCCGAATGCGCGATGCGTCTTCGACAGTTTTCATGCCGAGGGAGAACGATCCCCATTCGTCCCGGCCGAAGTACGACTGTCCAGCGCCAGCCGCGAGCACGAGCCAGTCGTAGTGCGTTTCTGTTCCGTCCGAGTGCACGATCGCACGTCGCACGAGCTCGACCCGTGCGATCTCGGCGCGGAAGACTAGAACATTCGCACGGCGGCGGAACACGCGCCGAATCGGAAACGCGATATCCGCGGGCGAGAGCACCGCCGTTGCCACCTGATACAGCAGCGGCTGAAACAAGTGGTGATTACTTCGGTCGAGCACGATCACGCGGATGCCTGTGTGCGCTCCAGCGCGGGCGATTCGCTGCGCTGCTTCGAGCCCACCGAAACCCGCACCGACGATAACGACGGTGCGAGGAGGCGAGGCGTGTGTCATTGTGGTTCCGGATCACATCGAGTGATCAGTATCTTCGCACTACCTAAACGGTGCACGCTCGATGACTGGTACGATCGGGCTCCGCACCTACCGCACGGCAAACGCTATGTCCACCATTACCAGTCCACTCGCAGCCGCACTCAAGGATGGCACGCAAGATTTGCATGTCGCCGCTGAGCGTCATCCCCTTCAGCAACGACTCCTGCGCGGCGCGGTGTCGCGCGACGAACTCGCGCTCTATCTGCACGAGCTCTACCACGTGCACCTGTCACTCGAGACAGGGCTCAACTCCAGCAACAATCCCGCCGTGCACGCGATGGTTCGCGACCATCACCTCCGTTCACCGCTCTTCAAGCACGACATCGCGGCGCTCGGAGGCACGATCGCTGACCAGGCCCGTTGTCGTGCGGCTCGATCGTTCTGCGGATTCATCGGAGACGCCGCTGCTGCGGATCCTGCTGCTCTCGTTGGCATGCTGTATGTGCTCGAAGGGGCGACAAACGGCAACGTGTACCTCGCCCGGGCCCTTGAGCGTTCGCTTGGACTTGAGCCTCAAGCGGCGACGAGTTCACTCGATCCACACGGCGCCGATCAGCGTCCGCGCTGGCAGGCGTTCCGCGTCGCGCTCGACACGCTCGACCTTCCCGATGCCGACGCGGCGCGTGTCATCGCGGCCGCGCGATCCACGTTCCGCGCCGTCTACGACATCGCCGACGAACTCGCACCGCAATCGCCCTGAGGCATACCTTTGATCGCGAGCGCTGCGTTGCGGTAGCGAGCGTCGGATGTCACTTCGCGCTCCACTAACGACGTGAGCCAGTCGGGCAAGCTCACCTGCGTCGAGACGCTTGGCAACTCCACCTCGAGCATGACGAGCGGAAGGTGTCGGAATCGGTCGATCTCCCACACCAGTCCGTCGGCGCGAACTCGATAGCGCGTCTTCTCGATGCGGCGACCGGTGGTCAGTGGCCACCAGCGGTCGAATTCACGTTCCTCAATCGAGCGCTCACTCTCCTCGCGCACCAAGCCTACCCCGCGCTTGATCGTGTGCTTCCACACGGTCCGACCGTCTTGGGTTCGAATCCTCCGAAGACGCCCTCCGGCCGACATTTCAGACTCCGCGTCTGCGGGGAGATTTGCCGCAGCACGCGCGACTTCGCTTGGCTCCGGCAGGTAGCCCTGCTCAATTTCCCAGCACTGGGCACCGCTCGGAATCGTCGGCATGCGCGACAAGATCCAGACGCGCTCAATCTCGAGGGCGCTCAACGCCGCGCTCCGCTTGTAGCGAATGGCGCCACGCCGACCCACTGCGCCACGAGATTGGCGAGCACCTGCTTCTGGTTGAGGTTGCGCCGAATCTGTTCGTCGGCGGCGTCTATTACATCGACGAGTTGAGCCCAGCGCTCGGCGAGGCCAAGGTCGCCAGCCTCTGCGGCTTGAACGAGCCCGTCGCGCACATGCTGACTGAGGACACCGAAGAGCAAGCGTGCGCCGAGTCGATTCGCTGCCTCCTTGCTTGCCTTCGCGTTTTCCTTTACAGCGGCTTCGGCGCAGCCTGAGACTAACTCACTCATACGTTCACTGAGCGCCGCGACAAAAGTTCCCTTCGAGGAATCCGCTAGCGAACTCGCGAGATCGTTCGCCCAGAGGTGAACACCGTGTCGCGCCGCGAGCATCGCCAAGCCTGGCGATCCATCAGCAAACCGCGCGATCCAGTCCAGCGATCGAGCGTCGACGCTGGACCCACCGAACGCGAGTGGGTTCCGGCTGAACCACTCCTGCATTGCATCTTTCGAGAGTGGCGTAAATGCGACGCGCTGACATCGACTACGAATCGTTGGGAGCAATCGATCTTCGCGCGCGGTAATCAGAATGATGTAGGTGTTAGGCGGCGGTTCTTCCAGCGTCTTCAGAAGCGAGTTCTGCCCGACGTGATCGAGCAGTTCTGCTTCATTGATGATGAAGACTTTTCCATACCCGACGTAGGAGGTGCGCCAGACCGGTCCGTCGAAACTCTTGCCATCGACGTTTCCACCGAGCATCAACTCCCGTAGCAGGTCAATCGGAATGTTCGTCTGCTTCTTCTCGCGGAGCGACGCAATCTGAGAATCTTCGGAGCGCTCCTTGCGAATCACGTGAAGATCTGGATGCGAGCCCGCGTCGATCAATTGGGCCACGCGAGTCCCACGCGGTGCTTCGAACAAATGTCGATGTTCGGACGAGGCCTCGGCATCGAGAAGCAAACGCGCAAACTCGATCGCAGTCGTGCACTTCCCGACACCGAGCGGGCCGTGAAAGATCCACGCGTGATGCACCTGACCACCCACGAGCGATCGGGTGAGCGCGGTGCGGGCTTGGGCCTGGCCGAGGATCCTGTGGTTGCTCAAGGTCGCTGATAGCGTCATCGCACTCCACCGATTAGCGAGGGATCTCGACGAGTTGGCACGCCTGCGGACGCGTCTTGCCCTTCGGGTTCTGCGGGTCGATTGGAATCGCGAGCTCCTCGCCGTTCATGAGATGCCGGGGGAACTGCTTCATCAACGCGGCGACCTCGCTTGAGTACAGCGTGCTCTTCGAGTCGTAGGCGTTGTGATCGAAGTGTCCGACGCACACGCTACTTGTGTTCGTGGTCCCGTCGTGATGAACCCACGCTTCGAAGCCCTTCAGCCGCAGTTCCTTGCAGTAGCGATCTGCGGCTTCGCGAATCTGTGCCGGGTTTGCCGACTTCTCGCCAAACGTGCTCCAGACACCGACCTGCAGGCTGTACAGCGGAACGATAGTCGGGAAACGTTGGCGCAGGCGACGAACGTCGTACGGACCAGGCCCCTCGCTCGTTGTTTCGGTGCGCGTCAGCATCGACGTCGCAAACGGTCGCTGCCCGTCGGCAGTGATCGCCTTCACTTCCTTGAGTTTCGCCTGCGCTTCCGGCGTACCAGGTGCGGCGAACCGACCGACAAGAATCACCGAGCCGTGCGAGACCGGCGCGACGAAGCAGTCCTTCAACTGCGGGTAGCGCATCGCGATACGTTCGCGCATCGATCGCGCGATCTCGGCGTGCTCGTCTTGCGAGAAGGTCGCGAGCAACACCGACCATGCTGGAGCGTCTTCGCTCGCCCCGGTGGGAGCTTGGTTTCCGCCGGTCTTGGCGTCCGTCTTGCCACTCGGACTCTTCACAGGCACCGGCTGCTTCGGCGCGTCGATCTCGTCTCCCGGATTCCAAAGCTCTGGCGGCTTTCCGCCATCCCGCGGCGCTAGCTTCGGCTTCCCCCCTTGCGGCGAACTTGGCGTACCTGGGTCTTTCGGACGAGCGCTCGGAAGGTCAGGCCACTGGCCGAAACAAGGAGAATTCACGGCGTTCGGCGCGATCAGCGAGAAAGCGAAGAAGGTCGCCCATAAGATGGGGGAGGACGTGCTAGGAATGGCGCTCTTACCGGACATCGAAAGCTGCTCCATCGAATGCCGCCGACGGGATGACGAGAGTGCGGGACGGCTCTCCCAAGTCGCTGGCCGAACTGGATTTACAAACTTGCACGCGAACGTTGCAAACTTCAAGCGCTTCGGCTCGGTCCGCCGATCTCTGAGCCCGGGCAGGACACCGGGATTCGGTCGCGAACGATCGGATTTCGCCCATAGTCGACAGCCAGGACGGTTGTGCAGTTCCCTTCTTGATCCGCTAGCGCATCTTACGGTGCAGACCAGCACCAATGCGCTTCGCGGAGGAGTATCAGTCCATGCCTGACATCGGCAATATCAGTTCTAGCATCAGTCCCAGCTTTGGCTACGGCAGTGTCGGTCCTCTCAACCGACCTGCCACGGATTCAACGACGAGAGTAAGTCACGGGTCTTCCACGGAAACGAGCCAACGCACCGAGAATCGCGATCGAGTCGAGCTTTCCGAACACGCTCGATGGCTCGACACGCTTCGCAGCCTGCCACCAATCCGCGCTGAGAAGGTCGCGGAAATCAAGGCTGCCATCGCAGACGGTACGTACGAATCGGACGAAAAGCTGAACACAGTCATCGATCGTCTGCTTGAAGACATCGGTGGCAACTGAAGCTGACGGCTTGTCTACTTCAGCGGTTCCGGAGGCCCGGACAGATCGGGCCCGACAGCCAAATCCCTCTCTGACGTCGGAGTCAAACGTCCAGGCGCCGCAGGATCTCCCTGCGGCGTCTGCGTTTTGAGGCGCAATTTGGGTGACAATCGCGGGCGTGAAGCACCTCAACCTCTTGGCTGGCGCCCGTCTCGACATCAACGTGGGTCTGGGAGCGAGTCTGGTTTGCAGTCTGGTTTGTAGTTGGGAATCGGTCGCACTTGCGCAAGTAGCGCCCGTGAACGGGATGCGCGAAGCCGACGCGGGCCCGCAAGCGATCGTCGGCGCGACGGTCATCGCAAGCCCAACGAGCGAGCCGATCACCGACGGCGTGGTCCTCATCGATCGCGGACTCATCGTTGGCGTTGGTGCGAATCTCGCCGTGCCCCCCGGCTATCGCGTATGGCAGGCCAACGGGCTCACGCTCTACGCCGGATTCGTCGAAGCAGCGTTCCCCGTCGATTCGACCGACGCCCAGAATCGCGCCGCGGCGGGCAAGGGCGCCCACTGGAATCGGCTCGTCGTTCCCCAAGTGACGACCGCGGACCTGCCGCCGCTCTCGAAGGATGCTCGCGAATCGCTGCGCGCGCTGGGATTCGCTGCGGCACAAGTGCTTCCCGAGGACGGCATCTTTCGCGGGCAGGGCTCAGTTGTCTTGCTCGACGATGACGAACGGGCAAAATCGCTCGATCCCACGAGCTGCTTCTTCATCGGCTTCGAACCGGGCTCCCAGCGCGAAGAATTCGTCTCTCAGGCGTCGCGCTATCCGTCATCACTCATGGGTGTGATCGCACTGGAGCGCCAGACGCTGCTCGATGCCCGCTGGTACGCCGGAACGCTCTCCGCGTGGGAGTCGACTCGAACCAACGCATCGCCCCCCCTGGACGCAGTCGCGCTCGCCGCGCTCGCTCCCCTCGCTCGACCGACAGGGAGCGCGGATCGTAGAGCGCCGCGAGTTCTCTTCGATGCCGCCGACGAAACGACGCTTCTTCGTCAAGCGCGCATCGCCGACGAGTTTGGTCTTGCCCCGCGCGCCATCTTCCTCGGCAGCGGTACCGAGTTCCGCCGGACCGCGTCGTTCGCGCACCGGACGCTGCTCATCCCGCCGCGCACGCCGCGCACGCCGGACGCCACGAGTGTCGCGAAGACGGAAGCACTTTCCCTCCGAGATCTTTGGACGTGGGAACTCGCTCCGACGAACGCCGCCCGACTCGAGCGCGCCGGCGTTTCGTTCGCGTTCACGAGCGCTAAGCTTGACGACCGCAAGGCGTTCCGCGACAACGTCCGCACCGCCATTGAGCATGGGCTTCCAGCGTCGGCCGCGCTCGCGGCCGTGGCCACGCGACCCGCGGAGATCCTCGGCCTCGCGGAGCGCCTCGGCACGATCGAGACTGGCAAGATCGCGAACCTGGTGTTGATCGACGGTCTCGCGTTTGGAGATGTCGACCACGAGCCTGGGACCGTCCGCGCCGTGTGGACCGCCGGCACGCGCCACGTCGTAGATCCGGCACCGCTCTTTCCCTTCGACGGGCCGTGTCGTCTCATAGTTGCGGGCGGACCTACATTCGAGGCGCTTCTTGACCTCAAGGACTCGTCATTCATCGTCACACTCAACGAGAAGGCCGACGACCAGCAGAGCGAGAAGGTGACGATTCGTCCGTTCAAAGTCGAGGGCGATCGTTTCAGCTGCATGATCGACGGCCGTGTCTTCGGACGCGATGGCTCGTGGCGCGCTGGCGGCGTTGCGGTGGGCTCGCTCGTCGAAGGACGCGCGGACGCTGCCGACGGCACGACCGTTCGATTCACTGTCGTGCGTTCTGACGCTGCCGCGCCAGCGAAACCCGCGAACGACCGCGACGACGCGGCGATCGCGGCGAAACTCGCACTTGCCGATCGTCCGCTGCCGTTTCCCTTCGGCGAATTCGGACTCACTGAGGTACCGAAGCGCGAGACTGTGCTCGTCCGAAACGCCACGGTGTGGACGGAGTCGGACCGCGGGATTGTTGAACGCTGCGACCTTCTGGTTCGCGACGGAAAGATCGCGGAGCTCGGTCCGTCGCTCGCAACTCCGGAAGGTGCACGCGTCATCGACGCGAACGGGCGACACGTCACACCGGGGCTCATCGACTGCCACAGCCACACCGGGATCGATGGCGGTGTCAACGAAGGCACGCAGTCAAACACGGCCGAATGTCGAATCGGCGACGTGACTAATGCTGAAGATGTGAACTGGTACCGCGCACTTGCCGGCGGGCTGACCGCCGCAAACCAACTGCACGGTTCGTCGAATCCGATCGGCGGCCAGAACAACGTCGTGAAGTTGCGCTGGGGCGAGGACGAAGCCGCGTTCCGTGTGGCTGGTGCGATTCCCGGCATCAAGTTCGCCCTTGGAGAAAACGTGACGCGGAATCGGGAGCGCTATCCCGACTCGCGCACGGGAGTCGAAACGTTTCTCCGCGACGCGTTTGATGCAGCGCACAACTACGACCGGCGCAAGCGCGCTGGCGAACCGATTCGACCGGACCTTGAACTCGAAGCGCTCGCCGAGATTCTGCGTGGTGAGCGCATCATCCACTGCCACTCGTACCGCCAAGACGAAATCCTCATGCTCATAGGGCTCGCCGATAGCCTTGGCTTCCGTATCGGCACGTTTCAGCACGTCCTCGAGGGCTACAAAGTTGCCGACGCGATTGCGAAGCACGGCGCTGGTGCCAGCTCGTTCAGCGACTGGTGGGCTTACAAGATGGAAGTGATGGATGCGATTCCGTGGAACGGCGCGATCCTCACGAAGCTCGGCGCGACGACCAGCTTCAACTCCGACTCGAACGAACTTGCCCGCCGTCTCAACACCGAAGCGGCGAAGGCCGTGCGCTATGGTGGACTCGAACCGCACGAGGCACTCAAGCTCGTGACCATCAACCCGGCGAAACAATTGCGGATCGACGCGCTCACCGGCTCGCTTGAAGTCGGCAAGGCGGCTGACTTCGTGATCTGGTCAGCTGATCCGCTCTCGATCTATGCTCGTGCCGACGAAACGTGGGTCGACGGTGCGCGACGATTCTCGCGCGAGAACGACGAAAAACGCGCGACCGAAACGCGATTGGAGCGGGAGCGCTTGCTTGCTCGCGCGGCCTCAGCACGCGGCGCTGAGAAGGCGAAAGCGAAGAAGGATCGAGACAAACAGGACGAACCCCCGCCGGCGAGCGCTTCAGCAGCGCCGAAACCGCTGCTCGCTCGCATGCTACTTTCCCGCGAGGCGTGGTTCATGGAGTTAGTGCGACGCGGATTCGATCCGGAAGAGATTCGCCCCGGCGAATGCGGATGCGGCAGTGCGAACGCCATCGCGGGGGGTGCACAGTAATGCTCTTCCTGATGTCCCCTCTCCATTCCATCGCGACGCTGCTTCTCTCCGCAGCAATGCCGCAGTCGGCGCAAGTTCCTGCGCCGGCGCAAGATCGCCCGATCGCGATTCTCCACGCCACCGTTCACACCGTCGCTTCCGAAGGTCCGCAGACGCTTCTTGACGGCTACGTCGTCTTCGACCGCGGGACGATCGTCGCAGTTGGAAGCGGTAATCCGCCAGCGCTGCCCGCCGATGCACTCACTTTCGACGCGACAGGGCTGCACGTCGCCCCCGGCTTCATCGCGACGATGTCGGGCATCGGACTCGTCGAGACCCTTCAAGTGCCAGCGACCGACGATCGGTCAGAGGCTGGCTCACTGCACCCCGAGGTTGTTGCGGCGACCGCGATCAACCCCGACTCCGATCTCATCCCGGTCGCCCGCGCGGCTGGCGTACTTCTTTCGATGACAGTCCCGTCCAGCGGCTTACTGTCCGGGCGGGCAAGCGCGCTCCGGCTTGATGGCTGGACGCCCGAATCGATCGCCATTGATCGCGATGTTGGAGTGGTCGTCAACTGGCCGCTCGTCGAGCCCGTCCACGCGTGGTGGACAAAGAAGGGTGCCGATGAGCAGGCCAAGTCGATCAAGAAGGACCTCGAATCGCTTGAGCGCTTCGTAGGCGACGCGCGAGCCTATGTCGAGCGAACCGCCCGCTTTCCCGAGACTCCACGCGACCAGCGCTTCGAGGCGATGCGCGGTGCCCTCTCGAAGTCCGATCCAGTCTTCATCACATGTGGCAGCGCGAGTCAGATTGAGTCTGCGCTCGCGTGGTCGGTGCGCAACCAGCTTCGCGCGATCATCGTGGGATCGCCCGGCATCGAGGCGTCGATTCCGCTGATCAAAGCCCACGCCGAAGGCGTCATCATCGCTGGCGTGCACCGCTTGCCGGGTCGGAGCTACGAGAAGTACGACGCACCCTTCACGCTCGCGGCCACGCTCAGAGACGCTGGAATTCCGTTCGCCATCGCGACCACTGGTGAACCTGCTCATGAGCGCGACTTGCCACATCACGCTGGCACAGCTGCCGCGTACGGGCTCACGCCAGATGAGGCACTCCGCGCGATCACGCGCTCGGCGGCCGAGCTGGCCGGGATCGGTGAGCGCTACGGCTCCCTTGCCAAGGGTAAGAGCGCGACGCTCATCGTGACGTCGGGAGATCCCCTCGAAATGACGAGCGATGTCCTACTCGCGTTCATCGACGGAAGAACAATCGACTTGACGTCGCGACAGACGCGGCTCCTCGCGAAGTACCGCGAGAAGTACAAGCAGCTCGGGATCGATATCGCGATCAAACAACCGCAGACAGCACCACCCCAGAAAACGTCGCCAAACTAGCAACGTTCACCAAGTCAGTCGCTCGCTCGCCGTCGGCATCGCACCGTCGGCGCCAAAGAGATACGCCCGCACCGTCACGATTGATCCGGTCGCGGGCGGCTGCGTCCACATGGGAGCGACCGGGATGCGATAGGTCGCGGTCACTGCATCGAAGTACTTCCGATGCGCCTCGATCGAATCGAGAACAATCTTCCACCGCTCTGCGCGCGGTTCGGCGTCCGCGCACTCCACCGCCACGATGAGCGTTCCGACCGCTTTCGTCGCATCGCCAGTTTCGTCGCGAAACTCAACGCGGACATCGATCGAGGGCGTCGGCGACGCACGATCGATACGGGTGAGCGGGTGGACTCGAATCGACGACGGCCAATACAGCCACGCCCCGGCGCGACTTGGATCTCCCGCTTCGACGTGCTCGACAGATCCGATCTCGTTGCTTGATCGCGGAACGCCGTCGCAGCCCGCGACGAAAACAAGCGCGATACACGCGGCGGCAGCCCACACCGCGTGGAAACACTGCTGCGCGATGATGCTGTTCGACTGCTTCACCGCGTGAACTCAGCCTTCCTAGGCGCCGCTAGCGGAGGTCGGGTCCTCTTTCGCCTTCTGGTCCGAGGTCTGTGGGACATCTTCAATCACGCTGTACCGATCGAGATTCAGCGTGACCAGCTCTCCATCGTCCTTACGAATCTCGAGCCGATCCAGCCAGAGCTTGTCATCATGACTGTGGGCGAACCACGAGCCAGTCTTTGCTTGGCGGTAACAAACGATCGTGCCTTCGATCTCTGTGGTCCAGACCGTCTCAATCTGCGGGACCTGTTGGGTCACCCGCACGCGCGTGCCTGGGCGGAAAACTGCGGTTTCAATCGCCATTGGTGCGTCGGAGTATACGACCGGCTTCTCCCCATCTGTGGCGAGGAGCTGTTGCAGGCAACTCACTTGAAGCTCAGCGCGCTCGGGCCGATCGTCGCAGCCGAGCGTGTCGAGCGCCACGCTGCGGTAAACGTCGAAGTGATGTAGCCGTTGAGTCGGTCGAGTGTGACGCGATCGACTTCCGCGGCGAGTTCGGCGAGCGTCCGAACGCGGCCGAGGCGATACCAGTCCCCCGCCCCCGCAGCGGCCCGCGCTGCCGTGCTTTCGCCACTCATGACGAGCCGGCTCTTGTAGCCGACAACTGCACGAGCGAACTCTGCGTCGGTAATGCCTTTCTCGAACCGCTCCACCTCGGCGGCAATGCAATCGAGCGTCTCTTGCGCCCGCTCAGGCGTGCTGCCGGCGTACACCGACAGCATGCCGCGGTCTCGGCCGCCAGAGTAGCTCGCGCTCACGGAGTAGCACAGACTTCGCTTCTCACGCACCTCCATGAAGAGGCGACTCGATGTGTCCGAGCCAAGGACGCGCGTCGCGAGCCGGAAGAGTGTCGCGTCGGGATCGCCCTCAGGGGGCGCCTTGAACGCGAGTCCAACGTGCGTTTGCGATGACTCGCTCTCTTCGACGCCAATGCCACTTGTTGGACGGCGCAGCTCGCGCGGCTCGTCAGCCACCCCCGTCCACCCTGCCAACGCCCGATCAAGCGTCGCCGCGAGTTGGTCGCCATCGACGTTGCCTGCGATCGACAGAATCGAGCCGCCGGGTCGGCAGCGGCGCGTCCACGCTTCGCGAAGTTGATCGATCGTCGCTGACTCGAGCGCCACGCGGTCGCCCAGGCCAGACCGATTGAATGGTGGTGGAAGATGCCGCTCACGCACAGCGAGCATGACTCGCTGCTGAGGGTCGTCGTCGAGGCTGTCGAGCGACTGAATCGCAAGGCTGCGGACCGCGTCGAGATGCTCTTCTGGCAGGGCAGGCTCACGAATGATCGACACGAGGAGCGGTAGCGCCTCAAGCATGCGATCACCGAGAAGTACCGCAGAAAGATGCATGTGGGCACTGCCGGACGAGACGCCGCGCTGCACGCCGAGTCGGTCGAGCGCTTCGCTGAGCGCGCGGCTCGTCAACCCACCAGCGCCGCGCAACACGAGCTCCGACAGCAGGACCGATTGACCATCCCCGAGCGGCCCTTCGGGATCGCCAGCATTGCCAACTGGGACCATCCAAGAAACCGCCGCGGAACGAACGTTTTCGGCCCGCTCGACAATGAGCGGCATACCGCACGCGAGCTGGTAGGTGCGAATCTCGTCTGCTGCCATCGTTGGTCCGGACATGCTGAGAATGTACGCGGATCGTGCTGGTGGCGCGGATCGCGCGGCGCTTGGGATCGTGTCGGCCCTAACTCGGATGCAACTCGACCAGCGAGGCGGTCGATGAGGCGCGGAACGACTCGGTGGAGTCGCGGGATGAAATGAGCAGCGCTGGAGGCGGTTGAGGAGTGGCCATGGGCCGTGATTTGTGGCTTAGGCAACGCGATCGAATCTCGACTCGCCGCATGGTGCTGAACGTGCTCGGCGCGACCGCAATCGCTGTGGCAATCGCGATCGTTGTCGATGGACGTGAGCGCGAATCCGAGCGGATCGCCGCGATCGCCGTGACCTACGACGCGGTCCGGATGATCCAAGCGCAGCTCGACGTTCGTGTGGCCCTTGAGTCCGGGCCGCCGGAAGAGCGCGCGTTCCCACAGTCCATCTCACCCGCGTGGTTCGAGGGCGAGCGACCGGCCAATCAACTCGTCGGGCAAGACCGCCACTGGGTCGAAGTCGCAGCAGACAACGAACGCGAACTCCGGCACCCGCGCGATCCGACGGTGCGCGGCGGTCAAGGCGCGATGTTCTGGTACAACCCCGCCCTCGGAATCGTGAGAGCACGCGTCCCGCGAACGCTCACCGACGCCGATGCGCTCGCGCTCTACAACCAAGTGAACGGCACCTCGATCAGCAATCTTGAGATGTTCACGAGCGCCGACGACGACCATTAAGTCGGGAACGTGTCTTCAATGCGGTAGCGCCCAGAAGGCTTCCCACACAGCCATTTTGCAGCACGAATCGCACCGCGGGCGAAGAGATCGCGTGTCGTCGCAGTGTGCTGAATCCGCAGGACTTCGCCGATTCCAGCGAACTGCACAACGTGATCTCCAATGACGTCGCCAGCGCGGATCGCATGCACGCGATCGGCCGCGATGGATCCACCACCTTCGCGCACACTCGCCGCGAGGGCGAGCGCGGTGCCGGAAGGCGCGTCGAGCTTCTTCGTGTGGTGCGTCTCAATGATGTCGACGTCGTAGACAGCACCAAGAAGTCGCGCAGCTTCCGCCGCCAATCGCCGCGCGACAGCGACACCCAACGACGTGTTCGAACAGACCATCACAGGGATCTCACGAGCCGCAGAGTCGATCGCAGCGATCGACTCCTTCGACAGCGCGGTCGTACCGACGAGCAGGCCCGATGAAAGTCGCCGCGCCAGCGCGACAGCGTCTCGCGCGCCTTCGTCCGAAGAGAAATCGATGATCGCACCGACGTTCGCAAGCGACGGTGGCATCAAAGGTTGCCGCAACAGCGGTGCGACGTCACCCCGGTCGAAGAGCGCGGCGATCATGACCGATGGATCATCGGTCGCGCACGCTGCGATACGAGCACCCATGCGCCCCTGAGATCCGTTGATCACGATCGAAACCGCGCTCGTTGTCACTGGTCGTTCTCGTCTTCGAATGAGTTTGAGTGGGTCGCTTGCATGCGCTCCGATGCGCCGCGCGACCGACCACGAAATCGATCCCCTTGAATCTTTTCTGTCAAGAGGCTTTTCTTCCACGGCCGATAGGTGTACAACTTGCAAAGCGAAGCGCTTTGTTACGCCAGCACTCCGCTCAACTCCGACACCAAGAGCGTAACTACAAGGGAGCCACCCATGGCTGCGAAGAAGAAAGCCGCTAAGAAGGCTGCGAAGAAGTCGGCGAAGAAGAAGAAGGCCTCTAAGAAGGCCGGAACTCGCCGAATGACGAAGAAGGCCTAACAAGGGCCGCGGACTCCGAGACCTGCACTGACTCCGACGTTCGTGCAAAGCCTCGACAGTCCATAGGAACACGACCGGAGATCGCCGAGAGGCGGTCTCCGGTGTTTTTTTACCCACTGTCTTTACCCGTTTTCCCGCCGGAATTCGCGGGTTATCCCGCCCGCACGAAATTCATGTCGCTTGCACTCGCAACACCTATTGTCGTTGGGCCGCGCGTCTTTAGAATGGGTGACCCATGGCACACATCATTGCGGAACCCTGCATCGGTACGAAGGACAGCGCATGCGTCGAGGTGTGTCCCGTCGATTGCATTCATCCAACGAAGAGCGACAGCGATCACACCGTCGCATTGCAGCTCTTCATCGATCCCGACACATGCATCGACTGCGGTCTTTGCGTTGACGAGTGCCCAGTGCAGGCGATCTTCCCGCAGGAGGATCTGCCCGCCGAGTGGGAGAAGTACATCGCTATCAACGCCGACCACTACAAAAAGTAGGGACGAAAAAAAAGAGGCGGACGCCTGAACGGAAGCGAAGCACCCCCGACGCTCGGCGCCGGGGGTGCTCTCCTCTCCGCTAGTGATCCGTGTTGCGGTCGGTCGTTGCCGGAACGAGCCACGGGGGCGCGTTCAAGCCGCGCGACTGTCATCCGGCCTTCCGGAAGCCGGGGTCTTCGTCCACCGCTTCCTTCCAGACCCCGCTTTGCGCGTTGGGCTTCTCAGTCCAGTCCTGCGCCCGTGAGCCGAGGTTCAACTCACTCGCCATCGTCTTCCGGTAGCCGAGCTTTCGCATGATCTCGAGGACATCGGTCCAGGTTGGAAATGTCTTTCCGTTCACCCGCTTGAATGCGTCGATCGCCGCAATGAAGAGGAACTGCTCCTGGTTCATCTCGCCTTCCTCGGCGCTCTTGACGTAGTCCGTTCGCCGTCGACCCGGGCCACGACGACGTTCGAGATTCGTCGATGTATCGCCGCTGAGCATGCGCTGGTCGAGTCCGCTTCGCCGCTCAACGACAGACCCGCTCCGTGAATCGATCTCATTCACGCTCGGGTTGAGGTTGAGCTTGAGTTGCGGATCGCTTGGTTCGATGGCCATGTTCTAGTCGCTCCTGAGCCGTCGTTGGTGTGATGCACGTCGTTGTCCGCACGTGCACCGCGTGGCTTCGGCCAGCCG
>JAWXCC010000193.1:0-4410 GCA_034440475.1 Phycisphaerae bacterium | reverse complement strand
GCCGAAGGTCCGCATGGGGGGCCATTCGGTGAAAGGGGAGCGGAGGCGGGCGACGCGGCCGCCTTCTTGGTCGACGGCGATGAGTGCGTGGGGGCTGAGGAGATTCCGCAGCTCCCTAGTGAGTCGGACGAGCTCGGTCGTGGTGACGACGTTGCGCAGAAAGAGGACGATGCCGCCCGGCTGGAGGCGTTGGAGGGAACTGCGGATAGCGGTCGTTAGGTGGGGGAGCGCAATCCCCGTCAGGGTGAGTTGCGAGACCTTAGTCATTTCGCATCCTCAACGAACTCATCAACAGTACCGTCCGCGTCGTCGACGGGCGCCCATTGCCTCCGAGGTTAGTCCTCGATAAGTATCGCCCTAGATGAACCCGACGCGCAATCATTTAGGTAGCCTTGGAGTTCCGGAACCGCCATCAACGCCATTTCTCGGCCACCTTCCCCAGATGCGCCGCGCCCCTCTTGAATTTCTTCTCGAATCGTCTCGGTTGTATGGCGACATATTCAGGTTTCGCGTTGGACGAACCAATTACTACGTTTTCGTTAATGCGTCAGACGTGAAGTTCATCCTGCAGGAAGGTCATAGTTACTTTCGCAAAAGCCCGCGTTACACGAGGACGATGTTCCAAGTTTTAGGCAACGGTCTGGTGTCGAACGAGGGCGGCTCGCACTTGCGTCAGAGGCGGATCGTTCAGCCGGTGTTCCGACGTGATCGTGTGGAGAACCTCGCCGGGATCATGGTTCGGGTGGCCGAGGAGGCCGCCACCAGATGGCATCGATTTGCCGAGCAAGGACACGCCGTCGACGTTCGTGACGAGATGAACGAACTCGCTCGTCGGATCGTCCTCCAGACGCTCTTCGGTGAGAACCTAGACCCCCAGGTCAGTTCGCGGATTGGTTCGTCCATCGAAGAGTTGAGCTGGCAACTCAACCAGGACATCTTGGCTCCGTGGCGCCTGCCCAGGTGGATCCCGACGCCGAGAAACCAGCGATTCAAACGATCGCTCCGGTCGGTCGACGATTGCCTGACGCAACTCGTTGGCTCTCGGCGGGAGGGAAACTCGACTGCGGTTGACCTGATGTCCATCTTGATGCGCGCGAGGGATGACGAGACCGGAGAGCCAATGACCGACGCTCTGCTGCGCGACGAGACCCTGACTCTGTTCATCGCTGGTCATGAAACGACGGCCAACGCTCTCGCTTGGATCTGGTACTTGCTGAGCGAAAACCCGATTGCTGCCAGTCGGCTTCGCGAAGAGCTGCAATCAGAGGTGGGTGGGCGATCTCCAACACTGGAGAGCCTCCCGCAGCTGCAGTACACGAGGATGGTGATCGAGGAGGCGCTGCGATTGTATCCTCCAGCGTACATGTTCGATCGATATGCAAAGGAGGAGGTTCGGATAGGAGAAGTGTGTCTCCCGCCCGGATCGGTCGTCTATGTGAGCCCTTATCTCACCCATCGAAAAAGGGAATATTGGGATCGACCGGATGAGTTCTACCCGGAACACTTTACGCCAGACCGTGCGTCGTCAAGACCTAAATATGCCTACTTTCCGTTTGGTGGAGGTCCGAGGCAGTGCATAGGAAACTACTATGCGGTTATCGAGATGCAGCTTGTAATCGCAACACTGGCGCAACAGTTCTCGTTGTCGATGCTGGTGCGGCAACGCCCGTCGCCGGAGGTCTGTATCACGCTCCGGCCGCCTGCCGGAATGATGATGAGGGTGCACTCTTGTCCGACGGCAGTTGCCGACTGTCACTGACGAATCGCTACGGTCCCACCGCAGAGCGGGGAGTCTGCTTGGGGGTCGAGTCGACGAGATGTCCCGTTGCCCCGAGCACCGTGTGGATCAGGTGGGTTCGTGAGATGATCGTCAGCATCGCAGGTATTGCGAGGAGTGTCGCTAGGCTCGACGTGATCATGGCGAGACCCACGAGCGCACCGAGTTGTACGAAGACTCGGAAGCCTGAGAAGCAAAGGACAGCGTAACCTAAGGCGACCGCGCTGGAGACGAAGATGATCGCCTTGCCAGACGTCGCAATCGATCGGGCGAGGGCTGCCTCGAGGTTTCCATCCATCCCGTATTCTTCTCGTGTACGGAAGAGGAAGTAGACCGCGTAGTCGGCGCCGATGCCGACGGCCATAGCTGTGACTGCCGCGGTTGCGATATCCAGCCGGATGTTCAAGGCGCCCATGACGCCAAAGTTGATCAGAACAGCGATCGCGAGTGGGATGGCGACGAGAAGGCCCCCCAGCACGCTACGCATGATGACCGCGGCTACCACGATGGTAATTGCCGCAATCTGGAGAACGTTGAGAATCTTGCCTTTGACCATTGTCTCCGTGAGCGCAGCATTCGACGCGAGTGTGCCCGCAACGTGCATTCGGTAGTTGGCTGGCAGCTCCTCGGCGGCAATTTGCTTGGCACTAGCGATTATCGCCTCGCCGTAACCGGTGCTGTCTTCGTGCAGCATAACGACGATCTTGGCGGTCCGATTGTCGGGCGTAAGCCGGCTCGCGAGGTCGTTGCCGCCGGAAAGCGTGTAGAGGAATAAATACTGCGAAGCGAGGCTCTTGGTGCTTGGGAGCTCGCCAAATTCCGCGTCCGGGTTCATTGCTCGATGGAGTCGCTTGAGCGTGTCGACGACCGAGAAGGCCTTGCCCACTCCGGGTAGCTCCTCGAGCCGTCGCTCGAAGGCGTCGATGCCTCGCAGAATAGCTGGCTCGGCGATCGCGCCCTCTTCTGGGCCCTCGAGGACGAACAAGAGCGAGTTGGTCCCAGCGAAGAGGGCGTTGAGCGTATCGTCTTGGACGCGAACGGGGTCATTCGGAGCGAAGTTGCGCATGAGGCTCGTGTCGACCTCGATCCGCCCCGCCAGGAGCACTGCGACGACGATGATCGCCAGGTAGGCGAGGATGACGGCCCGTGCGGCGGGGAGGGATCCGAGCTTCCGCCCGACGTATCGGAGGACTCGATCGAGCCAAGGATGAACCTTGTTCTCGTTCTCCCAGTCCTGTCGCCGAGGCGGCCGAAGGACTGCGCGCAGGGCTGGGATCGCGGTCATCTCGATGACCAATGCGGACAGGATTCCCAAGCCCGTGAAGGTGCCGAACGTTCGCATCGAGTCGGTACCTAGAGTGGCGAGCGAAAAAAAAGAGAGTGAAGCAATCGTCCCCGCTGCGATCATGACGGGACCGACGCGAGCGATCGATTCGATGATCGCGGCGCTGCTGTCGCCGAGGCGGCCAAACTCTTCGTAGTACCGCTTGAGGATCTGTACTGCGTGGCCCGCCCCGACGGCGAGAATCAGGACGGGAGTTGTCGAGTTAAACGGGTCAAGGGGGACCGCGAGGTGTCCCATCAGACCGAGCGCCCAGATCACGGCGAGCATGCCTGTGAGGAGCGGGAGAACCACAGCCTGCCAGGTGCGAAAGGCGTCATAGTGGACTAGCCCGATCACGAGGAGGGCGATCGGGAAGAAGTATGCCACTTGGCTCGCATACGCGCTTAGAGAGGATGTGATGACGACGATACCTGAGAGGGAGTAGGTGAGGCTGCGGTCGTCTGATGCACGTAGGACGTCTTCGATCGCGCGATGCAGGTTGACGTAGCCGGGTAGCTCGCGCGTGAGCTCGAAGGTCGCGTAGATCGCCAACGCCGATCCATCGAAGGAAACCAGTGTGCCCATGTTGGATGGGTCATCGAAAACCCGAGCTCTCAATGCCTGCGCGGCCGCGAGCGTGGCGGGTGACTCCGGCATGAGGGGCCTCACGCGCAGTCCATCTTCCGCCAGCGTTATGTCCTTCACCGTTGGCGATGCGATGCCGTGAAGAAGCGGCATTACGATGCCAGGAATATCGGCGATTCGGTCGGTGATCTCCTTCACCTTGGCGAGGAATGTCGGACTGAAAGGGTCACTGTCGCGCGGCTGCAAGCCGATCATGACCAGGTTCTTGTCCCCGAAGAGGCGGTGCGTTTCGTTTAGAGCCTGGATGTACGGGTGATCCTGTGGCAGCTGTCGGTCTGGATCGACCTCGACGTAGATTCGCGCGACACCGACGCCCAAGGCCATCGTGATCGCCAGTAGCGAGGTGAGCACCAGCCATCGACGCTTCACGACGAAGGCGGCGTAGCTGCGAAGTAGAGTCGAGGATTCCATGATCTTCGGCGCCGTAGCTGGCCTTCACTAGCCCCGGGGTCTTCCACCGGTCAAGAGGCGCAATGCGACCGTAGGGTGCTTGCGACTCGTGTCCCCGCGCCGACTGCGCCCATCTCTCCGTTCCGGTTGTGGCCGCTCACGCTCTTTCCCTTCGTGAGGGTCCGTTTCGGACCGACTGGATGATGGCGAGGGAGAGAGAGGCCATCACGGAGCTGGACCTGCCGCGATCGCGCTCGATGATGTAGATCGCGCG
>JAWXCC010000192.1:0-9696 GCA_034440475.1 Phycisphaerae bacterium | reverse complement strand
GAGTCCGCCGTCAAGCTCGTGCTTGCCGAAGGCTCGTCCGTCACCGGCGCCGCCGGTCGTCTCGGCATGCCCATGAACACCCTCTCCGCGTGGGTCGTCGATGCCCGCGCCGGTCGAAGCGGACGCCCACGCCGAAGCCGCATTGCCCAAGCGCACCTGCAACTCCGCCCAGACTTCCGGCTCGTCCCTCCGGGGCGTGAGCGCCAGCGCCCGTTCGAACGCCGCGACTGCATCCGTGTAGCGCTGTTGCGCGTGGAGCGACTGGCCTTGCAGCGTGCGGGCCGTTCTCGCCTGCCCGCGTGCCGCGCTGGCCTCTGTTTGAGCACGCGCGGTGAGCTGATCCGCCGCGAGAAGTCGCTTCTCCTCGGCATCCGCCGCAAGATCGAAGTTCGCGGCCGCGGAGGCGAAGTTGCGGACCGCGAAATCGGCCAAGCCGCAATCCATGGAATCGGTGCCGGGGTCCGCGTTCACCGTCGCCGCGAACAGGTCGATGGCTTCGTGCAATTCCATCGCCGGGATGCCCTTCTTCTCAGCCAAGCTCGCGACCGCGCGCTCGGAAAGTTGCTCGGGCGTGAGCTTGAGCGCGGCGAGTTCGGACTGAAGGCGCGTCCGCTCGTCGACGACGGCCTGCACGTAGCCGCGCTGCGTGGCAAGCTCAAGCTCGAGTTCCGTCGTCCGAGCGGACACTCGACGCAGCCGGTCCTAAATCTCCTTCGTCCGCAGTTGGAGCGCCAGCGCGAGATTCTCCAGTTGCTCGCGCGAAGCCACCAAGTAGAAGAGGTGCGCGCTCGACTGCAGCTTCTCGCGGTGCGCCCGCTGGAGTACGCATCGCTCCTCGTCCTCTGTCTTGTGTACGTCGTACGGAAAGCCCTCGCCGCAGACGAACACGTACACCGGCTTGCCTAACTCGCGGGCGATATCGACCTCGAGCTGGGTGTAGCTCCGGCGCTCCTCGTCTGGTCCGCGTTCCTGCGGTTCGAAGCCGTAGATCTCGCCCGCGACGTGGATCACCGCGTCGCAGTCGTCGATCTTGGACCGCAACATCTCGCGCACCGTGCTGGCCTCGGGCGGGAAGGCCGTCTGCTCGATCGCGACGCAACCAAGCGTGGCGAGCGCCTTGGCGACGATCGCTCGGCACGAGCCGAGGTCGCGGCTGGTTGCGATGACGAAGATCTCTGGGCGAACTGAATCGGCCATGCGGGTTTCGCGGGTACCACCGCACCTGCGAAGGACGGATCGTACTTCGTGGACGAAGCGGTTGTGCCTGCCATGGTTGCGATTTCGCGATGCACACTTCGAACTCGCGACGGGTCACGAGAACGGTGACGAAAAAAGCGGCGCAAAAAGCGGCGCACTCCGTGGCACAAAGTCGGCGCGGAGAGCGGCGCAGCATCCGACCGCGCCAGACTGCGGGCGACTGCCGTTGAGCGAAAAACGCTAGGAAACAAGGCGTTTTCGCAGTCGTGCGCAGTCGGTTGCGGTCCGTTGCAGAATCACGAGATGGGCTGGGTGGGATTCGAACCCACGTCACGGCGATTATGAGTCGCTGGCTCTGGGCCGCTGAGCTACCAGCCCGCGCGGCTTTGCCGCGAGAGAGTAGAAAGCCGTAAGCAGACAGCAGATAGTAGAGCATCCGCTATCTTCTCGCCGCGATGCACGATGGCACAACGAGCCCCGGTACCGGCGCGACCTTTTCGGTGGCGCTCGAAGTTCGGGATCTCGTGAAATCATTTCCAGGAACGCGGGCACTTGATGGCGTCTCGCTCGCGTTTCGTCGCGGAGAGATTCACGGCATCATCGGAGAGAACGGCGCTGGCAAGAGCACGCTGATGAAGATCCTCGCGGGCGTGCAGCCGCCGGACTCGGGCGAGGTGTTCATCGACGGTGTTTGCGTCCATCTGCGCTCGGTGCGCGATGCGCTCGATCGTGGCGTCGCGATGATTCACCAAGAGCTGAATCTTGTCGGCGACCTGAGTGCTGCCGAGAACATTGCGCTCGGCCGCGAACCGAATCGTTTCGGTTTCGTCGCGCGCCGCACCATGCTCCGCGACGCCAGAGCTGCGCTCTCCGAGGTTGGCGCGACGTTCTCGCCATCGTTACGGGTCAACGATCTGTCAATCGCGGCGCAGCAGCTGGTCGAGATCGCCAAGGCGCTGGCATGCGACGCTCGCTTCCTCATCATGGACGAGCCGACCGCCGTCCTCTCCGAACGCGAGACGACGGCGCTGTTCGCGTTGATCAAGCGCCTCGCAGCCCGCGGCGTCACGATCGCCTACATCTCGCACCTTCTCCCAGAAGTACTCGCACTTTCAAACCGCATCTCGGTGCTGCGCGACGGCAAACTCGTCAGCACAGTTATCCCGAGCGATGTCGATGAATCGCGCCTCGCTGGACTCATGGTCGGGCGCGCACTCGCCGACATTTTTCCGCCCCGCGCCGCGCCGCCGCGGGCCTCGCCTCTGCTTGAGATCCGCAACCTGCGGGTTGGCGCGGCGGTTCGCGACGTTTCGTTCACCGTCGCGAGCGGCGAAATTGTTGGGCTCGCTGGACTCGTCGGCAGCGGCCGCACGGAGACTGCGGAAGCGATCGTCGGACTTCGCCCGCGCGATTCGGGCACCATCTTGCTAAGCGGCAAGGCAGTGCGATTTCGCGGACCGCGCGCCGCGCTTGAAGCGGGGATCGCGTACGTCTCCGAAGATCGCAAGGCCCGCGGCGTGCACCTCGCGATGAGTTGTGTCGAGAACGTCACGATTCCGCATCTCAAAGCTTTTGGTCGCGTGTTTCCCGATCGCCGCCGCGAAAGAGCAACTGCTGACACGTGGATCGCACGCCTCGCCATTCGCTGCCCGAACCCGCGGGCCCCGATCAGGACCCTTTCGGGCGGAAACCAGCAAAAGTTCGCTGTCGCCAAGTGGCTCGACGCGCTGCCGAAAGACCGGCCTCGGGTGATTCTGCTCGATGAACCAACGCGCGGAATCGATCTCGGGGCGAAGCTTCAGATGTATCGACTCATCGCGGATCTGGCCGCCCAAGGACTCGCGTGCGTCCTCATCTCCAGCGAGTTGCCTGAGCTAATTGGACTCTGTCATCGCATCGTGGTGCTCCGTGCGGGCGAGGTTGCCGGTACTGTCGATGGTGACTCCGCAACCGAGGAATCGGTTATGCGATTAGCGGCAGGCGTTGGAACACGCCGCGTGGGCAACGAGTTCGGGAGGACGGGCTAAATGCTGGCGCGCATCGCGGGTCTGTTTGAACGGTACGGCGTGATCGTTGCGTTTCTCGTCCTTCTCGTATGGAACGCTGTCTTCGCTGAGAGCGCTGCGGACTTTCGTCGGCCGGAGAACCTGCGAAACATTCTGAATCAGAACGCGGCGACTGGCATCGTCGCCGTCGGCATGACGCTCGTGATCGTCGCTGGTGGCATCGATCTCGCGGTGGGCAGTGTGATGGCGCTGTGCGGCGCTGTCGCGCTCGTCGTCGCGAACGCGCTCGCGCTGCGCGGATTCGGCGAAACGAGCTGCGTCATTGCGGGACTGTTCGCAGGACTCGCAACGGGCATCGCCTGCGGAACGGTGAATGGCCTACTTGTCACACTTGGCCGGCTACCCGCGTTCATCGCGACGTTAGGCGGACTCGTCGGCTATCGCTCGATCACGCTCGCGCTCGCCGACGCGGGTGAGATTCGCGCTGCGAAGACCGACCTCCTCGGCGCGATCGGCCGCGGTGGCATCCCAGTCATTCCAAGTACGTGGATGGAAAGCGGGCGCACGCTCACCTTCACTTGGAACATCATTCTCTTCTTCGTCGTCGCGATCGTCGGTCAGGTGCTTCTGTCGCGCACTCGATACGGGAGGCATCTCGTCGCCGTCGGCGGAAATGAGACGGCGGCGCGGTACTCGGCGGTTGCCGTTGACCGCGTTCGGCTTATTGCGTTCGTGCTCGTTGGTCTGTGCAGTGCCATCGCGGGGCTGATGCAAACCGCTCGGATGGCGTCGGTCAGCTCGTCGCAGCTCGGACTCCAAATGGAGCTCGATGCCATCGCAGCTGTCGTGATCGGTGGAACGAGCATGGCCGGCGGCAAGGGACGCATCTGGGGTACGGTGCTCGGCCTCCTGATTCTCGCCATCATCAATAACATGCTCGTGATGTCCGCCGTCTCGTCGCACTGGCACGGTGCGGTGAAAGGCATGATCATCGTGCTTGCGGTACTCATTCAGCGCAGTCGTCGCGCGTGAGTTCTTTCGTTCGAACATCCACTTGGACTCCCTCTCATGACCCTCACTCGTCGTCAATCGCTCGGACTTCTCGCTGCCACCGCCGTCAGTGCTCCCGCATTCGGGCAAGCTCCTGCGGGAAGCGCTTCGTCACGGAAGAAGGTCTCGATCGGCGTGAGCATTCCTGCGGCCGACCACGGTTGGACTGCGGGTGTCCTCTGGTGGGCGAAGCAAGCGATGGCGCTCTATCCGGAGATTGAGTGGACCCTCGCCCCGGCCGCGAACCCAGAGAAACAGATCGCCGACATCGAGACGATGCTCGCCAAGGGCGTGCAAGGGCTCGTCATTCTCGCCACCGAGAGCGCGCCACTGACACCGGTCGCGAAGCAAGCTTCGGAACGCGGCACATTCATCGTCAACGTCGACCGAGGTTTCCTCGAGCCGGTCGCTGACATCTTCCTCGAGGGCGACAACAAGTCATTCGGTCGCAAGTCAGCGCAGTTCATCGTAGATCGTGTTAATAAGACGGGTGGAGGCAAGGCCAAGGTCGTCGTTCTTGAAGGTATCCCCTGCACCGTCAACACCGACCGCGTCACCGCAGCGGCCGAAGTATTCAAAGCGAACCCAGGGATTGAGATCGTCGGTCAAGCGAGCGGCATGTGGAACCGTCAGAAGGCGCTCGAAGTGATGGAGACGCTCCTCGTCAAGAATCCGAAGATCGACGTGGTGTGGGCGTCCGACGACGACATGGCGCTCGGTGCGGAGCAGGCGATCAAGGAGGCAGGTCGCGAGAAGAGCATCTGGATTCTCGGCGGCGCAGGTATGAAAGACATCGTGAAGCGCGTTAAGGAGAATGATCCGATGTATCCAGCCGACATCACATATCCCCCGTCGATGATCGCAACCGGAATCCAACTCGCGGTCGGCGTGCTCCGCGACGGCAACCGCGCCAAGATCCAATCATTCATGCCGCGGCACATGATGATCGATGTTGAACTCATCACTCCAGCGAACGCGGATAAGTACTACTTTGCAGAGAGCGTCTACTGAGCGCCTCGACTGAGCGCCCGTGGGTCGCTCTGCCTTGTCAGTGACTTACGGACACTGCCCCCAACTGCCTAACAGAATCGCGATGTCGCTCGAGCCTGTCGTTTTATCGCCGTCGAGATCGCCGCCTACGAGCGACCATTGTCCGAGCAACAACGCCAGATCAGCGGGACCAACGCTTCCGTCAAAATCGAGATCTGCGACGCACGCCGGAGATTCGGGCACGACGTCTTGCCACGTCGTACCGACTCGAATCTCATCGGTCGTAAAGCCGCCTTGATTGTCGATACAGAGGCCATTGGATAACGACCGAGAGTCAGTGATGTTCAGCATCGCCGCGGGCGTTGCCGGAACGACCGCGCCGACAGCGGGATTGACATACAGCTTGCAGCTGTGCCCACCACCCGGGGCTGGCGCGATCTCGACGACGAGGAGCGCTGTGACACCTTCGACGACCGGCACACCTGAGAACGAGACCATCGCTTCTCCACTCCCCATCCCTTCCATGAGCCCATAGAAGCCGAATATTCCGATCGGAATGCCAACGTAGACTCCGTCCGAGGCATCGCCGATCCGGACGCCTCCCCAGGAACCGAAACTTGCATCGGGCCTCAGGAGAAACGACACGAAGATGCTCGTTGAGCCAGCTCGTGGTGGGGAGAACGATCGGCAGTACATCGAGAGCGGAAAGACGCTTTCCGTCGTTCCCGTTACCGCCCCGCCAGGTGTCGCCACCATCCCCAGGTACGTGAGTCCGACGCCCGTCACCGACGTCGGCTGGTCGAGCGTCACATCGGTCCACGCTGTGCTCCAGCCAAAGCCACCGCTCGATCCGTTGAGATCAGCGAGCGGACCGTTGCCAAAGCCGTCATAGGCGATCAGTTGTGCGGAAGCCACCGAAGGCAGCGCCACAGTCGCGATGAGTGCAATTGCCGGGAGACAAGTGGCAACGAACGCGGCGTGCAATGTGCGAGAATTGGCCATGACTAGAGGATTGCAGCCTGCTGATGCGCGCACCATCGGGGAGGTGCCCGTATCTGAGCGCCTGCGATGACGCAATCGCGTCGTTCACACCACTGTGATTGAGTAGATTCGACGTGCCGGTCACGGGAGGAACCTATTGCGTTCGACGGGATTTGGCAAAGCGCACGCCTCGGCTCTCCCGAACCAACGAATGCGCCGGTCAGCGACGAATCGATAGCTGGCATCGCGCAACAGGCGCGGGACGATGACGCCTACCGCGCCGAAGAGAGCCCAAATCCCGCCCATGCGCTTCAAGAAACGTATCACCGCGTCTCCCCGAACGAGTAGTTCGTCCTCATCGAGAAAGACGACGGTGGTGAGATCAGTAGGTTTGTTAGGTAGCGAGAGCGCCGCGTAGGTCATGCCTTGCAGCGGCGCGAAGCGAATCGTGCCGCGGTGATCGTGCCGAAGAATCCACCGCACCGCCGCGTGGCAGAGGCCGCAGTCGCCGTCGTAGAAGAGGATGGAGTCAGTGGAGGTCAATCTGATGGTGTCGAATGTGCGCTCAGAGCGTACTCCCGTCGGCCGCTGCGGGAAGTTCGCTGCGCACGAGCGACCAGCCCTCGACGTCGACGCCATCGGTGCACCAAGCGATCGGCTCACCGCTCACCTCGATACCCGCAGCTCGCACGAGCCCATCCTCGCACGACAGTACGCGAGCCTCGCGCAACGGCCACGAGGGATGAGCGACGCGGCCACGGAGGATGCGACCGAAACGCTGACTAAAAAGATAGTAACGCTCAGTCAAGAAGTGCGCGAGCGAGCCTGGGAGCGCCGGTGGCAACGATTCACCGCGTTCCCAGACAACGTGCGACGCGCCGTCGCCCCAGCGCCGTCGAAGCGCATAGTCGGTCACCGTCGCAGTGCGTGCGACGTCGAAAGTGCTCCACTCGTAGGGCAAACTCCAGAGTGCTCGCGCGCCGATGACCGGGAGCAAGTGTTCTGCGTCGAGCGAAAAGAACCACACGCCGCTGCGCCCCGCGTGTTTCACGTAGGTACGGACGTTGCACTCGAAGAACTGACGCGTCGCCGAAAGATCGGGCACTCCACGAAACCGAGTTTCCCGCATCTCAAAAGGCACCAAACCAATCCACGCCTGACCGCCGTAACAGTCGAGTTCGAGCTGGCTTGGAATGGCGCGTCGCATCAAGGCCGCTTCGACTGGCCAATGCAGGAAGGCGAGGTCGTGCCAGCGCATGCGAACGGACGGAGCAAGCGACATCGGCGCATGGTACGGATCAACGTCCGTGCAGCATCGCTCTACGACCACGATCCAAGGACGACTGCGAGATCTTGAGCGTCTACGGCGCAATCGTGATTGACATCCGCCGGGCAGGTGGCGCAGTCGACGCAGCCGCCCCACGCGCCGAGCAGTATTCCCAGATCACTGCTGTCCACAGAACCATCGAGATTCAGGTCGCCAGCGCTTCGCCCCACAGACGCCGCTTTGTCCGCCTGAATCAGTCCATATCCGCGGACGAACAGCGGATCGGTCGAACCGTTCGCGACGAAATCGGTCGCGGTAGCGAACAGCGCCGAGCGCAACGTTGCCACCGTGAAATCGCCGCGCGCCTGCAAGATGCACGCGACAGCTCCGGCGACGAGCGGCGTCGAGAGACTCGTACCGCTGACGGCGGCGAGGCCAGTCGCGTTCGTCGAGTGAATCGTTGCTGTCGCGACGCCGCGCGCGAGAATCTCAGGCTTCACGCGGCCATCGGCCGAGGGTCCGTCGGACGAGAAGTCCGCGATTACGCCGTCGCTCGCGACCGCGCCGCACGTGATGACGTCAAACGCGTCAGCCGGTGCCCCGAGGTGATTCGTCGCCGGATCGCGGTCATGGCCGCCGTTGCCCGCGGCGGTGAGGCAGACCAGTCCATTCTCCGTTGCGGTATTCACAGCGATCGTCGTGACGGCAGTTTGGCCGTCGAAGTCGCTCGGTAGATACCAATCGAAATAGCCAAGAGAACTCGTCGCGAGATCGGCGCCGTTCGCCTCGATGAACTCAAGGCCAGCAACGTAATAGTCTTCCTCGACCGGCGTCTCGCTGGACACATCTTCGGTCTTCGCGAGCACGAACGATGCTTCATACGCAGTGCCGACGAGCTCGCCAGGCAGATAGGCCGCGAGCGTGCCGAGAATCCACGTGCCGTGCCGGTGTTGATTACTCGCGTCACCCCGTTCGATGTCGGTATTCGGGTCGTCGTTGATGAAGTCGTGTTCTGCGAGCACATCGAGCGGATGCTCCGCCGACGCGAATGCCTCGTGAACGCGATGGAAGCCGGTGTCAAGAATGCCGACGACAATGCCAGCGCCGTGAAACCCTCGCGCGTGCAGCGAGGCAAGGTCCATCTGCATAACTTGCTCTGTCGAAGCGCCATAGTCGTCGCTCGCGACGCCGCCAGACATCGCGACCGCTTCGGCGTTCGGTAGACCAGCAGCACGCACAGGTTGCGTAGAGACTACGAACGGCAGTGACGCAAGTGCGAGTCGCGCTGCGGGGCTGATCTCAACGCTGATCGCATTCAGCCAGCGGCTCTCGACCCGCACTCGTCCGCCGAGCGCCTGCACCGCGCTGACGTACGCGGGGTTGACAGGCAGATCGCGGACGTCCATGACACCCGGTGCCGATCGTCGGGCGCTTCTCCGCGCGATCGCCCTCTCGGTGAGTGCAGTCTGCGCGAGCGCGTTCGCGTCACCGGCGCCCTTATCACGGAAGAAGACCCAGGTTGGTCGAGCGTGAACGCTCAGTCCATGACTGGGTTTGGGTGCGCCAAGAATAGGTGCATGAATTGGCGCGCTAGCCAGCGCGGCTAGTGCGACGGTCGCGGCGAGAAGCATGCCTTCATTCTGACCGCTATTTCGTTGGGTGTGACTCGCAACCATGGTTCTTCGGGAGCATTTCGCGAACAACTCCCGCGTTCGCGACCGCATCGGACGGCTTGCAGTGGATGTCGTCGTGCCGCCGGATTGGCAGGCGATCGAGCCGTCTTCAACCCGGTCCAGACTGGTTCAGGAGGTGCGGTGGCTTTTTTCCCGCCGCACAGCATCGAAATCGCGGGCGGGTTCGAGGAGAGAGTTGTTTGCCTGTCACGGCCTTCTGGCCGATACTGCTTGTTCGCATGTTGGCGCCCCGACGTCGATTCACTCAGCCACTCCCATTCACCACAGCGGTGATGGTGGCGGTTTTGGTCGCGCTCGCGTCGACGTTCGCCGACGCCAACGTCGGCGGGGAGTTCGCGCGAAGCCGTTCTGATGCTCGGCTCGCGGATGTTCGCTTGGCTGCCGGTTTCGTCCTCACGGGACGAACGATCGCCGCGGCGCTCTCGAATGTTGCCGAAGGACTTGAAGACGATTGGACGCGGCCAATTCGGCGCGCGACCGGCAGCTACTGGATCACGTCTGGCGACAGCGT
>JAWXCC010000191.1:0-6486 GCA_034440475.1 Phycisphaerae bacterium | reverse complement strand
GCGGATCGAGCCACACGTATGCGCCTGGCTGCGCGAACGTCACCTCGGCTAATGGGGCTATCGACTCAGGCTCGGCGACTTCGATCGTCGCGCCACTCGCGATGCGATCGAGGACTGCGCGAAGGGCGTTGATCTGCTCGTCGCGGTCTGTCGGCTCCGCGCCAGGATCGAACGACGTTCCGCGGACGGCCTTCGTGATGACGATCGCTGCCAAGTCCTTGACGCGCATCTGTCGTGCCGCCCCCGAGGCGCCGTACATGGCGGGCACGTCAGAGGGATCATCGAGTAGCGCGACTAACATCGTCGCGGTCCATTCGGGTGGAACCTTCGCGTGATACAGTGCGCTGAGAGCCGCCATGCGCGCGACTGCCGAACGCTGGTCGAGCACGGCTAGGAATGCCGGTGGTGCCGAAGCTGGCATCACGACCAACGCCCGCCGAAGCAACCGCTCGTGTCCAGGTGCGCCGTATTCGGGCGGTGCGGTGCGGGCGGCGGCGGCAATCCGCTGCGCCATGATGTCAGGCGCGGCTGTCACCAGAGATGGGCCCAATAGACTCGCGAGGGTGTTGGGGTCGTCCGTTTCGTGCAACCGGCGAACCAGCGCTGGCATGACAGTCGGATTCGCGCGGCTCACAAGCGCCGCCCACACGCCTTCAAGTCTTGGGTCACTTGCTTTGATCGCCTTCACGAAGAATGACGTAGTCTCCTCCGGGAAATTGAACGCGAGTCGAGCGAGGGCCTGCGCGCCGGCGCATCGCGGTGAGTTCCAGACGTCAGGCTTCTCCACCGCATCGCGAACCCCATCACCGACGAGCGAATCGAAAAGCGTCGTCGCCGGATAATCAGACGACCAGATGCGGCGAACCGCCGCCGCTACCTGTGGGTTGTGCACCGGACTGCCGACTTCGTGAACCTGGTGGAGCCGGTCCCAGACCCGATAGTTGCGGCCGACGATTTCGCCCAAGATCGCATAGCAAAGATCGCCACGGCAGATCTGCTTGCTGGCGTCGCCCCATGGACTCAACTTCTCCGGCTTCGGCACGAGCTCCTGAATGATGGCGATCTCGCGCCCGCTCACGCCGCGCCACGACATCGGTCGCGAGTCGTCCTCACTAACAATCCCGCTGAATACGCTGTTGGAGCTGTCGGCGATCGGCGTTGCGTCATCGACAGCGGCGAGGAGCGCGGGGAGCGCCTTCGGCCCCAGCTCGATAAGTCGCCACGCTGCCAGCACCAAAGTAAGTCGCCTGTCACCGGAATCGCGCGAGATTGCTTAGGCCGGCGCGCCGAACGTGTCCTCTGTCACGGAGCTCATGAAGATCTGCGCCACCGGGCCCCAGGTCGATTCGAAACCCGGTTCCGCCGTGCGCAACTCAGCGATGAGTTTCGTAATCTCAGCGCGCTCGCTGTCGGTGAGAGCGTTGCGCGAAGCGCCAACGAAGATGTGATGAAGCGGCTCGAGCGAGATCCTATTGTCCAGCGCCGCCTGTTCGTTCGACTCCTGCGCAGGTGCGCCCATCACGAGCGCCGTGATGCACACGATTCCGACGACCGCAAATGTCCGGATCGTCATGCTGGCCTCCTTGGGCTGCCACGCGACAGTGCTTCTTGAATTGCCGCGACTGTCGGGGCAGCATAACGGACAAACCCATGCGCCCGGCCCGCCGGTTCCAGCCGCGGCAACCAGGCGCACGACGCCCCTCGAACTAGTGCCTCGTTAGTCCCTTCGGCGGCGAACGCCGACCGCCGAGCTGCGCGCGAATGCGTGTGGCCACTATGGATTGTGTCTCGCATGAACTCACGGGCAAGCATCGTCCGGATTGCGCGGTCCTGTCCTGCTCGACATCTCGCGCACCCCATCCACCACCGCTTCGCGGCGGTCCCCCTTCCCCGGCGGACGGAGCGTCCGCCGGGGAAGGATGCTGAGAGGGGACCGCGTGCTTGCGTTCACGCCGTATCGAGTAGTTCTAGCTGCAGCCACAAGGCGCACGACGCGCCTCGGACTGGTGTCTCGGTCAGCCGTTCAGCGGCACACGCCGAGCTGCGCTCGAATGTGTGGGGCCACTGTCGCCTTCGACAGGCATCATTATCGATGGTGAGACACGATGCTGTCTCTCACCGATTGCGTTCAAGCCAGTACGCGAGAAACGCGCGGAGCCGCGGCAGCGACTCGCGATCCTTCACACGGTTTGCGGCGGTCTTGCTCGCGACGATGTCCTCGGGATGACAGACTGGAAATCCGTCGATCTCGATGCGCCGCTTCCAGGCCGACTCGAAGCCCTCGATGCCGTCCGGCGCAAAGACGAGATCAAGATCAAACGGTCCGTTGCGTAGCTGTACGAAGTCCTTGCCTCGCGCGATCTCGGCCGCTTGTTCCGGCGTCAACCCGAAATCGAGCTCGCGGAGCGCTTCGACGATCGCAGCGCAATTCGCTGGCGTCTTCTCGACGAACACGTCTGCGTCCTGCGTCGTGTCGGGGTAGCCGAGGATGATCGCACCAGACTTGCCGATGAAGAGGAAGCGAACCTCGCGTCGCGCGAAGACGTCGCGAATCTCTTCGGCCTGTCGATACTCAAATGCGGCCATAGCCGAGCCAATCAGGAAGCGCGGATTGACACCACTCGCGGTACTCGCGCATCGATGCGAACGCGCGGAAGTCTGCGTCGTCCATGACCGGCTTGTGGGTCCGGATGAAGGCGTAGCGGAATCGATCGCGCAGACTTCGTCGCGACGCGGCATCGAATTCCTCGCGCAGCTCGGCCAGATCCCGAGGCGACACGATGATTCCCGTAGCGGGGTCCTGATCGGATGGCGGATTGGAATCTCGCGCCGAAGTCATCACCGCAGGTCCTCGTTGAGGGTTAGGCGACTGGAACGTCCTTGTGCGGCCTTCAAGTTCCCTTGAGTTCCGGTCATGAAAACGATCGTACCGCACTATTGCGTTCTTAATTCGATGCTGAGCATCTCTTGGCTTATCCCCCCCGCTCTGAGTGTTGACCGAGAGGGTAGTTGTGCGGGATGTGCACGGGGAGCATAACGGACACACCCATGCGCCCGGCTCGTCAGTTCTAGCTGCAGCCACAAGGCGCACGACGCGCCTCGGACTGGTGTCTCGGTCAGCCGTTCAGCGGCACACGCCGAGCTGCGCTCGAATGTGTGTGGCCACTATGGATTCCCACGGGCACGCATCGTCCGGATTGCGCGGTCCTGTCCTGCTCGACATCTCGCGCACCCCATCCACCACCGCTTCGCGGCGGTCCCCCTTCCCCGGCGGACGAAGCGTCCGCCGGGGAAGGATGCTGAGAGGGGACCGCGTGCTTGCGTTCACGCCGTATCGAGTAGTTCTAGCGCAACTCTCCGTCCCGGCTTGCGCGCGTGCGGAAGCTCGCGCGCGGCCCGCAACTTTCGCAGCTGGCGATCTCCGCACTCGTCCGCTCAGTTCCGAATTGTCTTTCACCCGCAGCTGCCCTGACAGCCCGGCGCGAAGCTCACTTCGCCTGGTCACGCTGAAGTGAAAAGCCCCGCGCGGAACGTTCGTCCCGCGCGGGGCGGATCGGTTCCCAGCGACGTTCGCTGATGCAACCGAGGGGGTGTTTTATCTCGTCAGCCGTGCGTCGCCCGATCGTTGGCTGTACGGCACCCACGGCTGCGGCGCACTAGCGGCGCCGGGTCGATTCGCGAACCCATCGATGCGCTGATGCGCCGCGATACTCGAGGGCGCCGCTCGCTCTTCGTACTCGGGCGCGCTCGCTCCTCTTGCAGCGAGTGCGCTGGCCTCGTTGGTGTCGTCGCAAAGACCAACGAGCATGCGATCACCGTCCGTCCTCGAAAACGCGGGCGGATTCGAGGATCTGCCAGCCGATCGGGCGAAAGGAAGGGAACCGCGCCATCGCTCCAGCGAGGATCCGGATGTCGTCGGCATCGAGGAGCCAGTCGGGCTCAAAGCCCGTGATGTCGTGCACGCGACGACGACGGTAGTGCTCCATTGAGAAGGCTTGCTCGCGCATCGACCAGTTGTCGAGACGTTCGGCGATATCCATCGCCTTGTTAGAGCAGACTGCCATCGCGCGATGCAGCTCGCGCCCTTCAAGATGCCGCAGCGCCACGTTGCAGCCGATGATCGCCCACCATCCATACGACTCGAGTCGATCGCCGCGCGGGATTTCGTCTATGTCTTCAGCCTCGCCGAGACGCTCGAAGATCTGCTGAATCACATCGCTGGGTTCGATGTCGTCGAGCACCGCGGCGCATTCAAGCAGTCCGCCGCGGCACGTCGCGGCAACCGCCTCATACGACAAATCGTGGTACTCGTCAGACAGCCGCAGATAGCGCTCGCGCGCTCGTTCCAGATCAACGCGTGCTCGGATCGCAAGGTCGCGGCGCGCGCTCGCGACCGACTGCGCCATCTGTCGGCGAAAACTGTGACCGCGCACATAACACGCGAATGCTTCACCAACCCGCTCGAGGCGCGAGCGGGGCGGCCTTTCCGCGAACCCGACGATGAGGTCCGCCGCCACCGCCCGCGCCTCGACGAGGTGCCAGAGCGCGTAATGCGCGTTTGCTAGATTGGCCTGAAGCATGAGGCGCACGTCGTCGCGCACTTCCCCCTCGGCGAGCCCACTCTGCACCGCTTCAAGACTTCGCACGTAGCGCCCACGCAGGTCCCATGCGCCGCTCTCTCGATTCGCCGCAATCGCGCGCTCGGTCGACGTGGCAGCGACGTCGCGCATCTGTTTCGACAGTGCGAGCATGCGCTGCGCGTCGCCTGCCCGATGAGCCGCATGCGCGCTCAAGTCGAGTTCTTCGAACGACACGCCCGATGCTTCAGCGTGCGGTTCCTCCAGCCACACCGCTTCCGCCACATCTCCGAGTCGCCAATCGAGAACGTCTGCAATTCCCACCACGAAATCGAGCTTGGGATTGCCGCTCTCTGGCACGAGTTTGCTCGCGTCACGGCCGAGCGCGTGCGAGAGCTGTGCTCGCGTCCAGCCTCGGTAGACGCGGGCGAGTTCCACGAATCGGTCCAGTCGCTCTTTTCGGATGCATCCCGCCGCTGACATGCTCACTGCCTTTCTTCGCTTCGCCCCGTTTGCCCTAGTCGAGATTGGTCCCTAGTCGAGATTGGTCCAGACTGGTCCTGAGAGTGGTTCAGACTGGCGTTCCACATCGCCCTCCCGCAGGCCGAGTGACACCCGCGGCGGCGCGGGAATCACGCCGGGCGCCGACGCCCCCCGACCTGTCGCATTTCAAGCCTTCCCCGCCGCCGCCGCCGAACCGCCCCGTCACCACACACCCTAGAAAAGAATTTCGCGCTCCGCGCATGCGCGCGATGTTCGAAATTTCCCCGAGACTGGGTCGAACGACCGAAGGAAGATGACTGGACAACAGGACGACCGATTGTGACGGCGGTGTCCGTTACCATTCGGGACCTTCACGTTGTGTTCACATCGGGTTTCCTTCCCTTCTCGTCGCTCGGCCGCCACTCACTCCTATGCCAGCGCTCCAGACTTCACCCCGTCGCGAGATCCTGCCCGAAACGCGCCACTCAAAGACGCACAAGTTCGCGATCGGGCACCACGAGGGCTACCTCACGGTTGGCCTCTTCGACGACGGGCGTCCCGGTGAAATCTTCATCAAGATGAGTAAGGAAGGCTCGACGTTGTCGGGCCTGATCCAAGGGTTCTGCCGCGCGTTCAGCCTGTGCCTTCAGCACGGCCTGACCGTGGAAGATGCCGTGGACCGCTTCCGCGGCATGCGCTTCGAGCCGATGGGCGCGACGAGCAATCCGGAGATTCCGGAGTGTTCATCCATTCTTGATTACGTCGCGCGCTACCTACAGCTTGAGTTCGTCAGCAAGCAGACGTAACTCTGCGGTAGCAACAAATCGGCCCCGCCAAGGCGAGCCTCAGCGGGGCCGGGGAGAAATGGTTGCCGCGAGAGATGTGCGGCGATCAACAAGAAGTCAATGCGGTTGAGCCGCCCGGACCTTGCACCGGTCTTGACGCTTTTCTAACCCAGTGTGAAGACGTCGCGGTCGTACGCGCGGAGGAAGCCCGCACGAAAGATGTTGCGCTCCGAGGGCGTACCCGCAAAACACGTCACGAAGGCCGTGTCGCAGCCGACGTTGCGCGCCCGCGCGAGCCGCGCCTCGAGGAGCGCCGCTTGGGCACCGCGACCGCGAAATTCGGGCAACGTGCTTGCGCCGGTCAAGATCGCCACGCGACCGCCGCCGCGCTCGCGTGGCACATCCATCCACGAGACGCGGCCGCCAGCAGCGGGAACCCCGTCGAAACGGGCTATGTAGGTCGCGCTTCGCGCGATCGCGAAATTGACCCTCCCGAAGTCGATCAAGTTCGGCGGCCCCGGCTTGCCTTCGTTGAACCCCCTGCCGACGACGTCGTCGGCTATCGCGGCCGTGTTCGCGTCGACGGGTTCGATGACGAGAGATGCGTCGGCGTCGCGCGGGGAATCAGGCGCGACGCCGCG
>JAWXCC010000190.1:0-6788 GCA_034440475.1 Phycisphaerae bacterium | reverse complement strand
CGCGGACGTTCAACGAAGAACCACCAATGCCTGGCCGCGTCATCGCCCAGCCAGCTCGCGGACCTCGCACTCGATCACCGCACTAACTTCGGGTTACTACTCAGGAGCCTCCATGTCTGAATCGCCGCTCATCAACTCACGTCGCCGGTACTCGAAGTCCACCTTTACGCCCGTTCGCTTGCCTCCATCGGTCGATGGGCCATCCGACCTCGTTGGCTTGGCTGGACTCGTGCGCAGCCTCGATATCACGCCCGAAGAAGTGAGCCGTATGCGCGCCGCAGTAGTGGGTCACGCGACAGAAGAAGTGCTCGCGGTAGACGCGATCGCGGCCCTCGTCGCCGCACCGTCGGTCGATCAGGCGCTCGCGGCGACCGCGGCCCTCGGGGCGATCAATCGCGCGATCCTGAGTGGCGCGATCGCGCAGCTCCAAGCGATCCGCGCGAAGGCGATTGCTGACGCGCTCGAAGTCATCGACACACCGACAACGCAAGCGTCGGTTCTCCCACCAGCCGACGCGCCGGTTCCCAGTGCAGGCACTATGCCAGCGGTGACAGCACCGCCGATGTCTTCGGGACCGAGTAGCTTCGATACCACGACGGTCAACTTTCACGTTCCCTTGTCGGTGGATGTAGCGCAGGGAATTGGCGCGACGAGCCACAACATGTCGTTCAACCGACCATCGTTCGCGCTCACGAACGCTGCCGCCGTGCGTCGGAACGCACTGCTGCCGCCCCGCGCCGCTCCCACTGCACAGCGACGAGCCGCTTCGTCCTTTGCGAGCATCGCAGCAACGCAGAGCTTCGAGATGAACCGAGTCGACATCTCGCGGTTCTACGCCATCGTGAGTCGCTACGTCGCGCCGGGAACCGACATCGCATCGATGGATCCGATGGCCGCGCTTGAAGAAGTCGATCGCCGTCGCGGGGCGTGCTCGATCGTGATCGATGCGCTTTCGCGCCGCGCGGTCGAGCCGCTCGGACTACTTCATCTCGAGTCGCTGGAGATGACCCCGGCCGCGATCGAACGCGGTGAATTGGTCTATAGCTTGCCGCTGGCGCCGAAGGAGAAGGTCACGCTGGCGCACAAAGAGTGGGCGCTGCGCGAAACGCAGTTCAGCGATTTCGTGCAGGACTCGCTGGAAGAATTCAGCGAGCGCGGCGTCGCCGAAACCGACGAGATCGCGGTCGCTAGTCAGCGCGAGTCGCGGCGCACCGACAGCACCGGAATGGGCGCGTCGGGCGGCGTCAATCTCACGGCGTCGGCGGATGGTTCCTCATCAAGCGTGGTTTCGAGTGCTGAGTCCACGCAAGAGAGCCGGAGCCATGCGCGAAGCGTGACATCGTCTGCATCCTCGCGCTCAATCCGCGATCACAAGGTCTCGTTCGCGGTGAGTAGCACCACCGGCAGCGAAGAAACCAGCGCCAGAATCATCGAGAATCCCAGCGCCGAGCGCGCGATGCGCATCGACTACTTCCGCCGCATGCGTCGTTGGAACGTCGAACTGCGCCGCGTCGGTGTACGGCTCACCTATGACATCGTGGTGCCCGATCCGGGACGTCGCCTCCGCGCACGACACGATCTCGTGCGCAAATACGACCAAGCGCTCCTTGCACGATTCGATCCGATGGTTGCGCCCGCCGATGTCTCGCATGACAACTTTCTGGAGTACGCCCGCGCCTACGGCGCGATTCTGACCGCGCCGCCCGGAAGCGATCCGAATCAGGCGAACTACAAGCAGTGGCAGCTCGCCTCGTTCGCCACGCTGCGCGATGCAGCCTACGCGCGGTATGCCCAGGTGCAAGACACAATTCGCCAGCGCCGTGCTGACTTGCTGCGACAGATCGACGTTGCCAACGATCCAAGTTCGCTCCGCCGTCTTGAGCGCGAGCAGATGATGTATGCCGCACTTCGCTGGCTGATTCCCGGGTTCCCCGGCCAGACTGATCTCGACAACGTCGATGCCAGCGCACTCGGCGACGCATCGTGGCGTTACGTCCTTGAGTTTGGTGAGTACGTGAAGTTCGTCCACGCAGCGATCGATTGGGACCAGCTCGTCACGTTCCTCTACCCCTACTTCTGGAGTGGTCGCGGCGGCACGATGGACCGGCTCTTTCTACGTCACGCGGATCCGCAACACCAAGAGTTCCTCCGCGCGGGTGCAGCGCGCATCATCTTGCCCATCCGCGCTGGCTACGAGGACGAGATGTCGTCGTTCATCGATCAAGGAAAGCTCGGCACCCTGCCGCAGGCGCACCGATTCCGCACCATCATCGGCGCCGTGAAGGAAGCGAACGCTGCATTCGCGGCCGGCGACGGCGAAGGCGAAGCTGGTGCCGTGATCGGTCGCTGGAGCGAGTACACGCCGACTGGCGCGCTCGATATCGACGTCACAACGATGGCGATGCTGGAAGGCTGATCGGAACGTCAACCGTGGGCGATCGGCATCGGTCGCCCGCGTCCGAACGCTCGCGGGCTGATCTTCAAGATCACCGCAGCTTGGTCGCGCTTGTACTGCATCCGGTCGATGGATTTGCACCACCGCCGAACGATTTCGATGTCGATCCCAGTGCGGGCCACGATCGCGTCGACTGAGTCGTCGCGATCAATCCAACCTTCGACAATCGCGTCGAGCATTTCGTACGGAGGCAAGCTGTCTTGGTCGGATTGATCGGGGCGAAGTTCGGCGGACGGAACCTTGTCGATCGAACTTTGCGGTATCGGTGGCGCATCGAATCCGTAGCGGGCGTGATGGAGGTTCAAGTGCCGCGCCAGCGCATAGACCATCGTCTTCGGCACATCGCCAATCGGCGCGAGTCCACCGTTCATGTCGCCGTAGAGCGTGGCGTAGCCGACCGCGATTTCGCTCTTATTGCCCGTCGTGAGCGCAATCGCGCCTGAAGCGTTCGACAGCGCCATGAGTATCGTGCCGCGCAGGCGACTTTGGATGTTCTCATCGACGATGCCTTCCACGTTCGGAACGACGCCGCCGAGTGTTCGCCGCAGCGCGTCATGGCCTGCTTCGATCGGCACGATCGGCGCAGCCCGCAGTCCGAGTCGTCGCGCTGAGTCGAGCGCGTCATCGATCGAGCCGCGCGACGAGTGCCTCGACGGCAAGAGCACGCCGGTCACATTCGCGCGGCCGATCGCGATCGCCGCGAGTGTCGCGACGAGCGCCGAGTCGATGCCACCGGAGAGTCCGAGGAGCGCGGTGCGATGACCTGTCTTCCGCAGGTAGTCGGCGATGCCGCAGACGATCGCGTCAATGGTCTCGTCTTCCCGAGTTGTTAGAAGATCGTCAATGGCAGCGGACGCAAGCTCGATCGTGCGGGTTTCGCTCCGGAACGCCGCCAGCCGCGCGACGAGTCCACACCCTGAGGCATAGGCACGCGACCGACCATCAAAGACGAGATCATCGTTGCCGCCGGACTGGTTGACCGCGATAACGTGCACTGCATTTCCGGCAATCGCTGCGAGTTGCTCGGCGTGGCGCTTGTCTTTGCCAAGAACGAACGGTGATGCGGAGAGCACGGCCAGCGCTGTCGCGCCGTCTGTCATCGCGTCGCGCACTGGATCGAGCGTATAGCGCCGCGCGGTGCCGACATCGTCGGAACGCCAGAGATCCTCGCAGACGAGGACCGCGACTCGTTCGCCCGCGATCTCGACCATGACGGGAGTTTCACCGGGCGTGAAGTAACGATCCTCGTCGAAGACGTCATAGGTCGGAAGGAGCCGCTTCGCGTATACGGCTTGAATCGCCCCCCGCGCGCAGACCGCGACCGCGTTCCGAAATGGTCGCGGTCCGCGCGGCCACGGCTGCGGAAAACCGATCAACGCCGTCGTCTTCGTGCAGCGTGCAGCAATGCGCTTGACCGCGTCTTCACAGCGAGCTGCGACGCCTTGCCGCAGTAAGAGGTCGCGCGGTGGATAGCCCAGCACTGCCAACTCGGACGTCACGACCAGATCGCTGCGGTCGTGCGCCCCCGCTTCGATCGCCGCTTCAATAGCGACCGAGTTGCCGTCGATGTCGCCGATGATCGGATTGAGCTGAGCAAGTGTGACGCGCACGGGACGGGCACAATAGCGGAGCCGTCTCACGCCCGCGATTCGCGGTCACGCGTTGCCGCGTTGTTCCCTCACGCTTCGAGCGAGGAAGCTTCCAAGCATCGCACCGCCAACCGCGACGATCAGCGCAATCCACAAGTTCCACATCGCTGCATCGAAGCGACCTCCGCCTGCAAGCTGTGCGGTCTGTAAACCAAACCCGGAGAACGTCGTGAAACCACCGAAGAAGCCGGTGAGCGCGAACGCGGACAGCGACAGCCGGCGCGTGGGTAGCGCCGCGTGCGGCGACGCCAGCGTCGCCCAGACAAAGCCGGCGAGAACGCTGCCGATGAGGTTGATGCTGGCCGTCGCCATCCACGGTGCGACCCACGGCGTGTCGCCATCTGCGAGCGACGCGGACGCAGCGACGCGCGCCAGCGATCCAAGCCCGCCCCCGAGCGCGACGAGAACGACCGGCGGAATTCGTCCGAGAAGTGGCTTCACGCGCTCGCTCCGGCGAGCAGCATGCCCAAGCGCGCCATCGGTGCCGCGAGTACGACGCTGGCCACAGTTTCGATCAGTATGCGACGACGTTGCCCGCCGCGCGCGGCCGCCGCGACTTCGAGCGAAACCGCGCTAAACGTCGTGAATCCGCCGAGCATCCCGCCGAGGAGGAGCGCGCGAGCAAGGTCCGCATCAAGCTCGCCAAACCCCGTGCGCATGAACGAGGTGGCAACCGCACCGGCCAAAACGCAGCCCGCGAGGTTGATCGCAGCGAGCGCGAGCGAAGCGTGCATGCCGAACCGCGTACCAAGCCGGAGCGAGGCGTAGCGCACAGCGCTGCCGAGCGCACCCCCGGCGAAGACGAGCGCGGCTTCGGGCATCGAGAGCATGCGCGCATGGTACTCGGCGCGAGTCCCAGTCCGACAGAGAGGCGTAATGACAACTCCCCCACCTCGAGGCAGGGGAGTTGGACTGTGCTTCATGTCGCTCGGAGTTACACCACCGCGTGAACGCCTTCGACCGCTTCGATCACTTGCCGCACGCTGAACGGCTTGCGCAGGATCGAGTCGAATCCCTTCGACAAGAGTTGCGTCGCTTGGCCATCGGTCACCTTCGCGCTCATGCCGATGATGCGCGTCAGTTGAAGGTCATCGCTTCCTCGCACCATCGTGCAGAGGTTCGCCCCATCGCCTTCAGTGAGATGTACATCGAGCAGCATGACGTGCGGGCGAAATCGCTCGCACTCGACCCCGGCTGCGAACGCAGTGTTTGCCGTCCGAACGTCATAGTTCGTCTGATCGGCGAGAACTCGCTTCAACGTTTCACCCACCTCGCGGTCTGCATCGACCACGAGAACGCGCGGCGCTCCCGACATGAGTCCATCCATCGGAATGTTGTGTTTTCGCATGAATGCGAGCAAGTTCGAGACCGGAATTCGGCGGTCTTTCGAGCCCGGGATTCGATAACCTTTCAGCTGCCCCGAATCAAACCACTTGCTCACGGTGCGGCTTGCGACGTTGCAGATCTTGGCCACCTCGCCGGTGGTCAGGACATCCTTGTCAGTTGGGAAGGTTTGCTCGCGCATGACCGTGTGGATCCTTCTTCTTCCCCGTTGCCGTCCATTGGCGCTGGGGTCCCCCTGCGGGTGAATCGGACCCGGCCCCACGAGCCGGCGTTCACTCCGCGATGGCTGAGGAATCGACGCATCGCGCCAACGAGTTGATCTGGGGAACTGAATTGCGTGACTCTGTCGCACGTCGGCGGCGTTATCGCTCTGCGAGAGGGTCGAAGATCGCGTGCGATACCCATACCGAAGCGGCGGACCGGAGCCTGTTGAGCTCCGGTCCGCCGCGAAGTACCCCGCTGCCAATCCGTTAGTCCGTGCTTGAGATCGTCCAGTAGTTGAGGAGTTGAACGAGGTCGTGAACGTCAACTCGGCAATTCGGAACGACATCGGCGCCGGGGCACAATCGTGTTCCTCCCACTGCCCGAGCAGCATCGCGAGATCTGCGGAGTCGACGCGTCCGTCACTGCTGAGATCGGAGCTAGGCCGCGGCCGAAGCGCGAGATCCAAATCGAGTCGCGCGCCCTCAGCACTTGCGTCGACCGAGAACTCGAATCGGTAGCGGCCGGGCTGGAGCAAGTCGGGACCGCCGTCGAACCCCGGTTCGATTTCGCCTGTCGTCGCCACGAGCGACCACGAAACTTCGTCGCCCTTCGACATCGCTTCGATCACCGCGTATCGCGGCTCCGCGAGCGTAGACTCGATCGCGTCTCGCGTGCCGATGCGCACACCGGTTCGGCACGAACGTGACATGCATCCGTTGGCGACCTTCGCGGACGCGGTGAATCCGAAGCCTTCGGACGTGAACTCATAGTGGAAGGATCCACTGCTTGCGACGCTGAACCGGCCGGTCGGACTCGCCGCGTAGACCGCGTTGCCACCAGTCATTCCGTCAATCTCGACGTCGGCACCAACTGCGGCGTAGCCGCCTGGCCACGCGGATTCGGCGGCGATGCTCACGGCCCCGCCGCTGAACTCCGCAGACGCCGCCTCCGGGGCGGCGAGCGCGGTCAGCGTCGCGTTGAGGGCGAGTGTGGCAGCGATGGCACAGGCGATGTTGGTGGTGGTGGTGGTGATCTTGGTGGTCTTGGTGATCATGGTGATCATGGTGATCATGGTGATCATGGTGATCATGGTGATCATGGTGATCATGGTGATCATGGTGATCATGGTGATCATG
>JAWXCC010000189.1:0-18541 GCA_034440475.1 Phycisphaerae bacterium | reverse complement strand
GTTCGCACACGCTCTAGAAAATGCGCAACATTCGCCACGCTGCGCAGCACTGGTCGCAGGGCGGCGCGCAATCAGCGCGGACCTAGGCGGCGCCGCCCTCCGCACGTCGCATCGCGACGAGCTGGGTTTGCAGGTTCCGCCCTGGACAGAGCGTGTGCGCCCCCGGCCACTCACGGTGGCTGAACACCCGACTCCAGGGAACGCTGAAGTAGGTGCACACGGCCCGCGTGTGTTCACGCAACGCGACCGCCTGAGCTGCGGTCGGCGTCTGAATCTCGAAATTCCCCATCACAAGGATGCCCACGTTGCCCTCGTTGCGATCAGCGACGTGCGCCCCCTGCCACTTGAGGCTTCTGCCTTCCCACACAACACCAGCACGGTCGATGATGAAGTGGTACCCGATGTCGCCCCAACCGCGGGCTCGGTGGCCGACGCGATACAGCTCAATTCGGCACGCCATCTCATCGCACGCTGTTCCCTCGCACAGGCGGTCAAGCCCATCATGATGGATGGTGACGTAGCGCACAGGGAGCATCGGGTTCAAGAGGCTGAACTCTGGTGAGCCTTGGGCCCATGCCCCGCGCGTCTTCACGCCGGGAAATGTCGCACCGTCGAGCGCAGTCGGTGTCGGCCGCGCGATTGGCGCCGCTGGCGGAATCGGTGGAGGACCGCCTAACGTTCCGCTCTTCGTTCCGCTCCAGTCCGCATCCGGCAGCGACGACGTGCGCGTTGGCGAACTCGCGCAGCCAGCGAGTACGGCGGCGCTCGCGATTGCCAAGAATCCGCGGCGATCACACGTGTCGGCGAGTGGCTCGCGCCGCGCACCCCGCGGCGTCGAAGTTGTTTCCAGCTCACTCATACGAACTCGTCTGGCTGTACGATCGCCTATGCGAGCCTGAAGAAACCGGTCTGCGGCGCATCGAGGGAACGGTCGCGAGTGTAGCGCGAGTGTCGCGCGACCGCCGCGCGAGTGCAGTTTGACTACAGATCGACAACTCGAACCCCTGCGCACTGCGCAAACCGCAGCATCGTGACGACGGATTCAATGGTCGGGCGCAAGACTTTTTCTGACAGATACTTACGGCGGAGGCGGCGGGGCAAGAATTGGGTCGAACTGTTACACTCGGCATCTCGTCGCTGCTCCCCCATGGCGACCCTCGTGCCTCATCCCAAGGCCCTACGACTCCATGACCAACTTGGCGACCAACTTGGCGAATTCCTCCGTACCGCCTGACGACGCTTCCTCGAACCTACCAGCGGCGAGCGGCAGTTCCTCCGGTGGCATGACCAGCAGTATGAATGGGAACAGCATCGCTGGGAACAGCATGGTTGGGAACAGCATGGCTGGCTCGGACGACTACACGTCCGAATCGATTCAAGTACTTGAGGGTCTCGAGGCGATTCGAAAGCGCCCGGGCATGTACGTCGGAGGCACCGGACTCAACGCGCTCCACCACTTGGTGTACGAGTGCGTCGACAACTCGATCGATGAAGTGATGGCGGGTCATGCGACGACGGTCACGGTGCGCATCGGAGTCGACGGTTCATGCACCGTCATCGATGACGGGCGCGGCATGCCGATCGATCCGATGAAGCACGCCAATCCACTGATCAATGGACGGCCAGCAATCGAGGTCATCCTGACCGAAGTCCATGCGGGCGGAAAATTCGGCGACAACGCCTACAAGGTGTCGGGCGGCCTTCACGGCGTGGGCGTGAAGTGCGTCAATGCTCTGAGTGAATGGACCGAAGTCGAAGTATGGCGCGATCTCAAGGACTACGTCATCACGTTCGCGCGCGGCAAGCTGGCGACACCACTTCATGTGGTGAGTGAACTGACCGAAGACGAGCGAAAGACGGGAACGCGCATCTCGTTCCTTGCCGACCGCGAGATCTTCCCGGACACCGCATTCCGCTGGGAATCGCTGGAGCATCGCCTCCGCGAACTCGCGTACTTGAATTCGGGCGTGACGATTCGTCTCACCGACGAGCGCGTCGATGCCAATGGCAACCGGCGCTCGGCGACGTTCCACGATCCCAACGGCCTCACGGCGTACGTGGTGCATCTGAACTCGACGAAAACCGTCGAGGGGCCGGTGATCGCGTTCGTGGCGGACGATCCCGCGACCGGCACTCGTTGCGAAGTCGCGATGCAGTACACCGACGCGATGAACGAGAACGTGCTTCCGTTCGGCAACAACATCTTCAATGTCGATGGCGGAACGCACTTGCAAGGCTTCAAGACCGCGCTGACGCGAACGATCAACGGCTACGCGAAGCAGAACGGCCTGATCAAAGACCTCACGCCATCAGGCGACGACTTGCGAGAAGGATTGACTGCGATCATCTCAGTCAAACTTCCAAATCCGCAGTTCAACAACCAGACCAAGGAGAAGCTGCTCAACGCCGAGGTCGAGGGGCTCGTCTCGCAGGCGGTCAGTGAGAAGTTTGGTGCGTGGCTTGAGCAGCACCCCAAGGAAGGAAAGCGGATTTGCGAGCGTGCCGTGCTGGCAGCTGAGGCCCGCGAAGCGGCGCGCAAAGCACGCGAGTTGATCAAGCGGAAGGGATCGCTTGATTCGGGCGGCATGCCGCACAAGCTTTCTGACTGTGCTTCTGACGACGTAGAGAAAACCGAGATTTTCCTCGTCGAGGGTGACTCGGCAGGTGGTTCCGCCAAGGGCGGACGCGATCACGTGCACCAAGCGATTCTTCCGCTGCGCGGCAAGTTGCTGAACGTTGAAAAGGCGCGGCTCGACAAGGTGCTCGGATTCGAAGAAATCCGAACCCTGATTCAAGCGCTCCAGTGCGGCATCGGCGACGACTTTGACATCGCGAAACTCCGCTACGGCCGCATCGTCATCATGACCGACGCCGATGTCGATGGAAGTCACATCCGCACCCTCTTGTTGACGTTCTTCTTCCGCCAGATGTCTGAACTCGTGCGTCGCGGCAAGATCTACATCGCGCAACCGCCGCTCTACCTCATCTCGCGCGGACGAGGCGGCAAAGATCACCAGTACGTCCTCAACGATCGCGTCTTCAGCGAGACGTTAGTGGAGATGGCGCTCAAGCACGCGAAGCTCGCCGTGCGCGACGATGACGGCGCACCAACGCGCGTCATCGAGGGACAAGAACTTCGGCGCCTGATTCAAACATTGACTCGATTGGAAGAACTGGTCGGCGTTTCGCAGCGGCGCGGCATTCTGTTCACGCGGTTGCTTGAGTCGCGCCGTCGCGATCCAGCGGGTACGGGCGCGAGCGGCGGGCGGCTACCAACGTGGCATCTCGCATGGCAGGAAGGCGACGAGCTTTTCTGGAGCGAACAAGACGCCCGCAACGTTGTGCGCGAGAAGAAACTCGCACTCGATGACGTAGCAGCAGAAGCCGGTGCGACCGCGCGAGGACGCGCGGCTGCACTGCGCGAGTTGCATGAGAACCGCGAGTTGGAGCGCCTGTTCCGTGAACTCGCGGCATGCAGCATTTCCATCGACGACTGGGCCCTCGTGCAAGAGGAGTCACTCACCGGCGATCGATTGCCGACGCGATACGGCTGGATCGTCGACGGCGCGGCCAAGGCCAAGCCGAAGACGACAGACGAAGCCGATGACGCGGGCGACATGAGCGAAGTTGAAACAGCGGAGGCCGCAAAGCCCCCGACAGATGGAGAAGCGCGGGGCGATGGCGCTCGAACCGAGATGGTCGAGGCCGCGAATGTTCCTTCAATCATCAAGACGCTTCACGAGGTCGGTCGGCGCGGCATCGAAGTCAAACGATTTAAGGGACTGGGCGAGATGGAGGCGAAGCAACTCTGGGAGACCACGATGAATCCAGAGCACCGGACGCTTCTCCGCGTCTCGTGGGACTCCGCCAGCGAAGCCGACGCGCTGTTCACGATTCTGATGGGCGAAAACGTCGAGCAGCGCCGCGCATATATTGAGAAACATGCGATCGAAGTGAAGAACTTGGATATCTGACTCGCTCACGGGGAGCCTTGGCGATCCACCAAATCGAATGACCGCGCTTCGCGCGAACCGCCGCGCGCTGCGTTACCGTGCTCGCATGCTCGCCTTGATGATCGCTGCGGCGCTCGGCACAACACTCGGACCTCCAGCGACCCCCGCGCTGAAAACTCGCTGGGCGGCGCTCGTCTCCCGCGAGCACCCGCACGACGAGTACCCGCGTCCACAGCTCGTGCGCGATCGCTGGATGAGCCTCAACGGAATCTGGGACTACGCAATCAAGCCGATGGACGCAGGACTCGACTTCCCGGCCGCACCTGACGGCCAGATCGTGGTGCCCTTCCCACTCGAGAGTCAATTGTCGGGCGTGACGCGCTCGATCGACAAAGACTCGCGACTCTTCTATCGCCGGACCGTAACGCTGCCGCCAACGCCCGAGGGGCGACGCGTGCTACTGCACTTCGAGGCAGTCGACTGGGGAACCAAGGTCTTTCTGAACAGCGCTGTCGTCGGCGATCACACGGGTGGTTACTCGTCCTTCTCGTTCGACATTACCGATCGAGTAAAGGCTGGCGACAACGAGTTGATAGTCCAGGCTTGGGATCCCTGCGACGCACCGGCCGATCAGAGCGGCGGATATGAGCCGCCACGAGGCAAGCAGGTCCGAAGCCCCGAGGGCATTTGGTACACCTCGGTCACTGGCATCTGGCAGACGGTATGGATCGAGTGGGTGCCCGAGCGATCGATCGACAACGTCACGTTCGCTCCCGATCTCGTGCACAGCACGCTGGCAATCACGCCAACGGTGCGCGGTGCCGTCGCCGAGGGCGCGGCCGTCGAAGTCTCGGTGCGATGGCCCGAAAATCCAGACGGCCCTCCGGTCATCCAGGCATTTGTGCCGGTCAACAAAACCACTGTCCTAGACGTTCCGAACGTTCAATCATGGTCTCCGGAAACGCCTCGTCTCTATCGCGTCGATTTGCGCTATGGTGCCGACATCGCGAAGAGCTACGTCGCCTTCCGAACCATTGAAGTGAAGCGCGATCGACTCGGCTTCCCGCGCGTCCTTCTGAACGGCAAGCCCTACTTCATGCTCGGACTCCTCGATCAAGGTTGGTGGCCCGATGGCCTCTACACCGCGCCGACGATCGATGCGATGACCTACGACCTCGAGGTCACGAAAGCGCTCGGCTTCAACACCGTCCGGAAGCACGTCAAGATTGAGCCAGCAACGTGGTATGCCGCGTGCGACCGCATTGGGCTCCTCGTTTGGCAGGACATGCCGTCGAGCGGTCCATACATAGGACCCGCCGACGCCGATGCCACCCGCGGCGAGGAGTCAGCTCGCGTCTACGAGAGCGAACTCCTCGCGATGATTGAGCAGCGATCGTTCTTTCCATCGATCATCATGTGGGTGCCGTTCAACGAAGGTTGGGGGCAGTTCGATACGTACCGAATCGTCAAGCTCATCCGCGAGCGAGATCCGACGCGCCTCGTCAACGCCGCGAGCGGATGGATCGATCGCGGCACCGGCGACATCTTTGACATCCACGACTACGCGTCAAGCGTTGCTGGCAAGGCACCACCCGGCGATGCGAAGCGAGCGAACGTCTTCGGTGAGTTTGGTGGACTCGCGCTCGCGGTACCTGGGCATGTGTGGAGCGATGCGGGGTGGGGCTATCAAAAGTTTGATCGTCCCGGCGCGCTGGAAGAGAGCTACGCGCGGCTCGTTTCGGAACTCGCCGAACAGGCCATCGACGGGATTTCCGGCGCGATCTACACGCAAACCACAGACGTGGAAGTGGAGATCAACGGACTGATGACCTACGACCGCGATGTCATCAAGATCAACTCTGCGAGAATCGGCGCGATCAATCGTCGGGCAATCGATCTTGCGAATAGCCTCGTTGACCGGGGCTCCCAAACGACGATCGTGCCGTCAGGCCTCGACGAGCAAGACGCCTCGAAGCGTCCCCTGTGGCGCTCCCTTGAGGGCGCCGCGCCAGAGGGTTGGACCGCCCGCGATTTCGATGATTCGTCATGGCGGGAGAGCCCCGGCGGATTCGGGACAGAACAGACTCCGGGTGCCGTCGTCGGCACCGAGTGGAAGAGTTCGACAATCGCGATTCGCCGCCGGTTCACCCTCTCCGAGGCCGACCGCCCGACTCATCTCTTCATCCACCACGACGAAGACGCAGAGGTGTGGGTCGACGGCACGAAAATCGCGACGCTACCTGGCTATTCATCCACCTACGGCCGCGTACAACTCAGCCCTGAAGCGATCGCGTTACTGACACCCGGCGAGCACGTACTCGCCGTGCGTTGCCAGCAAACCCGCGGCGGGCAATTCATCGACGCGGGTTTCGTGCGGTTGACGGCCGACTGACCCATGCGGGACGTTTCGTCGGAAAGAATGCCATTCCCGACTCGCGGGAACCGGCGAACTCGCGGTAGCATCGCAACTATGTCGTCGGAGGTGGGAGCCACGAGTTCATCGCCGGTCATGGCCGCGCTTGCATCGCAAGTGCGGCCGGAGGTGTTGCAGCGCGGCGTGTGGATCGCCATGCGTGGCGATGTCGACAAGATCGTCACGATCCACCGAACTGATCGTTGGCCCGATCCGAAATCCGGCGGGCAGCGCACTCGTGTCGAAGGATTGGTCGAAGGTACCGATCGCTACAAGGTTAGCCTTGACGTGCGCGACGACGGACGCATCGCCTGTCAGTGTTCATGCCCCTACTTCGCGGACCGCGTCGCGCCGTGCAAGCACATCGTCGCGTTTATCCTTGAAGGTCTTCGTCAACGACGATGGACGTGGCCGAGCCGCACGATCCGCCTCGATGTCGAACGACTGCGTCCCGCGCTGACTCCCGGGACGCCGAACCAGATCGGTGGTGCATCGCCGCCGCAGAGTCACGGTCGCGATCAGCAGCAGCGGCACGGCCACGGGCGTCCACAGCAACCGGGGCAACAGCATGGACCGCCATTGGGGCGAAACGAGGTTCGGTCGGCACCGCAGTTCGTGATGGGTGATGCATGGCGGCCAACGCTCGCTCCCCCGATTCCCGGTGCGCCGCCTCCGTTCGCCTACGCGCTCGTGCCAGCAACCGGTGGAGGCACGTGCGGCACCATCGAGTGCTATCGCCGCATCACGCTTCAGTCTGGCGCGACAACACTCGGACTCGAGCCCTTCTTTGTGGTGCGCCAAATGGAGCTCGATCCGATCGACCGCGAGATCATCGCGATCATGGAGAAATCCGACGTGACGCGCACTCGCTCGGGCGCAGTCGATCACGTTGCTGGCGCCGCGATCCTCGCGCTCGCGGCGAAGGCGGGGCGCATGCATCAGCGCCGCGGCCGACTCTCCATCGGTCCGGCGCTTCGCTGGAAGGGCGACATCCAGTGGTCCGCAGAAATCCATCTCGGCCCCGATGGCGACGGCGCGATGCGCTGGGCCCGCCTCGTCGCGCCGGGGGAGTCGGCAATCGACTGTCTGCAACCAGCGTTCGCGCGCGTCGGCAGTCTCTTTGTGCTCGACGACTCGATCATCGAGAGCGGCGCCCCCGAGGCTCGACTTGCTCCATCCGAGGGGGCCACCCATGGCTGGACGCATCGTGGCGGATTCGGCGATCGCTGCGACATCTTGATTGTGCAGGGGCCGCAACGCTATACGCCTGAAGAGATGCCGCTGCTGCTCGACGGTTTGCGTCAGTCGAGTTGGAGCGACGGTGCGAGCGATACCGTCGACGGACCGGAACTGCACGTCGCCACGAAGTTCGGCATCACCTACTTCGACGCCGCGCCGATTCGCGTGCTCAGACTCGACACTGGAGGCCGTCGCGCGACGATCGATCTGATGCCGCTCGCGCGCTACGTGAATCCCGATGACGAAGACATCGTCGTCGATCGCGACCCACGCGAACACCGCATCGTTGACGACATCGCCGCGCCAGCGATGTGCGTTCCCCGCGGCGATCGAAGGCTCGAATGGAACATCGCGGAAGCTGGCCGCGAACTTCTCCGGAAAGCGCGAGGCAGCGGCGACCGTCAGTGGCGAGCACCGCGGGCCAACCTTCCGAAACTGCTGTCGTCAGCGTCCGCGGCGGGCTTTGTCGTGGAGATGGCGAAGCAGCAGGCCCGCGCTGGCGGCGCCTGGAACCTCGACATCACGAGCGGCGTCGACTGGTTCGAACTCAACGGGGCCCTCGAGACGGCTGACGGCGCAATCCCGCTGAGCGAGCTTGTCGCAGCGGCGAAGCGCAATCCCGACGCGATCGAGATTCTGCCACTCTCTGACGGCACGTCGGTACTCGTGCCAGAGAAGCTTCGCGCGGTTCTACGAAAACTCGCCAAACTTCTCGCACGTCGCGACGAAGACGAGTTGCGATTCGATCGGTCCGACGTGCTGATCCTCGATTCACTGCTCGAAGCAGCGGGGCAGCCCAACGACAATCTGATGTTCCGCGAGTTGCGTGATCGCTTGCAGTCATTCGAGACGCCCCCGCCGCTCGACCCCCCCGCTGGCTTCGGTGGCACCTTGCGCGACTATCAGCGTCACGGACTCGGGTGGTTCCAAGGACTTCGCCAACTCGGCTTCGGCGGTTGCCTCGCCGACGAAATGGGGCTCGGCAAGACCGTCCAAGTGTTAGCAATGCTCGCTCAGCGGCGCGGCGATCAGGTCAAGGAGATCGCGAAAGAGAACGAAACGATTTCGAAGAAGGCCGTCGCGAAGTCGAGCAAGAAGAAGACCAAGAAGAAGGTGACGAAGTCGAAGCTGGCTCCGCTGCCGTCACTGATTGTCGTGCCACGATCGATCGTGCGGAACTGGCAGGACGAGGCAGCGCGATTCGCGCCGAAACTCCGCGTCGTCGATCTCACGCGATCGAATCGCTCGCTCACCGACGCGACGTTTAAGTCGTGCGATGTCGCGATCATGACTTACGGAACACTGCTGCGCGACATTGAACGATTGGCAAAGCGTCGCTTCGACTATGTCATTCTCGACGAGGCGCAGGCGATCAAGAACGCGACATCGCGCACGGCGAAGGCTGCGAAGTGCCTCGTGGGAAATCACCGACTCGCGATGACGGGCACACCGATCGAGAACCATCTCGGCGAATTGTGGAGCCTGATGAGCTTCCTCAATCCGGGACTTGGACAGCGACTCGAGAAATTGGCTGGCACCGGCGACGCGGACGATCTCGAACTCGTTCGCAAATCGGTGCGACCGTTCCTGCTGCGTCGCACGAAGCAGGAAGTTGCGAAGGATCTCCCCGAGCGCATCGAACAAACGATTCTGTGCGATATGACCGAAGACCAGCGCGAGCATTACGAAACGCTGCGCGCCCGCATCCGCGCCGAGTTGCTCGGGACAATCGACGCGGTCGGTTTCGGCAAGGCGCAGATGCAAGTCCTCGAAGGACTACTCCGGCTACGCCAAATCGCCTGCCACCCGGTGCTCGCCGATAAGCGCCGCGGACATGCTGGCAGCGGCAAGCTCGAAGCACTCATGCCTATGCTCGAGGAATCGGCCGAAGAAGGCCGCAAGACGCTCGTGTTCTCACAGTTCACGAGCTTCCTCGCGCTCGTGAAGAAGGAACTCGATGACCGCGGCATCGTGTTCGAGTACCTCGACGGCAAGACGCGCGACCGCGCCGACCGCGTGAAGCGGTTCGCGACCGACGCGGGCTGCTCGGTCTTCCTCTTGAGTCTCAAGGCGGGTGGCGTCGGGCTCAATCTGCAAGCGGCCGAACGGGTTGTGTTGCTCGATCCGTGGTGGAATCCAGCGGTCGAAGCGCAAGCGATTGATCGGGCGCACCGCATCGGTCAAACGCGCACGGTGCACGCGATGCGCCTCGTCAGCGCTGGCACGATCGAAGAGCGCGTGCTGACGCTTCAGCAGAAGAAGCGAGCGATTGCCGACGCGATCGTGGCCGAGGACGCCGGACCGCTCGGATCCATGACGAAGGACGATCTGAAGTTCTTGCTCGACGCGACGCCGACGAAAAAGGTGACGAAGACGAAGGCGACAAAGCGCGCGGACAAGTGACAATCGGTGCGACTTTCTGCGTCCAGCCATTCGAGAGGGAGACGTAGCCGAACTCGATATCGATGCCCGGTTTGGCGAGAAGATCTGCGGATAGCTGAAGGATCCTGATCTCTCGACAAGAGCGCCGAATGCACGAGCCGATGCTGGCGCATGGCGAATCCCGCTCTTCGCGTCACTCGTCAAATCGCTGCGATGACGCAGATCGATCGCAGCTATTTCTGAGCGCTCTTATTCGGTGCCGGCGGAACCGGCGGGAGATCAACCGGCTTCTCCTTGATCGCGCGCTTGAGTTCGTCGATCGCAGCCTTAAGCTGCGCGTCGTCGCCGAGGAAGCTCGCGTGCGGAAGATTATCGACAGTCATGTCAGGTTCGACACCCCGGCCCTCAATCAGCCACGCGCCGCGTTCGTCGAACACTCCGTATTCACCAGCGCTCGCGATACCGCCATCGGCGAGGCGATTACTTGAACTCAGCCAGATCTCCCCGCCCCACGTTCGCGTGCCGATCACCTTTCCGAGCCCAAGGCGGCGGAAGCCTTCTGCGAATGCCTCACCATCCGACGCCGTGTTCTCATCGCACAAGACGACGATCGGACCTCGGAACGCGTACTGCATGTTCCAACTCGGCGCGCGACCCGCTGGCTGGCTCCAATACATCCACGCTTTGCGCATCAAGCGACTCAGGATCCAACTATCGATGTTGCCGCCCCGATTACTGCGAACGTCGACGATGAGCCCCTTGCGATTGAAGACCGGATAGAAGTCGCGGGCGAAATCGGAGAAGTCCTCGCCGCCCATGGCGCGGAGATGCACGTAGCCGAGATCGCCAGCGCCGAGTTCTTCAACGAGTTTGCGCCGTTCAAGTTCCCAGCCGCGATAGCGCAGCTCGCCGTCCGCCGCTGCGTCGATGGGCGTCACGATGACGTCACGTGATTCGCCGCCACCTTTCGGGAGGACCTTGAGCAACGTCTGACGGCCGCTCTTCGCGCGCAAGATCGCCGAGGGGTGCGGCACCGAAAGCGTCGGCACACCATCGATCGAAGCGATCACGTCACCCAGCTTCACATCGACACCCGGCGCGGCCAGCGGCGGACGATCAGACGGTTCGTCGGGGTCGTTCAGCGGGATCGATACGACGCGCCATCCGCCAGCAGCTTCGTCGCGAACCAGCTCCGCCCCGAGCGATCCGGGCTCGATCTTGTCGTTACCTCGCCGCACATCGCCGCGCACGAAGTGATGCAGTGCCGAAAGCTCGCCCGTCAACTCTTGCAGCACATCCGACAGCTCTTCGCGACTGCGCACGCGGTCGACCCACGGAAGATATTTCTCAAGCGTCGCGCGCCAATCGACACCGTGCATGTTTCGGTCGTAGAAATAATCGCGCAGCAGGCGCCACGCGTCGATCGCCATTTGGTGCCACTCCGCTCGCGGCGTGATGGCCAGCGAGATGCCACCAAGATCAATCGCATTCTTGTCGGCGCTGCCCTTCTCACCACTACTCGCTGGCTCGGGCCGCGCGTCGATGATTGACCACGCTTCGCCCTTCCGAACGAGAATCTTCTTGCCGTCGCCGGAGAGCGCGGCGCTGCGCACACCGCTCATCACTACCTTCGGCTCAGGCTTTTCGTTGGAAATCGTAAGTGCGGTGAGCGAGCCACCCGGAGGTCCCTTGGCTGAAGGATCCTCTTGCTCCAATGCAATCCAGAAGATCGCTTTACCTGTCACCAAGAGCGGTGAGGCACTCAGATTCGTCGCTGGCACCGGCGCTTCGAACAGGCGCGTCGTTAGTCCGTCGGCGTCGATCTCGACCCGCGCCGGCTTCTCCAATTTCTCACTCTTGCTGCCGTCGGAACTAGCCTTTTCAGTAACCTTCGAATCGCTCTTCGTTTCGTCCTTCGCGACTGGCTCCGCAGGTTTCGTGTCCGCCTCGGCCTTCTTTTTCGCGAGTTCGACCTCGTCGTCGGCTTGGAAGGGCCAGCGCTGTCCCGCCTTCAGCGCGAGGGCATAGATCTTCCCGGTTTTGTCCAAGTAGGGTTCCGGTGCACGCGGTCCCCATGGGCTTCCGACAACGGAACGGAACGTTCGATCGGACAAGAACCAGAGCCACTTGCCGTCGGGGCTCCACTGAGGTCGATAGCTGTCGTAGCGATCACCCGTCGCGATGAGCGTGGTGGCGGGTCCGTTCGGGGTCGCGTTCGCGTCTGCTGGCCAGAGCTTGATCGTCCGGTAGGCATTCGCAGCTTGCGATACGTACGCGAGCCAGCGTGAATCGCCCGACCATGAGAGATCGTTGATGTCGTCGATCGTGTTCTCTTCCACGAGCGTGTTCAACTTTTTCTCGATGTCGTATATCCACAGGCGCAGTCGCTTGTCGGTGTGCGCGATCTTGGTTCCGTCAGGCGAGGCGATCGCCTCCCAGCGCACCGTCGTTCCGTCCGTCGTCAGGCGCGTCGGCGCACCGAGGCCGTTGGCGGGAATGGTGACGAGTTCCAGCTCGCCGAACTCGTCCGAGATGGCGACGAGCGTGTCGTCGTTGAGGAATCGCGCGTCGCGATACCGAATGCCCGTGCGGCGATCGACCTCGACGGTGCGCCCCTGCTTCGCCGGCACGACGAAGAGGTGGCCACGCGTCGTGACGACGATCTTGTCGCCCTTCGGGGAAATCGCGACTGAACTCGCTTCCTTGGCGGCACCGGTGATCCACTGTTCGCGCGTTTGATCGAAGTCAGACTCAAGCGTGACCACTAACTTCTGCGAGACTTCGCTCGCGACGTTGTGCGACCAGAGATCTGGACCGAGTTGGTAAACGATCCGGCCCCTGTCGATGGACGCTCCACCGATGTCGAAATCCGTGTGCTTTGTGTGCTGTTTGAGGTCGCTGCCATCGGGCTTCATCGACCAGACATTCATGCGGCCACTACGGTCGGAGATGAAGTAGACGCGTTCATTGCTCGCCGGTCCACCAGCGAAATCAACCATCGGCGCCTTGCTCGTGCCGTCGTAGTCTTTCGTTAGCGGCTTCGCCTCATCGCCGCGAGTGCCGACCGTTGGTGTGGTGAAGCGCCAGAGCTGCTGCGCTGTACCACCTTGGTAGCGATCGGTGTGGCTGCCCTGGAACTTGAGGCGCGTGAAAACAAGGTCGTTTTCGCTCACAAACGCACCGTCAGCACACTGTGCTAGGGGAACGAGCACCCGCTCGTTGGTCTTGATGTCATGCCGGAAAAGTCGCGCGGCACGACGCGGGGTACTAGCGTCGCTCGCATAGAGAAGATCGCCCGACTTCGTCCAGCCAACGAACGACGGTGGCATCGCGTCGAACGTGCGCCGCGTCGGCAGTCCTCCGCCAAGCGGCATCGTGTACACCTCGCGCGCGCCCTCGTAGCCACCAGCAAACGCGACGAGCGTTCCGTCTGGCGAGATCGCCGGCTGCCGCTCCTCGCCCGGATGCGATGTCAGTCGTGTCGCTCGACCGCCCGCTGCGTCGACGCGCCACAGATCTCCCTCAGCAACGAAGACAACCGTTTCGCCATCCACCGTCGGCATGCGGTAGTAGCCCTGCGCTCCCTGCGTTTCCGCGACCGACCGAGCGGGCGGCGTCGGCGCCACCGGCTTCGGATCTTGGAGCGGCTGACCGAAGAGAACGACGCAGGAGGCGAGAAGGATCGCGTGCAGCACAGATCGGGCCCTCGGAGAGACGAAGCCCGAAGTATCGCCGAGCGCGGCAGCGGTTGCGTCACTGAGGCTGAGCCGGGTCAGCAATCCCCGCCTCGCGGAATCCCTGCGCCCTCAAGATGCACGCATCGCAGTGGCCGCATGGTGTGGCGCGACCGGCGCGACCAGGTTGCCCGCCCAGCGGGTCGTAACACGTGAGCGTGATCGCGAAATCGACACCAAGCTGCGCACCACGAAGCACGATGTCGCGCTTCGACATCAGCGCGAGCGGCGTGTGAATTCGTATGTCACGATCCTCCACGCCCATCTTCGTTCCCAGGTTCGCCATCCGCTCGAACGCCGCGATGAACTCGGGGCGGCAGTCGGGATATCCCGAGTAATCGATTGCGTTCACGCCAATAAAAATGTCGTGCGCGTTGACCGTCTCGGCATACCCGAGCGCTACCGCTAGAAACATCGTGTTTCGAGCCGGCACATAGGTAATAGGAATCTCTTGCGCGGTGCGATCGGTGCCAATGCGATCCCCAATCCGATCCCCAATGCGATCCTTGGGGACGTCGATATTCGCGGTCAACGCGCTTCCACCAAACGCGCGAAGATCGAGGTTGACAGTCACGTGCTGCGCCGCACCGAGTGAACGCGCGACGAGTGCGGCCGCATCGAGTTCCGCACGATGCCGCTGACCGTAGTCGAAGCTCAGCGCGTGCGATTCAAAGCCCGCAGCGTGAGCCTCGGCGAGTGACACCGCAGAGTCCATACCACCCGAAAGAAGAACGACCGCTCGGCGCATGGTTCTCGAAAAGCTCCTGCGCTGGTTCACGCTGGGCTGGTTCACGCTGGGCTGGGAACGGTCTCGAGCACTCGCTGCATCACACGTCGCGTCGTCTGCGTGTCGCCAGTGTGCATGTACGACTTACTAATCACGCGGTGCGAGCATATCGGTAGGACGTTTTGCACAACATCCTCGGGCACGCAGTAGTCGCGATTGGCGAGGATCGCCGTGGCGCGCGCGGCCTGTGCGAGCGCCAGCGATCCACGCGGGCTCACGCCGACCTGCAAGTCCTCGTGCTCGCGCGTCGCTGCGGCAATCGCAATGACGTAATCGCGGAGCGAGGCTTCCATTCGAACGCGATCGACGTTCTCCTGCATTGCCACCACGTCGCTGGCGCTGAGCACGGGCTGAAGATCCTTCAGCGTCGTACGCGCTGGCTGTCGTTGGAGGATTCGCGACTCATCGTCGGGTGACGGATAGCCCAGCGAAATACGCATAAGAAACCGGTCGAGCTGATTTTCGGGCAGGAAGTACGTGCCCTCGAACTCATACGGGTTCTGTGTTGCCACCACCATGAACGGCTGCGGCAGCGCCAGTACTTGACCTTCGGCGGAAACGGTTCCCTCGCTCATCGCTTCGAGCATCGACGACTGGGTGCGAGGCGTCGTTCGGTTGATCTCATCGGCTAGGACGACGTTGGCGAAGATCGGACCGCGGCGGAACTCAAACTTGCCCGCACCGTCGTTCCCCTCGCGCAGGAAGACGCTCACGCCCGTCACGTCCGAGGGCAAGAGGTCAGGTGTGCACTGAATACGGGAGAACGAGCAGCGCAAGCTCTTCGCCAGCGCGTTCGCCAGAACGGTCTTTCCGACGCCGGGCACGTCCTCAATGAGCAAATGACCCCGGCTGAGAAGACAGACGATGAGCCTGTCGACCGCCTGCGCGTTGCCCATGTAGACGGACATAATGTTCCGTCGGAGTTGTTCGATCGCCTCGCGCATAGGCCGATAGGCACACAAGACCGGAGGTCGTCGCCTAGGAAACCATCTCGGCGAGGACAACGAAAGCCGCGCGTTCCGCTGCGGGCGACAACTTCCCGCTTGAGCAAACGAGGGGGGCGGAGTATAGCAGTGGGTGTCCTGCGGCTCGTTCCCTCCCGACGCCGCTCCCGTTGCGTCCGTCCATCGCGCTGCCAGACCCTCGCACAGCGTCTCCTTGTGGCTGATTTTCACACTCTTCGCGTGGCTGACACTCTGCCGTGCTTGCGCTGCAAGTACGACCTGCGCGGTCTTCACGCCGACGGTCTCTGTCCAGAGTGCGGGCTCGAACTGCTCGATTCCATCGCCGCACGAATCGACCCCGAGATTGCTGCGCTCCTGCCACTTCGCCGGCCAAAAACCGCAGCGTGGAGCCTTCTCGTACTCATGCTGGCACTGACGACCGCCGTGGTCACCGAGGTCGTGTCTCATGCGTCAGTGCTGATCACGACGCTCCCACCCGGGTCGTGGCACACTCGCCTCTCGGAGTTTCTCCCAAGCACGCTCGTCGTCCGTCTCGTCGCGCTTCCCCCGCTCGCGCTCGCGCTCGCACTCGTGAGCGCAGCGGTCCTCATCATTGCCATCAAGCCCCGCGCGCTCGTTCGCGTTGGGCTCCTCGCGGGCATCGCAGGGTGGTTGGCCGCCTCGTTTGCGGGAGCATCAAACTTCGGGCTCGCCCCAGCCGGGCCACCCGCGGCCGTGACGCTCCTCGCGTTGTCTCCGCTTCTCGCGGACCTTGGGCGCTGGAGCCGGAACTACCGCGCCAGCCCCGCAGGTCGCCAGCGAATCGGCCCGCTTGAATCCGCGATCCTCCTCGGCGTCGCAACCTACCTCGCTGCCGAACTGCTCGAACCGTGGGTTGGATACGACGCCACCACCGCGCTTCGCCTCGTGTCGGCGGCGTGCCTCGCGATGACAATCATCGGATTCTTCTACCTCTTGGGAAACGCGTTCTGGGTGTGGCGAGCCCTCGCGTGGTGGCAGCCGCTTCTCGAGCGCGTCATCGATCGCGAACCGGCAGCCGCGGCCGCCGGGCCGACGCCGGTGCCCGAGCCGGTGAAATGATCGCTGCTCAGCTCCTGCCAGCTTGGCAGGGATCGATTTGATCACCCGCCGTCTGTCAGCAGGCTGAGCCGAGATCCTCGTTGATACCGGGGCGATTGACTGGCATAGATGCGTCTTCGGCCCCGCAAACACCGCGCTGGGAACTGGCACGCGCGTCGCTATGCGGCCAACTCCCCTGCGGCGGCCCGTTGACTCGGCACCACCTGTCGGGGGGCGGAATCCAACCCGATTGCCGTCTCAAGCCGTCCCTTCTCGCAGTCCTCACCTCAACCGGTTCACCAGCCGCTTGGAGATCTGATCACTATGGCCGTCAAGGAACTCGCCTTCGACACTGATGCCCGCAAGCAACTGCTGAGCGGCGTCGAGAAGCTCGCAGCCGCCGTCAAAAGCACCCTCGGTCCCCGCGGCCGAAACGCCGTCCTCGACAAGAGCTGGGGTGGACCCACTGTCACGAAGGACGGCGTTTCCGTTGCTGAAGAGATCGAGCTGAGGAACAGGGTTGAAAACATGGGCGCGAAGCTCGTGAAGGAAGCCGCCAGCAAGACCTCAGACGACGCTGGTGACGGCACGACCACCGCGACAGTTCTGGCTGAAGCCCTCTTCAAGGCCGGTGCGAAGCGGCTGGCGTCGGGTGTCGAGCCCAACGCGCTGGTTCGCGGCATGAAGAAGGCTGTTGAAGCGGTCGTCGCACATATCGGCTCGACGGCGAGGCCGGTGGCGAACGTGCCCGGCGGCATCGCCTCTGTTGCGAGCATCGCGGCAAACAACGATCTGTCCGTCGGAAAGATCATGGCCGACGCATTCGCGCAAGTGGGCAAGGACGGCGTCATCACGGTCGAAGAGGGAAAGGGACTCGAGACGACCGTCGACGTCGTTGAGGGCATGCAGTTCGACCGAGGCTACTTGTCGTCGAACTTCGTTACGAACGCCGACGACATGACTGTCGAGTTCTCGAAGTGTCTAGTCCTCATTCACGAAGACAAGATCGACTCGATCACAAAGCTCGTCCCCTTCCTTGAGAAGGTGATGGACACGAAGAAGCCGCTTCTCATCATCGCCGAGGACATCTCGGGCGAAGCGCTCTCGACACTCGTCATCAACAAACTGCGCGGCGTGCTCAACGTGTGCGCGGTGAAGGCGCCAGGCTATGGCGATCGTCGCAAGGCCATGCTCGACGACATCGCGACCCTCACCGGCGCAACCGCGATCATGAAAGATCTCGGTATCGAACTCGACAAGGTCACGATCGCTCAACTCGGACAAGCAAAGAAGGTTGAGATTACCGCCGACCTGTGCACGATCATCGAGGGCGCTGGCTCATCGAGTTCGATCAAGGGACGCGTCGACCAAATCCGCGCCGAGATCGATCGCACCGACTCCGAGTACGACCGCGAGAAGCTGCAGGAGCGTCTCGCGAAGCTCGCAGGTGGCGTTGCTCAGATCAACGTCGGTGCTGCGTCCGAAGCAGAACTCAAGGAGAAGAAGTCGCGCATCGAAGATGCTCTGCACGCGACCCGTGCAGCGGTCGCTGAAGGCGTCGTCGCAGGCGGTGGCGTGAGCTACATCCGTGCACTCGCTTCGCTTGAGAAAGTGAAGAAGAGTTGCCACGGTGAAGAGAAGCACGGCGTCGACGTCGTCGAGGAAGCGCTTCAGCTTCCCCTTCGCACCATCGCCGACAACGCTGGTGAAAAAGGCACCGTCGTTGTCGCGAAAGTGCGCGAGATGAAGGACAACGAGGGCTTCAACGCCCTCACCCTCGAGTACGGCGATCTGATGAAGCAGGGTGTCATTACGCCCGCAAAGGTCGATCGCACCGCGCTGCAGAACGCAGCGAGCGTCGCCGCTCTGCTCCTAACAACCGACTGCACCATCACGGAAGCGCCGAAGTCGAAGGACGACAAGGGCCACGATCACGGCCACGGCCACGGCGGTGGCATGGGTGGTATGGGCGGCGGGATGCCTGGCATGGGCGGCATGGGTGGCATGGG
>JAWXCC010000188.1:0-5117 GCA_034440475.1 Phycisphaerae bacterium | reverse complement strand
GACTCCTTAGCAGCGCTTGGCCCGACGTGCCCACTGGAGCACTCAGTTCCAAGGCAGAGGAATCAGCATGAACGGGCAGGAAAAAGTTGCAATCCACCAGCTCAAGACCGGAGTGCCAGGCTTGGACGAGGTCTTGGGCGGCGGGCTGCCTGAGTTCTCCTTCAACATCATCGCGGGGTCGCCGGGGTGTGGCAAAACCACCTTGGCCCACCAGATTATGTTCGCCAACGCAACCGCGAAGAAGCCGGCGATCTACTTCACGGTGTTAGGTGAGCCCGCGATCAAGATGCTGCGTTACCAGCAGCAGTTCTCGTTCTTCGACCAATCGAAGATGAAAAAGGCCATACGGTTCGTGAATCTGAGCGACTTGGTTCTGGAAAAGAATCTAGATGAAGTGCTGGCGGAGATCGTGCGGCAGGTCGAGGCAATCAGCCCCAGCGTCGTGGTAGTGGATTCATTCCGTACCGCAGTACGCAAGGCCACGAGCGCGACTGGCGGTGGCGAAGTCGAGTTGCAGGGGTTCGTGCAGCGCCTCGCGCTCCACCTCACCAGTTGGCAGGCGACTACCTTTCTCATCGGCGAGTACATGGAGGCCGAGATCCGCGACAACCCGGTCTTCACCGTCGCCGACGGATTATTTTGGCTTTACCAATCTGTAGAGCGCAACTCGATCGTGCGCAAGATGCAAGTCATAAAACTCCGCGGCCAGGAATCGGTCCCCGGCCTGCACACATTTCGCATCACCTCCGACGGCGTGCAAGTTTTCCCCCGCACCTACGGACTGACCGGCACCGTCGACACGAAGAAAGGCAAACGCCGCCTCTCCACTGGCGTCGTCGAACTCGACGAGATGCTGTCGGGAGGCATTCCATCTGGAAACAGCCTGCTGATCTCCGGTCCCTCGGGTGGTGGCAAGTCCATCCTCGCCGCGCACTTCTTGGCCGAGGGCCTTCGAATTGACGAGGCAGGAGTCGCCGCCGTCTTCGAAGAACGCCCCGACGAGTACGTGGCCCGCGCCGGCAAGCTGGGCCTCAACCTCGCGGCTGGCAGAAAGAGGGGCGCTCTTGAAGTCATCTACCTTCGCCCGCTCGACCTTTCAGTGGATGAGACGGTCCACGAGATCGTCGCTGCGGTGGAGCGCACCGGCGCAAAGCGGCTCGTGATCGACTCACTCGCGGGATTCGAGATGGCCCTCGCGCCCGCCTTCCGCACCGACTTCCGCGAGAGTCTCTATCGCATGATCGTGGCACTCACGCGACTTGGCGTCACGATCATCTCGACCGTCGAAGTTGAAGAGGACTTCACTTCATTGGGCCTCTCCAACTTTACTATCTCGTTCCTCGCCGACGACATTATCCGGCTGCGTTACGTTTCGTTAGATGGTCAGTTGCGCCGAATGTTGATGGTGGTCAAGATGCGCGGTGGCAAGCACAGCACCGACATGCGCGAGTACGAGATCACGAACAAAGGCTTCAAGATCGGCGATCGTCTGCGGGGCTACCGCGGCCTGACCACCGGCAACCCCGGACCTTGGGACCGAGGGCTAGAGAGCATCGCCAACACTATGGACGACATGACCAAGGCTCGGTAGGGCCGCGCTGACGGATCACGCATGGCAGACGCGCCACAATACAGCCCCCCCTCCGCCCGCGAAGACCCGCTAGCCTTTCCTCAACTATGCGGCTATTTGGCCGAGCGATCTCCGCAGCCAATGGCGGTGGTCGAGGGTCTGACTCATCTCGTGCTCTACGTCAACCCGGCCTTCCGCCAGCTTGTCGGAAAGGCGGCTCAGCAGTTGATAGGACGCCGCTTTGAGGAAGCTGTCCCCGAGGGGCTGGCCAACCATTGCGCCGCAATGCTTGGCCGCGTCTTCGCCACTGGCTCCTCCGAAGCGTTAGTTGAACAAGAACATGGCCCGGACGTGTGGACCGGAGGCGTTTTGGCGGGGAAGGCGCCGATGCACCGGTCCTATCTGGCGTGGGCAGTTCTTGGCGCGGATCAGAAGCCCGTGGGAGTCATGATCCAAGTGACGGATACGACCGAGATCGCGCGCTTCCGCACGGAAGCGGCGGCGATCAACGAGGCGCTGCTCGTGTCAGGCGTCCGGCAGCATGAACTGATGGACGACGCTCAGCGGCTCGGCGCCGAGTTGAAGGAGAGCGAAGGGTGGCTGCGGTTGACTCTCGACGCCGTTCCGCAGAAGATTTTCACGACCGACCCCAGTGGAGCGGTGCGCTACTTCAATCCGGCGTGGATGGAGTACACCGGCCTTGCGTTTGAACAAATCCAAGATTGGGGCTGGCAACAGTTCATCCATCCCGACGATGTGAGCGAGACCGTCCGGCATTGGAAGGAAACGATCTCCACCGGCGAGCCCTTCGAGCATGAGCACCGCTTCCGCCGCCACGATGGCGTTTACCGCTGGCACCTCAGCCGGGCACGTTGCGTGCGCGACCTCACGGGCGGGGCGGAGGGGCGATGCGCCATCACGCGGTGGGTCGGTTCCAACACCGACATTGATGACCTGCGCCGGGCGCAGGATGCGCTGTGGGCGAGCGAAGCCCGGCTCACCGGACAGAAAGAAGCTTTCGAGGCGGCCGTCAACGGCGCTTCGATTGCATCGTCGCTCCACATGTTAGTTCGCACCGCGATGGAACAGGAAGGTGGCGAGAGCGATGGGTTCAGAGCGGCGTTCTTCACACTGGATGCCAGCGGCACTTGTCTGCATCCCATCGTCGGCGCGGGGTCCATGCCCGAGGCTTACGGCCGCGCCGTCGCTGGGTTTCAGATTGCTCCCAACTCTCCGTTGTGCGGAGTGGCGGTGTACACGGGCCGTGCGCTGATCGTTAGCGACATCACTTTGGACCCGTTGTGGGAGCCGTTTCTACAGCTGGCGGAGGAGCACAGCATTCGCGCCTGCTGGACCTTCCCGATTCAAACGCTCGCGGGCAAGGTCGTCGGCACGTTCACGATGTGCTTCAAGGAACCGCGCGACGCGAATCCGCGCGACCTAGAGCTCGCCGCGGCGGTGGCGCATGCAGCAGCCCTCATCATTTCTCGAGACACCGAGTCTCGGGAACGCCAGCTCGCTCAGGACGCGCTGCGCGACAGCGTCGTACTCGAGCGCGAGGCTCGTCAGGAAGCCCAGGACGCCAACCGAAGCAAGGACGTCTTCCTAGCAACGCTTGCTCACGAGCTTCGCACTCCGCTCAACGCCGTCTTGGGTTGGGCTGTGATGCTGCGCTCACGGACCGAAGGGGTGAGCGACAGTGGCGCCATCGACGCCATCTTGGATCACGGCCTCACCGTCATCGAGCGCAATGTGCGAGCCCAGGGGAAGCTGATCGAGGACGTGCTGGATGTGGCACGAGTCAGTTCGGGCAAGTTCGAGCTCGACCGCGGTCACTGCGAACTAACAGCTTTGATGGCTGCGGCACTCGAGACGGTTCGCCCTGCGGCTGAGGCCAAGGGTGTTGCGTTGAACCTCCAAACCAAGAACACGGTCGGCATTGGTCCACTCACGCTGTTGGCTGACGCCGCCCGGCTCAACCAAGCGATCCTGAATCTTCTCAATAATGCGATCAAATTCACGCCTAGCGGCGGTGCAGTGACAACGCGACTTGAACGCCACGGCGATCGCGGGCGCATCATCGTGAGCGACACGGGCAAGGGGATTGGATCCGAGTTCCTTCCTTTCGTATTCGATCGCTACAAACAAGCCGAGGAAGGAAGCACGCGAGGCTGCGGTGGGCTGGGATTGGGGCTGACCATCGTTCGCCACATCACCGAGTTGCATGGGGGAACAGTGACAGCCGCGAGCGAGGGACATGGACACGGCGCGACGTTCACGATGGACTTGCCTTTGCATCCGCCTGCGGATACGTATGTCTTCGCGCGTGGCGACGGCGCCGCGCCACCAGATCTGCAACACAGAGTTAGGCTCGACGATCTGCGGATCCTCGTAGTCGATGATGAATTGGACTCCCGGACCGTCACGCGCCTGGCCTTGGAGCTGGCTGGAGCGACGGTTGTGACCGCGAGCTCGGCGGCAGAGGCATACAAGTTGGCGAGCCCTGAGCTTTCCGGCGCGTCGATCCCGTTCCTTCCCCTTGACGTGCTTGTCAGCGACTTGGGCATGCCCGACGAAGATGGGTACTCACTCGTGCGACGCCTTCGCGCCGACGGGATCAACGCCCGCGACCTTCCCGCCGTGGCATTGACCGCATTCACAAGTGCGGAAGACCGCCAGCGCGTCATGTTGGCTGGATTCCAAAGCCACCTATCCAAACCCGTTGACCCTCATGAATTGATCGTTGCTGTGGGGGCATTGGCGGGGCGGACCGGAGTCTGATCGCGAGTTCGCTTTCTGATTGAGGCGAATCATGGACACACATTGTCTGCAGCGTCAGAAGAGAGTTTGCAGTTTCATGAGCAAGCCGCAGTCGCCGCACCCATTCGAGTGCATGGTCCATGGAGCCCAAGCGAACGTGTGGGACCCACTCTGGACATAGTGATCGCGACGAACGAACTCGTCGTACGGCTGGCGCACTTGCCCATCGAGCGTATGTGGGTCTCGGCTCGGTGGCGGCCGAGACATTTTGGCTTCTGCACCTTCGGAAACGTGCAGCGTGCCACCGACGACGCGCTCGAAGCGGTGTCGCGAGCGCAGCGCGCATTGGAAGCAACTGGCGCTCGGCACCGACGACCGACCGGTTGCGACCGAGCGCACGTCGGCAAGCGTCGGTCACGAGCAGACGTTCGGCGAGAACCTGCGCGCGATCGCCCAAGTCGAGGCGTATCTCCTCGACCAAGCGGAGGAGGTCGTAGCGAGTCTGCGCCCGAAGCACGTGAAGGCCGAGCGCGTGATTGTCAAGATTTGCTTCGGCGACTTTAAGACAATCACGCGCTCGATGACATTCGACGCGCCGACACGCTCGATTAGGAACGAGCGTCATCAGTTCATGATTAATTCTCTTATCCAAATTCGCCAAGCAAAATGCCCAAGTCGGTGGCATTGACGTAAGCGCTCGACCAGATTCGTCGACGCGTGTGCTGGCCCGTGCGGCGATAGTGATCACACTCACTGCGTGATCTCTTCCGACCGCCTCCGCAGCTTT
>JAWXCC010000187.1:0-5818 GCA_034440475.1 Phycisphaerae bacterium | reverse complement strand
GCGACGCGCGCATTGCGGACGTGACAACGACGGCGATCTGGATGTGTCAGTCCTGAAGCCGCAGACGAACCGATACGTGCGCGTGTTCCGAGGCCTCGGCGGCTTCGCTTTCTATGCGCCAATCGATCACATCTCAGGTATCTCGTTATGGCGATTTCGATGGCGACGGAGTGCTCGACCTTGCCGTGTTGCGCCCCTCCCCGGCACGGCGAAAATATCGATGGTGCGAGGACAAGGCGTCTATAGCCTGTTCGCCCCACGACTGGTGGATCAGCTATTGAATTGGTGGATTACGTCGGCCGACCTCGTGGCCGGGACTGACGAACCCTTGGTGCTCGTCCGGCGCAAGGGCGGGAGGGGGTCATTCACCGCGACGAGCTACGGCGTGGGCGGTTTCACGCATCAGCCCGTGCTCGCCGATCTGAACAGCGACGGATTTCTCGACATCGTGGTGACGCGCGAATCCACGACCTCGACCAAGTGCGTGGCCATTCTGCTGGAGGGATCCGAGTCTGACCTACGTGGAGCGAGCGACCAGACGCCCGGCCGCGAGAGCGGCAGTCTCGCACTACCGTGTCCCTTACCTTCTACTGCGGCTACACCATCGCGTCGACCCCGGCACGTGTCCTTGCCAGCAATCGCCCTGCTCGTCCTTCCTTGCCGCCGCTGGCCGCGGTCGCATGCGCTCCCCCGCGCGTCCGCTGCACGCTAACTGGGCGGTGGCGCCGCGATCTGCGTAAGCACCACGAGATCGTTGCGACTGCGGATGACTTTGTAAAGCCGCTCGGTCTTGAACATGCGGAGCGCATCGAGCGTCTCGCGACTCGCACCGAACAGGATCGGCTGAAGTCCGGCTGCACTCGCGCGCTTCGCCAAGTCGCTACAGAGTCCGAGTCCGTACGCAGTCATCGACCGGACGTCGCTCAGGTCAAAGACGAAGTACCGAACCTCCCGCGGTGGGTTACGAAGCTGAGCGATAGCAGCATCGAGGACGACCTGCACCTCCCGGGTTCCAAGCGCCGGACCCACCGGGCGCAGCGTGATTGCGGCGCCGAGTGCCTCGGTTTTTGCGACCTGTTGGATCTCGGTGAACGCTTCGACGAGATCGATGGAGTCGGACCAAGTGCTAACACTCGGGGCGGCATCACTCGGCCAATGGGGAAGTGCGTTGCTCATGGCCCAACCGTCCGATTCGGGAACGGCCGGGGACAGCGCCACGACGCAGATTCTGCGCGAGAGGGCGGTGCAGCGGATGAGTTGTGTCGGTTCTGCCGTTTGTGTTAGTCGGCGACACCGTCTGCATCGACGATGAGGCGCTGTCCGGAATCGTCGACGACGACGCCAGCTTGTTGATTCGGTGCCACGTCGTAAGGCGCGATGAATCGATAACCACCGAGCACTTCGATCGAACCGTCGGCGCGACAGACAACAACGCGCCGCGCGAAGTGACGCGGTGCCGCGTTAGCGGGCAGTGACCATTGTCTCTTTCCGTCGTGGGCGAGCGGACGCAGCAGCATCGCGACGTCAGCGCTGCCGCGAGCAGCGCCATCGCGCCACTCGCCGCCGACGGCAAGGACACCGCGCGGATGCGCGAGCAGAGTGACATCGCATGCCCCACGTGCCAGTTCAAGTGCTGGTAGCGCGCGGATCTGCCGTCGTGCGGTGTCGAGCACCCAAGTCGCGTCAGTCGTTCGCCCCTCGCGCTGATCGATGCCACCGACGACGAATGCGAAGCGCTCATCGAGCGCTATAGCACTCGACGATCGGAGCGGCGCAGGAAGTCGTTCGTCCCAGAGTTCTGCGTGCGGACGATGCGACGAAAGCAAGATCGATTCGATCGACCCTTCTTCGTCGCCGCCGGCGAGCACGAGCATCCAGCCAGTCAGAGCCACCGCATGTTGATGACGTTCGCGCGCGAGTTCGATCTCGAGCGTCCAGTCGCGCCGTACCGGGTCGAAGATGCGGAGCGTGCAGCCACAGACAACAGCGACGCGACCGTCGGGCAGCGGCGTCGCGGTGTGACCTTCCAGCGATTCGCCCCACGGCGTGATCGCGATCGACGATCCAGCGATGAGTGGATCGAGTGTTTCTCCATCATCGCGCGGCGTTGCATCTGCACCCCACGTTCCCGACCACCCACCGAGGACGAGCCAGCGGCCGTGAGGAAGAGGCGTGAGCGATGGTCGAGCTCGCGTTTCCAGAAGATTTGATCCAATCGGCAACCAGCCATGTATTGGATGGCGCCTCTGGATCGCGGGCGTCGCTTCGAGCGTCTGCGTGACACCTCCGATCAACACGATTTCGTCACCAATCGCGGCTGCCGCGGCGTCGAAAACCGGCAATGGCATCGGGCCGGGCATCGGTTGCCAGAACGCCAATCCGAACTTTCCCGGAGGGGTTGTCGGACTTGCCAAACTCGCTGCGCAGAGCCCAAGCGACGCTGAGGTGAGTATGAGGACGCTGCAATCGAACCGGTGCGAGGGCATCTTGCAGAAAATCGGTTGTGCGGGCGGGCACCATTCAGGACAATCGGGCAAGATGTGAGACTCGTGCGGATCGCGCGAGCAAGTCCGCGTAAAGCCGCGGAGCGACTGCTTCGATGGGGCTGGTTCGATGGGGCTATTTCGATGGGGCTGGCGTTGAGGTGACTGAGTCGCGTGGCTCAGACCCGTGGGTGAAGAAGAACTTTGAGCATGTCGGAGAAGCTGGTGCCGGGATTGATCGCCGGAAACCTGTCGTCCATCGCCGTCGCCGCGCTCTTCCTTCTGGGAGGGCGTCCGGGTGGGCTACCGGTTGGGGCTTGGGGTGGGCGAGACGTTGGTACGAGCACGCTTCCAGCTCCGGTCGCGGCGATCGAGCGAGTCGAACGCACGCTTGCTGGCCTGCCGAAGCATGCGGGCGTTCGCGCTGAGTTTGCGACTCGAGCCAGCGACCGTTTCTCCTTGGTGAGCGATCTCTCAGACGTAGACGCCGACCGACTCCTGGCGACGCTCGAGCGGACAGCGGACGCCGTGCAAGGGCTGGCGCAGGATCTTGGCGTTGAAGCGCGACCCCTCCGTGAGCAACTGCTGAGCGTCGCATTCTCTCAGCGAAGCCAGTTCGAACGATTCGCGAAGTCGACCGACAAAATTGACGCGACTTGGATGTCGGGCTACTGGGCGCCGGGAGCTGATCGCATCGTGTTCCGCGCGGATTTTCGTGCAAGCGACGCGCAAGAGCGTCGAGCGCGGGGCAAACTCGGCGTGCTTGCGTCAGCGTCGGCAACCGGCGAAGCAACAGTCGCGCACGAAGCGGCGCATCAGCTCCTGCATCGCATCGGAGTTCAACGCCGGTCTGCCAACGCGCCGCTGTGGATCTCAGAAGGACTCGCGATCGCGTTCGAACCGTGTGCTGGCGACGCTCGCGAAGCGTTTGCGCCGCAGCCCGAGCGCGACGTTCGTGTCGCTGCCGCGATTCGCGATGGAAAGGCTTACTCGCTCGCGGCACTTGTCGCGTCGCCGCGCCTGCTCGATCGCGACGCGGCGCGGGTCGATCTCTTCTACGACCAAGCATGGTCGGTGACGCGGTGGCTCATGACGGAGCGACACGACGCGTTCGCGCACTACCTCACGCTTCTGCGTGAGCAGGCGGGCACGCTCAACGCGCGGCGTAATCTTGAGTTGTTCGAGACGGCGTTTGGAAGCAGTACTGAGATCGAGCGGGCGTGGCGCGCGGCAAGCTCGCCATCCGGCGTTCGATGAACGTTGCGAAAGCTTCTTACACGTTGGCGTTTGGCTTCATCAGACTGCTGGAATCGAGCGCCAGAATCTCAGCCGTCAGTCGACGGGTTTCGATCGGCAGGACGCTGGTTCGCGGAACCTCATGCGGCGTCGCTGGCGCAGGTGTCGTGGCGGTGGGCGTCGCATCAACACGCAACGCGGAAAACTCGTCGAGGCTGCCTGTGGCAAACGCATGCTCGGCGCGATTCGCAAGTGAGCGGAGTGCATGCGAGAAGCTCTTCAGCTCGTCGCCGATCGACTGTCGCACGCTCGATGAAACAGTTTCTACGACGTGCTGGATTGGTTGGCCGTTGCCGCGCACTAGCGACTCCCAGGGCGCGAGACGGGTGATCAGTGCTTCAAGCTCGGATTGCAGCGCTTTGACCGATGCAGTGCGCTGGTCGGCACTTCGCGCTGCGTCAACGAACTTCGCAAGATCGTGCGTCAACGTTGCTCGCGAGGTCATGCAGCGCTCAACTATCGTGGAGAGCTCGCGCTGAAGTTCGCGTGTCGTGGTGCCAGCCTCGTCGGCAAGGCGCTTGCATTCGCGGGCCTCGTCGGCGACGAGGTCCTTCAATGTCGCTGCGGTACCGACAGTGCCTAACAACGCATCGGCGGCCTCGGTGCTCTGGCGATCGAGTTGACGCATGCGTTCTTCGGCGCGGGCGACGGTGGTGTCGACGACCGTCGCTCGCTGCTCGATGCTTGCGAGTAGCGCAGTCAGGCGTGCATCGCAATCCGATGCGTTCGGCGTGGCAACGCTTCGCTCATGCATCAGACCGTCGAGCCTGACTGCGAAGCTGCTGACGAGTTCGTCGGCGTAGCGACGCAAGTCATCGCGCACCGGACCGTGACGATCCTCAATCGATCGTTCGGCGTTCGCCAGACGATCCTCGACCAGCCGGGCGATCTGCTCGTGTGCCGCGCGGACGCGTTCGTCGAGGAAGGGCAGCGTCTCTGCGAGTCGGCGCTCAAAGCCGTCGGTCGCGGCGCGGACGCGCATCTCGCACTGCTGCGCGATGGCGGCGAGTTGACCCTGAAGTTGGTTTTGAACCTGGAGTTGAACGTGAGCCTGAATTTGGGCGGCAAGCTGCTGGAGCACCTGGGGGTGCAACTGCGCTGGCGCCTGCCCGGCGACCTGTTCGCTGCGCTGAATCTGAACGTCGAACGCTTGCAGCATCCGAACGCCGAGGCGCAGACGCTCTTGAAGTTCGGCCGACGCCTGAGCTGCGGCTGACGTCGCGTCGAGCGTGGTTCGGGTGAGCCGTTCGAGCTCGCCGATCGAGCCTTCAGCGCGATTGACGAGCTCTCCGAGACGGGGGGGAACGCCGTTGGTCCCGTTACCGCCGCTATTTCCGTTGCCGTTGCTATAGCCGCTGCCGTGCGGCCACGCGGGTGCGTGATGAGCCGAGACGCTGAGCGTCGGATCGGGTGTCGGAACCTGCGGGCTGGCCGAATGCGAAGCCGACGAATACGAACCCGACGAATACGAACCCTGATCCGAGTGAGGGAGGTGCGTCATGGCAATCTTCGCCTTTGGATTCGCCTGGTTGAGGGCAGGCGGAAGGACGACCGGCGAGTGAGGCGCCGACCGCAGACCAGAGACAATCACCGGTCCGAGAAGAGATTTCGGTCAGTCGGCGAAGTCGCGTGAAGGAAATGTCGGGGAAGGTTGGAGTCGACCCGTCTCCGGGGGGCGGGGAGCAGGGGCGGACGCGGTCGCCGAGAGGCTGGCCGAGACCCCGGTTGGGACCCCGGTTGACGTACAACCAGGCCGAACTGATCTCCCAAGGGTGGGCAGCGGTTCCTCTGCACCGCGACTCTTGGGTTGCGTTCCGCGCGTTCGAGTTCGAACGGCATCGCCGAACGATGTCCCGGGGCATCGAGGCTCTTGCCCTCGTTGAAACTCGTCGCCTTGGACAATGTGTGTGCCTGAGTGCCGCCGCCAAACCCTCCCCCAAACAGCTTTTCGGGGGTCGGATGCAAGAGCATCCTCCCCCACGCGGAGCGTGGGGGAGGTGGCAGCCCGAAGCGCAGCGCAGGGCTGACGGAGGGGGTGT
>JAWXCC010000186.1:0-5625 GCA_034440475.1 Phycisphaerae bacterium | reverse complement strand
TCCCCGATCAAAGATCAGCGTTCTTCTTTTCGGAATCGAGAGCAAAAACGTATCTGGCCAGTGGGATGCCGGCACCTATGGGGTCGGCGAATCCTTGGAAGGGTGACGTGCTATCAGTTTTGGGACTGGCATTCTGCCAGCCAGCGATGCTGCACCACGTGCCACGATTCAGCCGCTCCGAAAGGAACTCCTCGTGCTTACGACTCTCGTGCTTCCAACCCTCGTGCTTACAACTCGGTCTCGTTTCGCTCTCAAGAGTGTGATCGGCTTCGGCGTTGGTCTCGTCGCAGCTGTCTCTGTCAACGCCGATGTCGTCACCACTCCGACTATGAACGACGGCTTGCTCGCCGCCGCCCTCAACCCCACCGGCCTCTCGATCGATTCGGTCATGATTCGGAATGGCCAGCCCGGCCAGTTCGGCACCTGCACGCATTTCATCATCCCCCCGGTCACCATTCAGGGCGGAGTTGTGATGTCGAGCGGCGACGTAACGAACGTCGGCGCGATTCCGGGCGGCACGTCGGAGTTCGATGCCTATGGGATTGCGCCCCGCCACATCCTCAACGGCGCCGATCTCGCGATCCCGCTCGGGGCATGGGGGTCGTGTAACTAACGATACGTTGCGAGTCACGATCAGGCGCGTCCCTCCGCGGTGCCGAGAGCATGGCGGGGGGACACATTGGCTCGGCGAGATGTTCTTTCCGAGATGTTCCTTTCAGTCGCGGGGTTTCGATACGAGGTGTCTCATGCGGACTGTTTCACTCAGCGCATTTATCGCAATCGCATTGTCGCTCGCTTCGGCGGCTGGTGCCGAAGTCATCTCGGTTCCGGGTATCGCTGCCAACATCAAGTCCGCCGTCGCGATGGCGACGAGCGGTGACGAGATCGTCATCGGTCCCGGGACTTGGAGCGGCGCGAACAATCGCGATGTGCATCTTCAGGGCAAGCAACTCTGGATCCACTCCGCCGAGGGTGTGGCTACCTGCATCATTGACGGCGGCGGCGTCGCCCGCGGCTTCATTCTGGATGGGGGGGAGGCTAACGGCACGCTTGTCGAGGGCATCACCTTCAGGAACTGTCGCGTGCTTGGCTTCTATCAGACGGGCGGTGCGATCATCACTGCCGCAACAAGTTCGCTGGCCGTGCACAACTGCGAGTTCGACGCCAACATTACGGATCTCAACGGTCGGGGCGGAGCGATATCGAACGCTGGCGTGCTGGTCGTGACCGACACGACCTTCAAGCAGAACATCGCGTATTACTACGGTGGTCGCGGCGGAGCGATCTACAACTTGACCGGCGGCACGCTGACGGTGAGTGGGTGTACCTTCAACCAGAACATCGGCAATGAGGCGTCGGGCGGCGCTATCGGTAACGACGGAATTGCCTTGCTCTCCGATTCGACGTTCACCGGCAACACCGGGCAGTCGGGAGGCGCGCTGTGGAACACGGGCTCGCTTGACGTTCAGAACTGCACGTTCCAATCGAACAGCGCCAAGGGAGGCGGAGCGGCGAGCATTTCAGCGGGTGCGGCGTCCTTCGAGAGTTGCACCTTTCTTACCGATACCAGTGTTATCTTTCTGGGCGGAGGAGGGGCGTTCCTGGTCTCCGGCACGGCGCAGCTCAGCGTCACGCGGTGTCGTCTGCTCGGAAGCATCGCTGGCTCGAATGGGGGAGGGGGATTCCTCGTGAACGGAGGCAACGTCGAGATCACCGATTCGCTCATCAGCGGATGCGGCTCGGGGACCAGCGGCGCAGGGATTCGCGTGAACGGCGGTGCGGTGTTCGTGCGCGGATGCACGGTCGCCCAGAACTCGGTGACCGGCGTCGCCGGAGGCGGCGCGGGCCTCGTGGTCAATGGCACTGGATCCGCGACCGTCAGCAACTCGATCGTTTGGGGAAACACTGCGATCGGCATCACCGGTCAGGCAGCGCAGATCGCCGTCGCTCCCACGGCGCTCCTCACGCTCAGCTCCTCCTGCCTTGAGGGACTCGACGGTGCACTTGGTGGCATCGGAAACATTGGCGACAATCCTCTGTTCACGCTGATGCTCGGTGCCGATGGTGTCAAGGGCACGCTCGATGACGACCTGCGTCTCACCAGCGCATCGCCGTGCATTGATAGCGGAAGCAACGCACTAGTGCCCGCTTTCTCGACGAACGATCTCGACGGCAATTCGCGCATCAGCGACGGCGATGGAGACAGTGCCGCGATCACCGACATGGGTGCCTACGAGCGAGCTAATCCGTTCGATCTCACCGGTGATGGCCTCGTGACCGCGAGTGATCTTACGATCCTGCTCGGCACTTGGGGAGGAACCGGGCCGAACGGCGATTTCGACGGCGACGGCATCGTCGACGCCGCAGATCTTGCGATCCTGCTGGGAGCTTGGACAACACTGAGCTGAACTCACGTCAGCGCCCCGCAGCGCCCCAGAGGGCGGGAGCTGCGGGGCGCTGCGTTTTGAACGGCCGATTCGTGGAACGCAGCTACGCGGGGACCGATAGTGGGACTCATAGTGGACAGCCATTCAGTCGCGCTCGATGTCGCTCGCCTCAGCAGACGGAGAGCGGCACGAGCACCGCTTGAACCCGCCGCCATCGACTCGGTGCGGGATCCATGGTGGACAGACCATTTCGCGGACCCCTGTTCGCATGAACAACCATCGTCCGACCGGCTTCGGTCGTCCGTTGTTCAGCGAACGACCTGTTGCGCTCTGATGGGCAAGTTAGGTTGCCCGCGTAGGTGCCGTCACCGCGCTCGCGAGCTCCGCTCCTACGGCGATTCGCCCTGCGCCGCATCTCCCGCCGCACGCAGCGCGAGATGAAGTGCGCGGTAACGGGCTTGGTCGGGGTCGTAGATCCGCTCTCGTGGAATGGCTACGTGCACGCGGATCATCAAGGATCATCAATGGCATAATCGCGTGATACCGAAAGTGATAAGTTTTCTCATTGCCCACGCGAACGGGTGTATCCACGATGGGTTACCTGAGGCTGAGGCCTTCCTAGCAGGACTTAAGATTCACGGGAGCGAGATCGCTAGTGCCCGCGCGTCGCTTGAGACAGCCCGAACCGAGATCGATGCTCGGAGCAACGAGTCGGAAGCTGTTCTTGCTACTCAAGGCACGCTGCTCGATGAGTCGCGATCTAAATTTGCCGAGCTGACGGCGTTGCGCGACTCCGCAGATGCGATAAATCAAAGGGTCAAGGAGGCGAGCGCGCAGACAACTGCGCAACTCGACGCTCTTCGCCCCGCGAGCAACGCGATTAGTGAAACTGCCGCGAGGATTGAGGCCCTCAAGACTCAAGTGGAGCAGTCCGCGCAGGTCGCCGAGACCCGCTCGCAACATATCGAAGACGGTCGCAAGGACGTCGATTCAAAGCGAGCGGAGATCGATGTGCTATTCAACACGGCTCAGCAGTCCACATCGAGCGCGGAGTCGCAGCACCAGGCGAGCCGGGGAAGTGCGAAGGAGGCGGCGGCCGAGCACGCGGCTGACTCCGTGTCGAAGTTGAAGCAGCAGTGCGAGGACAGCGCCGCCGCGTCAAAGCGACTCGTCGAGATCGCCGAGAAGGCCGATGAAAGAGTGAGGGGATACGAAGCCCGATTAGCGACGCTTGAAACTGCCGCGACCGAGCGGCTGAAGACTATCGAGGCACTCCTTCCTAGTGCTGCAAGCGCAGGGCTGGCATCGGCGTTCTGAGACCGTCGAGCCGCATTCAAGTGGCCGCAGCGAAATTGGCAGGCCGTGTTCGTCGTCAGTGTGCTCGCGCTGCTCGTCCGTGCTGGACTTGAGTTCAGTCTGTTTACGGCTGAAAAAGTAGCGATGACTTGGGATCGGCTGGGGCTATCGCTCGCGCATCGCCTTCCTTTCGCACTTCCGCTTATCTGGCTGGCGTTTCACTCATCGCACAACGCGGCGCTGGCGCAGCGCGTCGAGGAAGACTACGCGTTCAAAGAAACGGTCTCGCGTTCGTTCGAGGGGTATCGACGTGAGATGGCGGAACTCGAAGGAAAGGCGCAAGCGCACTCGCCGCTCGCCCGGCTCTGCTCCGGCGTGCTTGGAGTCGTGACCGCGCCGCCGGGCCGCATCGACGAAAACCATGCGCTGAACAGGACTCCGTTCGATGGCGTCGCCTCCGCAGCTGAACCAGTTGTTGTCGGCGCCGTGAAGGCGGCCGTCGGCGGGATGTCGTCCTAGCTGACCACGGCTCGCAGTGTGAGTCTGCCCTACGGCAGTTGCTCTGCGATGGTCGAGCATGTCTGGCCTCGCCACAGCCCGCATGCCTCACCAATTCACCGCTACCGTACTTTACATTTGGTAGAACTGGATGCATACTCCGCTTGCATGATCCAGCGACCCTTTTGGCAAGAGCGGATTGAGGCGGCGTGGCGCGACGCTCCCATCGCATGGCTGTGCGGCGTCCGTCGCAGCGGCAAGACCACGCTTGCCGAAACCCTCGGCACGGAACGAGTGCTCTACGTCAATTGCGATTTGCCCACCGTCGAAGACATGGTGCGCGATCCGCAGGTGTTCTTTCGCGGCTGCTCCAAGCCGATCGTGGTGTTTGACGAGATTCACCAGCTGCGCGACCCAGCGCGCGTGCTGAAGATCGGTGCTGACGGCTTTCCGAAGTTGAAGATCCTCGCCACGGGCTCTTCCACGATCGCGGCCAGCAAGAAGTTTCGCGACACGTTGACCGGGCGGAAGCGCGTGGTGCACCTAACACCGGTGTTGTGGGACGAGTTGCCTGCCTTCGGTGTCGCCCTGCCGAAGCGCCTGCTTCACGGCGGTCTGCCGCCCGCACTCTTGGCGGAGTCGAAGAAGCCAGCGTTCTATCGCGAATGGATGGATTCATTTTTCGCGCGCGACATCCAGCGGCTTTTCGGTTTCCGCGACATGAATCGATTCAACGCGCTGTTTGAGTATCTGCTGCGGCAGAGCGGTGGGCAGTTCGAAGTGACGAAGACGGCCGCGGCATTGGGCATCACTCGACCCACCGTGGAAAGCCATCTGCGCGCCTTGGAGATCACCAATGCGGTCGCGCTGGTGCGGCCGTTCCACAGCGGTGGACAGCATGAGTTAGTGAAACAGCCCAAGGTGTACGCGTTCGACACGGGCTTCGTGAGCTTCGCGCGAGGATGGGATCCGCTGCGCGCGGAAGATCTTGGCATTCTCTGGGAGCACCTTGTTCTGGAGCATTTGCAGGCGCACTTTCCCGACACGCCCGTGCGCTACTGGCGCGACAAGCAGGGCCGCGAGGTGGACTTCGTTATGGCGCAGCGCCGCGACGAAGTGGACGCCATTGAGTGCAAATGGAATAGTGCCGCGTTTGACATCGCCGCGCTTGAAGTCTTCCGTAGCCATTACCCGAAGGGCCACAACTACCTAGTGAGTCCCTCGGGCGCACCCAGTTACACGAAGAAGTTCGGCGCTCATGCGGTGCGCGTGTGTACGCCGTCGGAGCTTCTCGTAACCAAACGTCGTTGAAGCCTGCGCGCTACAAATCTCACAATGGCCACATCCATTCGAGTGGACCCAATGCCGACACGCTGATACCTTCTTGCCCGTGCCTACCGGCCGTGGGCAAGTCCGCTCTTGTGCGGCACTCTCCTCGGACGAC
>JAWXCC010000185.1:0-3963 GCA_034440475.1 Phycisphaerae bacterium | reverse complement strand
TCGAACTGAGCCTCAAGTTCTCGATGATGACCCTTCAGAAAGTTAACGGCGTCCATGAAGGGAAGGCTACAAAGTTTTCCGGCGAAGGGCATCCACGAAGTCTGAACCTCAACGCGAATCGTGAATCGTTTGACGAAACATGATGGCTATTCTCGGGCCCGCTTGTGATTGTTTGGGAATACCGTGGAGCCACGTGCGCTGGCAGCTTCCGCCCATGACCACGAGATCACCAAAGCCTGGCTTCAAATACAGATATTTTTGACCTTGAGCCTGACGCATCACGAAACGCCGGGGCTCCCCAACTGAAAGGATCGCCACCACGGTGTTATCTCGCAGCGGCCCCATCTTATCGCCGTGCATCGCCACGCTATCGTGCCCATCCCGGTACCATGCCAACGAGATTTGATTGAGCTCCAGCTTATATCTTTCTGATAGAGCGACCGACATCGCGCGGAGCAAAGGAGAAACGCCTGAATTGAACGGCGCCGTTGCAGTGAGCCGTGGTACATCAACCATACGCTGATACATCACACGCCGTTCAGCATTCCAAACCGCGCACTGGGCGAGATCTTCAAAAAATTGAGCATGCCCGGAGAGCCACCCAGGCAGGTATTCCAACCACGCGCCCTCGCTCAGCTCCACCCGATCTGGGCAGTTAGATAGTGAGCCGAACCGGGGCGGCACACGGCCGAATAGACCTAACTGCATGGTGCGACGTTATACTGACCTAATGTTCAGTTTCCAGCATGTTTTGGCCTTTGTGCGTCACCGCGTTGGGCCGGCGCGACGAGGACGCCGGCCGCCATCAATCCGAGACCGAATAAAATGAATCCGAGATCCCATGCGAGCTCGTGCGCTCCCGGATGAACGTGGTGCAACTGCAGCAGCTGATGATCGATGACGCCTTCGATGGCGTTGAACAGCCCCCAACCACCGAGCATGCCGCCCGCGAGAGAGCGCCAGTTGCGGTCGACCGCCCTGAACAACGCGATCACACCCGCGAACGTGAACACCCACGTCGCGGTGTGAAACACCCCGTCCCAAATCATGTTGTACTTCGCGGTGATGAGTGCTGTCGGCTCGACGAGGCTGGAGAGCATGTTGTGCCATTGCAACATCTGGTGCAGCAAAATGCCGTCGATGAAGCCACCGAGCCCCGTCCCGAGCAGCACGCCCGCGGTGGTGAGCGGCGAAAGAACGAAGCGTTTGAGGAGCAGGATCGCAAGCGCAACGCAGACCACCGGCGCGGCCACCAAGAATGCGCGCGACCAAAATTCGGCATTGAAAAACATGGTGCGCGCTGCGACCGCAGGTTCGCAATTGGGGCAAGCGATGAGCAAATGCGACGGAAACATACGCGCACCAGGAGCACGTGTCGTGCCACTCCGAGCCGGCCGTCGGAGCGCCGGACCGAGCGCCGTCGCGGTAAAGCCATCCACCCCAAGCAGCGAATCGCCACGCCGCACGGAAAGGTGCAGTTTTACATTATTTTTCCTCGACGCTGCATTGACCACCGGTGGTCCGGAGTGCGAGTTTGGCACATGCTGTCTATATTCAAAGGGAGAGGGTTGACGATGCATAGTTTTTTGATGGGATTGTTGCTCGCCGCTGTTATGGCGCTGACGGGTTGCGCTGCCACCGCAGACTTCGACAGCGATGCCGAAGCGGGTCTGGGCACTGACGGCGCGAGGCTCACGCAGACGCTCACGCGATCGGCAAAGCGGCTTTGCGGACTGCCGAGCGTCTCTCGACTGCTTGAGCACGCGACGGAAACGGAAGGTGGGTACTGGGACTTTCAAACCTGGATCGCCTCGTCAGCTGCCCAGGCCGAGCTCTCGAAGTTGGACGTGGCGCTCCAGCCGTTTCGAACGCAGAGCCTGGGCGTCGCGTTCGACGACGTGAACCAACGCGCGATCGTCGTTGTCGATCCAGATCGTTTTGACGCCCTGGAACTTCGGCTTTCGCGCGCGATCGCGTCCGCGGGCGTCGCGCTACAGATACACCTCCAACCCGGTTGCAACTCGAGATCGGCGCTGGATGAGGCCTCGTCGATCATCAACGCTCGCTCGTGGCACGCGGATGCGGCGTCAGCGACATTTGCGACGTTTCTAGACCCGGGGTCTGGTCGGCACGTTATGACCTTCGACCGCTGGCTCTCGGACGCGCCCACGGAAGTCACTAGTGATGCCGCGTCCCCGCCCGCGCAAGCGTCCAGGCGACGCCGCCCAGCGGCGCCGGTGAATCGCGTCGCTCATGTCTCAGTTCCGAGGGCTGGTGCAAGCTGAGTTCGGCAGCCCCGCACGCTTGGCCCGGCTGGACGACGGCGAGCCGCACTTCGGCGGTGCCGGAATTGACAGCACGCCGAACTCAGTGCGGTGCACTTCGGGCCCAATCGTCTGGAGGAGCGGCCTCCTCGGTTCGGTATCGGTAGCGCATTGCTTTTCGAATGGCAGTTTTATCTTTTCTGGACCGAAGGATTACGGCGTAGCTGCTGGCGCTGCTCCTTACCCCAGCTCGGACCTGATCCGGATCGAGCCGGGCGGGCAACAGTTCGTCGATACGATCCACACCGATCCGTGTTGCCCGAACGCGCGCGACCAGTCGGGAAAGGCCGACCCGCTCCAGGGGTCAGACGTCTGCTTCAGCGGCATGGTAACCAAGGCGAAGTGCGGAATTCGAGTCGTGGCATTGAACCAGTCTTTCTGTGACTCGGTGGGGTGCACGACCGGGCTCGCCGTAGGAGAACGTGTCGGTGTGACTATTGCCGTGCAGGGCGATTCCGGCGCACCCGTTTACTCGGCTGCGGGAACGGCCGGCGCGACGATTCGCGGCATGGTGGTTGCCGGGTCTGGACCATCCCGTACGTTCTTCCACACGGTCAGTCAAATCGAATCGCAACTGGGAGTTACGATTGCTTTATAAGCCGTACGCCGAGACCGCAATACTGCTGTTTGCGTTCGTGGCTTGCCGGGCGTCATCGACGTCGGACTCAGCCGCCCAGCGTGCGGTAGAGACGGTGACGGCAAATACAGCTCGCAGCTCGCAGGCGGCGCCGGAAGGAGCGGGGGCGTCCGCTGCGGCAGCCCTCTCATCCAGTGCGGGCAGCGTGCAGGTGCCTCCGACCGTGGAGCCCGAACGGGTATTTTCCGACGTGGCGCCGCTCTGCGGCTTCGCAAGCGATGTCCCAGGAGCGAAGGGTGCAGCAGGCGCCCGCCCGAAGACCGATTGGCTCAACACCCCGGTGGCTCAGGAGCGGTTGCATCGGGTGCACGCGGCGCTCGAGGGGCTCAGGCCCGCGCCGATCGGGGTCACGTTCGACGACTCGCGGAGAACGGTGGTCGTCGTGCTACCCGGCGCCTTCGCTACCTACGTGGGGCTCGCAGCAAACCTCTCTCGGGTGGCGGCGCCGCTCCGGGTGGCGCTGCGGCATAGCTGTCACTCCCCGGCGGAAATCGCTCGAGCGCAAACGCTGCTTGAGAAGCGGAACTGGCACCCCCAGGCGTCGTCGACCCCTACCGCCTGGTACCTTGACCCATCGTTTGCAGGCTTCCGCGTCACAATCGACGACAGCGCCCCAGAAGTTCGCGCAGCCCTCGAGCAGAAGCTCGGGACGCTGGTCCGAGCCGAGCTCGGTAAGCCGCGCCGGCTCTGAGGGAATTCGGCGGCATCCCGCCCGGCAATTTTTCGCTATTTGCCTCGACGCTCAATCGGAAGCAGGTCGCCGGTCGCCGGCCCCGTGATGACCTTTCCAAACGCGTCGAAACGAGATCCATGGCACGGGCAATCCCAGGTTTTCTCGACCGTGTTCCAGTGCACTACACCTCCCAGATGGGGGCATGTCGCAGAACACACATGACATTCCCCGTTCTCGTCCCGATACACCGCGCGGAGGCTGAGGCCTTCGCGGAGAAGCGCCCCTTCATCGGGCTCTATTTGAGCCACTGAGTCCACATCTCCAGGACG
>JAWXCC010000184.1:0-2631 GCA_034440475.1 Phycisphaerae bacterium | reverse complement strand
GCGACCTTCGCCAGCAGCTACGTCAAGAGGTGGATGGAGGCCAACTACGATGCGCTCATGCGCGCGGCGCCGGCTCGCAAGCTCATGGAGTGTGGCAAGCCGACCCGCTACGGGATCGAGGCGGCCCTGTACGCGCTCCTCGCATACGCCGATCAGCGCTGGTCGGGCAACACGCCCATGACCAAGTTTGTTCGAGAAGTGATGATGGACGCCCCCTCGGAAATCTCCAAGCGCCTCGTGAACGGCTTCCGCGAAGAGGCGATGGCTCCCGCCGCGACGGGTACACCCGAGCAGACCAAGGGCGTTGAGCAGATGCTCCTCGGGCTGGACGACGCGACGCTCGGCCCGCTGCTCGCCTGGCTTGCTCGGACAACCCCCGAGGACCGCGCGAGAGTTCGGTCGCTCCTCGGCACGCTTTCGGATGAGGAGTTGCAGAAGGTTTCCCGGCTTACAACAGCAGACCTTGACGCACTGGTGAACCAGCCCCCGCCGACAGCGAAGCCCGCCAACCGCCTCGCCAGTGCGATCCGCGATGAACTCGCAGAGGCCCATCGGCGCGCCGACGAGCAGTTGGCGGCGCAGCGCACGCGGAGGCAGCCATGAGCACATGGTGGGACGATTTTCTGACGCTGCTGTTCAAACGCGGCCTGCTCTTGAAGGAGCAGTTGGCGGAAGTCATCGGTCGGTACCTGCGCGTCGTCAAGCAAGTGACGATTCACGCATCGTCGTTCCTCGTCATCCTGCTGATCGCGCTGGTTGTCCTTGCCGCGAGCAACGTCCAGCTCGCATGGATCTATCCGACCCTGTTGCTGCTGATGGCCGGGGCATTGATCGTGATGATTGTCGTCGCGCTGCCGCTCTTGGTGCTGTCGGAGGTAACCTACGGACTCTTGCCACAGGTCTTGCGAGACGGAGTGCTGACCTGGCTCCGCCGGGGCGGTGCGGTCCTCTTCTGTGGCCTGTTCACAGCGGTATTTGTCAGTTTCTTCCGACTGTGGCAGTCACCGGGGAAAATGCTGTTCGCGCTTTTGATCCTCGCAACGCTGGGGGTTGGCGCGGCTATCGGCTGGCTAAAACTTCCAAACGCCCTGCGTCAGTCCGTTGCGACGAAGTTGGTTGTGCTTTTAGTTGTCGTCGCCATCGCCGCACGGTTTCCGCTCGTTGCAGAGTTGGGAAACTGGATCACGGCCAAGGGCCAGGCGGCTGTCTTTGGCGTCACTCGGCCAACGCCCGAACGGTGGCAGCCAGCCTCGGTTGATGAACTGCGATTCGTTGACGAAGGCACTGGCGATTTCCTAGTGTGGTATTACCGGGACGAGAACAGCAACTACGAGCTTTACAAATCCAAGGGCTACCACCGATTAGGCACGCCGCTCAAGCTCGCGGAGACTGAGGCGGAGTTTACCGCGATCCGACGCTGGCAGCTCGCCAGCGGCCTTGATCGCGAGATGGCGCATCGCGCGGAGGTGAAAGAGGCTGCCCGAAGACAAGAGGACGAGCGGATCGCGACGGCGAAGCGCGCGGATGAGGAGCGAGTCGAAGCGGAAAGGCGTGCTGCAGACCTGACGCGAAAACAGGAGGAAGAACGGGTTGCGGCGGCGAAGCGTGCGGATGAGCGAGCGAGGGAGGCAGAGCGAGTGCGACTCGCCAGCTATGTCGTGGCCTTGCCGAACGCTCGCGTGAACTACATTGTCTTCTTCGTAGATTCGTTGAGAAAATCGTCGAGCGAAGTCACTTCAAATGTCGTGAATCGCCTTGTCTCCCGGAAGGACATCAGTGCTGCCGGAGATGTGTTTGCCGATGCATTCATCTCCCAGCATGGCTTTGACGACTTTGTAGCTGGCAAAGGCGCAGCCGACCTCGTCGCCATGCGGCTTGGCGACGCCGCCGACCGACTCTTGCTGATCCGTGGCAGCGACGCACAATCGGGTCCGAGCAGCAGCGTGGCTGGCCTGCGATCCTACTCCATGCTGATGACCGTGTCACTGATTGACGCCAGGGATGGGAAGAAGGTTAGGGAGTTCGCCATCAGCGACGTTACGGGCGCTGGATTGAATGAGGTGGCTGCAAGGGCCGCGTTCATCGAGCGGTTTGCGGAAGCGCTGGCAGCGCGGGACGAGCTGCTCGAAGGCTTGCGGTGACGTGACCTGATTCCCGTAATCGCGCCGCATGCCGCGCCGCGAAGGCAAACGGTTTGGCTCCATCAAGACGCCGCGCACAATGGTCGGAGGGTATTCTGGCCGTCACGGGTTCTCGTCACGACAGGTTGACGCCTGGGTTGCTCTCGCGCCCCTCGCGCGCGACTTCGGAATCCCATCGCGTAGGTATCCAGTAGCCAGCGGCGTCGTGCTGCGGGCGAATGATCCCTGAGCACCTCGACCGACCACGGAAGGTCATGGGTGAGCTTCTCCCGAAGGAGAGTGCGATGTCGCTGCGCCTTGATCCGACCGATCCCGCCGACATGATCCACGAGGACCGGCTGGACGAGATCGCGAGCATCTTCGCCCGCGGGATTCTTCGGCTGCATGGCCGCATTGCGGCCCCTGCGGGCTGACGATGGGTCACACGACGGCGAACAAGGGCGAGTCGCGCGTCTATCGGTACTACGTCTGCTACAAGGCCCAGAAGCAG
>JAWXCC010000183.1:0-4703 GCA_034440475.1 Phycisphaerae bacterium | reverse complement strand
TGGTGGACCGGGCGGCGGCGGGATGCGCGACATTCGCGAGCAACTTGAGCCCGATTTCATGCGCCGCGACGTGCCGATTTTCCTGCGTCAACTCACGTTGACCGACGCGCAGATTCCGATCCTCGAAACGCTCATGAAGGACTACGAAGAGGAGTATCAAAAGGAGTCCGAAGTCGCGCAGACAGATTTACAGGAGATGGGGCAGAAGCTCTTCTCCAACATGGTCACACCCGCGATGCGCGAGCAGTTCACCTCGCAGATGCAGACGATTCAAGAAGACCTCCGCAAGCTCGCCGAGGAGAAGGGCGGCCCGATCGACGAGGAAGCACGCCGCGCGTTCTTCCGCGAGCGGATGATGAAGATGCAAGAGCAGATGGCGCAGGAGCGCAAGGGCACTGGTGCCGACACAGAGTTGAAGAAATCGCTCGGCGAGATGTTTGACAAGCTCACGGTCTGGCAAACGAAGAAGACTGAGATGCGTGCGCACTTCGTCGATGGGCTCAAGGTGAGTCTCGGCGACGATCAACTTGCTCACTGGCCCGCCTTCGAACGGTTCCTCAATCGCGAGAAGACGCTTCCGCGAGGCCGACTCTCCGGCGAGGGAACGAACCTCATCTTCGTGCTCGACGAGCAGAAGTTGGCGCCAGAAGATTTCGCGAAGGTCGAGTCAACGCTCGATCCCTATGAGTTGAAGCTCGACGCGGCGCTCGTGGCCCGGAACGACTATCTCGCGAGTTCGACGACCAAGCTCTTCAAGGCGCTTCAAGAGGGCGACGTCAAGGAATGCACTCGCATCTTTGATCGCCAGATGCAACTCCGCGCAGTGGTGCGCGACGTGAATGAAGAGTTCCGCGTTCAGATGGTTTCAGCGCTGGGCGACGGCGATACTGCGAAGAAGTTCGCCAAAGCTGCGTTGGTTGATGGATATGACCGCGTGTTCCGCGCGACGACAACGGAGCGCAGCTTCGACAAGGCGCTGGAACTCGAGTCGCTTGATCCGGCCGTGCGCCAAGGCATCACCGACTTGCGCGGCGCGTATCTCGCTGAACTCAGCGGCCGCAACAACGATCTTCTCGGGACGGTGAAGAAGAACGAGCCCGGACAGCAGGCGACCGAAGCTGGCCGATTTGCGACCTTCATGGCCGCAGCGATGACCGGCGATTTTTCGTCGCTCGGCGGTGCCGGCATGCCGTTTGGCGGTTTTGGTGGAGGTGGTCGTGGCGACGGCGCCGAGGACCCGGTCCGGAAGGCGTTCGATTCTCGCACCAAGTTCAACGACGAGTACCTCGTGAAGCTGAAGGAGATCTTGACGCCTGAACAGATCGCAGAACTCCCGCAGCGGCAGGGCCGCGGCGGCGGGGCTGGCGGCGGTGGGATGACCCGGATGCTCGAAGCACTGCCCGAAGCGCAGCGTGCCGAGATCATGAAGAAGGTTGACAAGAACTCGAACGGTCAGATCGATGACGACGAGCGCGGCGAGTTCTTCCGCACCATGCGCGACAGCGGCGCCGAGATCTTTGGTGCTGGCGGCGGACCCGGTGGCGGTGGGGGCGGCGGTGCTGGCCGTGGCGGCGCGCAGTGACGATCGACACTAGACGTGCGTAACGAAAAAGGCCCACGACACGCGTCGTGGGCCTTTTCACTGTTGCGACCGTCATGACATCAGTTCGCTTTACCCACACCGCAGTTCCAGCGGATCGCGGCGAGCGCGACGCGTTGTCCGTACATCTCTGCGGTCTTGCGATCGCCTTCGGGGGGCGTCTGTTCTGCGGGGCCGTTGTCCGACTGCGACATGACTCCGAGCCACGAGTTGAGTCGATTCACACCAGCAGGCTGCTCAGGTCGGTAGGAGGTCGGCATGAGACCTTGGCTGATCCAGTTCATGCTGTGCTGGCCAGCAAAGACGACGAGTGAGGTCATCGTGTTGAGCTTGTCGCCGCTCAGGCCGCCGGAGTTGGTGAAGCCACCCGCGAGCTTGTCCTTCCACCCTTGGCGGAACCAGACGTGCGACGAATGCTCCATGAACTCCTTGAACTTCGCCGAGACGTCGCCCATGTAGGTTGGAGTACCAAAGATGATCGCATCTGCCGCCTCAAGTTCCTTCCAGCTGCCACCGTATCCCTTGTCCTTGTCCGCAGCGGGAAGTTCGTCGACGGAGATGAGTGTCGCCGACGCGTTGCGCACACTTTGAACGCCACGCAGGAGGGATTCGGCAATGGCCTTCGTGTGGCCCCAACCGCTGTGGTAGACGATCGCAATCTTCGCCATGGGCTCTCCTCGACTCGCAGCAAACGCCGCGCGGTTGAGGCGAATCGTAACGGATGCATGCCGCCCGCTCGGGAGCGACGGATCCTCTCGAGCGAGATCGCGTTCGGCTCGGTCACTCTGCGGGCGTCTCGCGATATCCTCCGTCGATGCCGCCGGCCTCGGACGTAGCACACCGCGCGCTCATTCACGCGCTTGCCGACTCAATCGAGAGTGACCCGTGGTCGCTGCCTCCGGCTGACCCGCCGCAGCGGGACGCGCTTGCGGAGATCTTAGATCGATTGCGGAACGCGCTTTTCCCTCGCGCGAAGGCACCCACGCCGCGCGGCCACGGACCGATCGAGCGATTTCTCGCGGCGAATCTCGCGTCCGTGCGAACCGACCTCCTGCGCGATGTGACGGCTGCGTTCGCATGTGTGCGTGCTGGATTTACGGGTGGCGGGAACGCGGCCGAGCAGGCTGAGGTCGCGGTGGACGCAGTGCTCAACGCGCTGCCAGCGATCCGAACCGTACTTGTCCTCGACGCCCAGGCTGCGTACGACGGTGATCCCGCGGCACGAAGCGTCGACGAAGTCTTGCTGTGCTATCCCGGGTTCTTCGCGCTACTCGTCCATCGTGTCAGCCACCAGATGCACAAGCTTGGCGTGCCGCTCGTCCCGCGCATGATGAGCGAGTACGCGCATCAAGTCACGGGTATCGACATTCATCCTGGCGCGACGATTGGGAAAGGCTTCTTCATCGATCATGGCACGGGTGTCACGATCGGCGAAACGACCGAAATCGGCGACTCCTGCAAGGTCTATCAATGTGTCACACTCGGCGCGAAGAGTTTTGAGCGCGACGAAAACGGTGGACTGCGCAAGGGATATAAAAGACATCCGACGCTCGAAGATCGTGTTGTCGTCTATGCGGGGGCAACGATTCTGGGCGGTGACACGCGCATAGGGGCGGGCAGCGTTATCGCGAGCGGTGTGTTCGTCACCCAGAGCGTTCCACCGAATCACCTCGTTGCGCCGCCGCGCGCGGAACTTCGCGTACTCGAGCAGCGGACGGGGATCTGATCGGTGTTAGCTCGCGGGTCGTCGTTGCGCGAAACGATGCTTTCCCAACGTTGTCTCGTGATGGCGGCGCTCGGATTCGCCAGCGGACTGCCCTACACGATCGTCAATGACACTTCGACTGCGCTGCTGGCTGAGTTGAAAATCGATCGAAAGACCATCGGACTGCTCGGTGCGATCAGCACAATCTACGCGTTTAAGTTCCTCTGGGCACCGCTTGTCGACGCGCCAGGTGTGCCGTTTCTCCGCGGTCAGCGGCGGCCATGGCTCCTCCTGAGTCAATCCTTTGTGTATCTCGCGATTGCCGGGTTAGCATTTGTCGCGCCAACGACATTTGATGGTCCGCGTGCCGCGTTTGCTTGGCTTCTTGTGGTCATGGCCATCTTTTCCGCGACGCAAGACATCGTCGTGAATGGCTGGACGGTCGACGCCTTCCCGGCGCGAGAGCTCGGTATCGGTAGCTCGATGTACGTCCTTGGCTATCGCGTTGCGATCGTAGCTGCCGGAGCGATCGCGCTTGTCATCGCCAAACGCGTGGGCTGGCCAGCGGCGTTCGCAACGCTTGCGGCGGTGATGGCGTGTGCGCCGTTACTCGTGTTCGCGGTGAACGAGCCCCATCGCGACGGCGCGAGCTCAAGCGAGGGAGCGCTTCGTGCCTTCGTCGAGCCAGCGCGCGAACTATTAGGTCGCCTCGGCGGTGCGGCGATTCTCCTGTTCGTATTCATCGTGGTGTTTCGACTGCCCGACCAGCTCGCAACTCCCATGCAGAAGCCGCTGCTCCTCGACACGCTGGAATACGACCTCGAACAATTCGGCATTGCTCGGAACGGTATCGGTCTATTCGCAACGATCGCAGGATCGCTCGCGGGCGGCGTGCTCGTTGTTCGTATCGGGCTCGTGCGGTCGCTCGTCGTTGCAGGGATACTCCAGGCAGTTTCGAATCTCGGCTTCGCATGGATCGCGAGCGCCGTCCAACCAGTCGGACACCAATACCTAGCGTGGATGTCATTTCCGATGCTCGCGCTCTTCGGCGTCAGCGCAATTGAAAGCGCTTGCGGCGGACTCGTCGGGACCGTATTCGTCGCGTGGCTGATGTCACTGTGCGCGCCGCGATTCGGCGCGTCTCAATTTGCGCTCTTGACCGCTGGTTTCGCTTTGGCGAACGGTCTAGCAAGTGCGGTGAGCGGTTTTATCGCCGACGACTGGAAGACGTATTTCGTGATCACCGCTGTGGCGGGCGCACCCGGACTTCTGCTGCTTCCGTTCATCGCGAGGTCGGCCCGCCGCGCGGCGCCCTGAGTCAGTTGCGACGAGTTCGCAGGCACGCTGCACGCGCGTTCGACGGCGTGGCGGCTCTATACTGCGAGGTCTTTCGTTGAG
>JAWXCC010000182.1:0-3164 GCA_034440475.1 Phycisphaerae bacterium | reverse complement strand
CGCTCGGCGACGTCGCCTCAAGCGGCAGGTGCTCGATCCACGTCGAGATGCCAGCAATACCGCCGTCCTTCCCGTACCGGAAGCCTCCGGCCTTTGGCTCGACGACATCCCACCCGAGTCCAAAATAAGTCCCGTTCGCGCGCGACGGAACCGTAGGAGAAGGCTTCGTCATCTCCGCCATCAGCGCTGCGGAGAGGAACGGCGTGCCCGTGCGCGTGCCGTCGAGCGCCGTCAAGAACTGCACCAGATCATCGCTGCGCGCCGTCCAGCCGCCGGCGGCAAGATTCATCGGCGGGTGTCCGCCCGGCAGCACGTGTTCAGTGCCTGGGCTGTACCGACGCGCCTCGTCGACAAAATAGCGCGGCGCGAGCAGGTCAGGCTTTATGCCGTCGATCCCCATTTTCCGAAGCCTAACTCCTCAGCGGTAGCCGCATAAAAGCGACTGCTCTGCCGCGTGACGATGACACCGCATAGGTCGTAGCCGAAATTTGAATAGACAGCCTCGGTGCCGGGAGCGAAGTCGAGCGGTTGAGCAAGCATGTATCGCGCGAGGTCAAACATCGTCGGCAGCGTGCTCAGGTGGAGTGCGCGCATGACCCGTCGACCCCACGTGGCGGGATCACCGCTCGTCTGCCGGTTCCAGCCGCCTTCGTGATGGAGCAGTTGGCGAACGGTGATGCCTAACACCTGCTGGTTCGCCGCCATGCCGGGTGGCGGCTCGATCGGCTCGACGAGCGGGTAGGCCGCGTCGTCGAGGCCAAACGTGCCTCGCTCCACCAGCACGAGCATCGTCACCGCGGTGATCGCCTTCGAGACGCTTGCGAGTAGGAAGCGAGTCTCCGGTCGCATCGGCTCACCTGCGTCGAGGTTCGCAAAACCGTAACCGCGCGATAGAAGCACCTTTCCGTTGTAGGCGATCGTGATGGATGCGCCGGGGGTCCCGTGCTGCTCTGGGATTTCCTCAGCGGCGCGATCGATCGATTCGAGCTCCGGCGCCGCGGTTCCGGTGCGAGGCAAGTCAGTGGAGACGGACGCGGAGGGTTGCGAGTCGTCGGCTTGCGGCTCGAATGCCAAGCTTGCGGGCAAAGCGATGAGTGCGGTGGCAAATGCGAACCAGACAGTGCGGCGCATGATGAAGGTTCTCCTTGCGGCGCGGGAGCATCCGACGCCCGCGCAGCGTCGAGCAGACTACGCGAGAGCGACGACGGTGCCCACGACGATCATGAAGAATGTGGGCTGTCTCTCCCGACGCAGCTGAACGCGAACTTCGCTCGACCGTCGCGTCTCGCAGCGCCGCGGGCGAGCTACCGAAGAGCACGATGCGTTCGGGGTTGAGGCTATCGCAGACTATATTCGGCGATTGCATCGACTGGCGGCGCGTTTATGCCGGTGGCTCCAAACAGACCGATAGAGCCTAACGAAGCACCGGTCATCGGCGTTTTCGCTTTGCGCCGACAGGCGACGGTTGATGGGGGCGGACGAACCGGCTCGGCAGCCGAGAGACGCTGCGGGGACGGTGGTCGCGCGCACGCGTGCCGGATTCGGAATGTACTGCGGCGGTTTCAAGTAGAATTCGTGCGTGCACGTCTTGGCGATGATGGCTGTCATCAATGGTGCTATCGCTTCGGTGATACTCATTTTCGTCGCGCCTCCTCCGGAGCCTCGCGGTTGAACGTGTTCCTGAATGCCATTGCGCCCTTCCTGTGGTTCCTTCCGCTCGCGGCGATCTCGCTGTGCGGCGCGCTCGTCGGGTGGCGATCAATTCGCTGGCTGCACCGGAAGCGTCGTCACTGTTGCATCGCCTGCGGCCATCCCATGCGCGCAGCTGGCGCGCACGAGACTTGGTCGACCGCGCGCTGCACCGAGTGCGGCAACGACGCGCCGCCCGGCAGCGCGACGCCGCGCGTCGTCGGCGTCGTGGTCGGCATCCTCGCGCAGGCCGCGCTCGTGTTTCCAGTGCCATATGAAGGCGCGCGCGAATGGGCGTTCGTCGGAGCGCTCGGAATCGTCGGCGCCACGTCTCTGATCGACGCAGCGCTGCTGCGGGCACGGTCTCGGCGAAGCTCGCGCCGCGTCCAGCGCCTGTTCGTCATGGCCGCGCTACTTCTGCAAGTGCCGTGGATCGCGATCAGCGCGTTCGCGATTCGCGCCGAGTACTTCACCGCAGTCGCCCGCAGCCTCGAGGTGCCCGGCGCTGTGATCGCATGGCCGATCTACGCGCGCTCCGACCATCCGCTCTTGGCATGCTTGCCGAGCCGTTGGCGCGCCTGGATCGGCACGAGCGAGCTACAAATCTACCTGCGCGGAGATTGGACGCTCATGCCGCAGGCGAACGTCCAAGGCGTCGTCCTGATCGATGGATCGTCAGCGAACCGCGCGTCGACGGCAGCGGAGGTTCGCGGCTTCGCGCGGTTCGCGCATCTCCGCACGCTGATGCTGACTGAGGTGAAACTCACGCTGGAGATGCGGTCCGCGCTGCGCTCGCTGCCGAGTGGCACGCGTCTGATCGCAGAGGTCGTCACCGAGAACGGCGATCGGCTCGGCTGGAGCAGCTGCGTGATCGACCCGGCGGTCGAGCCGCAGTTCGACGCCGAGCGGCGGCGCACCGACGACCAGACGAAGTGATTGTCGGCACCCGCCCTGTTACCAGGCAGTATCGCGAGGCCGCTCCGCCCCGTTGTCACGCCGCCATCGAAATCGCTGGCCGCCGTCGCTAGCGGCCTAACGCCCGCCCAGCGCAGACGCCAATCCGCGTCACAACGGCTGTGGCCAAGACTTCTCTGCGCGCGAGGATCATCGGCATCCGGTCATGCAGCCGAATGGGTGTGGCCACGGTGGCTTTCTGTTGATCCTGTTGATCCTGTTGATCCATGTGAATCCCAAAGTTCGCCGCACGAAGAGATTCAACATGGATGCACAGGATGGACAGGATGATGCGGCACTTCGCTTGCGCGCGGCGGTTCACGCGCGGCTGCAATCGTTGCGGGCGCCGCACTGCGCTGGATCATGCGCTCGAATTGGTGTGGCCGCTTTGGCGATCGGAGCTCTCCGAGCTTGGCGACGCGAGCCGCCAGGAGATCGGCGCGCTCACCGGCGTCGCCCCCTACGACCGGTCGTCGGGGTCCGTCGAACCGCAAGCGCTCGATCTGCCGAGGGCGCACGGG
>JAWXCC010000181.1:0-3832 GCA_034440475.1 Phycisphaerae bacterium | reverse complement strand
GGCCCCCACTGCGGCCCCCACTGCGGCAATGTTTCGCCGCGAACGAGCTAGTCAGAATGCGCACGTCGACCCCGAGTACTGCGAGCTCGGTGGCGCTCGGAGCGCCATGCGGTTCACGTCGCGGTCTCGATTACGGATTCGACTGCGGGACGTTCGTTGGCGTCGTCGTCGGCGTCAGGATCTCGTCGTCGGAGAACACGTAGAAGGCGAGGGCGACGAGCATGGCCACGACCGCAAGCACGGCCGTCCACTTCATGTGGGGCTTCATGCCTGCGGGCTTCTGGTTCGCGTGCTGATGTCGGTCGCGGGGCTCGTGCTCGTGTGCCATAGTGATGGCAGCGTAGCTTGTCGCGACGATCACATCGGCTTTTCGCCCACCGTCTCGTCGAACACCTGGAGGAGTTTCGACTTGTCGAAGATGAGTTCAGCGCGAGAGAGTCCGGTGACCTCGTAGTGCGGCGTTAGCTCGATGGCATCGCACGGGCACGCCTCTTCGCACATGCCGCAGTAGATGCAGCGAAGCTCGTCGATGTCGAATTGCTTTGGATACTTCTCGCGGTCGTCCCAGGGGCTCTCTTCCGCGACGATGTGGATGCAGTTCGCGGGGCAGGCGGTTGCGCACATGAAGCACGCGACACAGCGAACTCGGCCGTCCTCATCCTTGTTGAGCCGGTGCACACCACGGAAGTACGGGCGGTATTGTCCGCCGTCCTCGACTGGGCGATCGTCGCGCTTCTGCTCGGGGTACTGCACCACCCAGAGCGTGTCCTTGTTCGAGCCGTTTCTTCCGATGTTCTGGAAGCAGTGGCGAAGGGTCGTGCCCAATCCCTTCACAATGTTCAAGACAAACAGGTTTTCCGAGCGGTTGAGCCGCGTCGGGCTGACGTCGATGATGTCCTTGTCGGGAATGGCCATAAGGGGGTATAACCGCTCCTCTAAATGCCAGCAAGCGGAAAGATTCCCGAGCGCGGAGCGCGCGATTCAGACGCTTCCGCACCTAGCCCGATTGGTGCTGCGGAGGCGAACAAGCGCGAGCGCGACGCAGCCGAAACTCAGATCGGCTGGAAGATGGCGGGACTTGGCATGCAAGTCACGAGTGAAGTTGGGGCGGGCGCGCTCATTGGATTTCTGGTGGATCTGTGGCGCGGACAGGGGCACACCGGCGTCCTCGTTGGTGCGATCGCGGGCATCTGCGTCGGTCTCTTCACATTGATTCGCCGATCTCTCGCGCTCAATCGACAGCTCGACCGCGTCGCACCGTCTAAGGGCCGTGGAACACCCATTCCACCACGCGATCCGGTCGATCCGGACGCCGAAACCGATCCGCTGTGGAGCCGCGATGATGACGAACAGTCCCGTTCAACGTGAACCTGTGATGGCGATGCCAACGTGGCCGCTGCTGGCATGGTTGGCTGGGAGCCTCGCAGTGGTCGCGGGACTCTGGTCACTAGCGATTGCTATCGGCCCGTGGGGACGGCCGGAGTTCGTGAGCGGCATGGTCGGGATTGCCGTGACGGGCGTCATCGGCATCGTCGGAACGCTCATCATCACGCCGTGGAAACCGCGGGCGATGGGCGACTGGATGACGATGTGGCTGGGCGGGACGGTGTTCCGACTGCTCGTCACGCCGGTCGTTTTGTTCTTGCTATACTCCGCCGCCTCGTCAGCCCTAGCGGTCAAACCGCTAGTGCTTTCGGTCGCTCTGACGTACCTCGTCATGGTGATGACTGAGGCCGGGACACTGGCTTCGCACGTCCGACGTTCGTTGCCGTCGCCCTAAGCAGGTCCTGCCGCCTGCCTCGCCCCCGCCTCGCCCCCGCCTCGCCGCTCCCTCGTCTTTTGGAGATAGGCCTTGACGTTCCTCCTTGCCGCTGCCGACCCGACAGATCACGTTGTCGATCTGCTGAACCCGGGCGGGATTCCCTTCCTGACGACGCACACCGTCACGCTCGCCGTGGTGGCCGTCGTGATGTTGCTGGCGATGATCCATGCCGCGAACCGGATCGCCACGGGTCCCGCGAGCGAAGGGAATGAGCGCTACATCACCAAGGGCCGCTTCGCGCAACTGGTTGAGTCGATCACGATTTACCTTCGCGACGAGATGCTCGCGCCCGTCCTTGGCCCGAGCACGACGCGGCGGTACCTGCCGTACCTGATGACGCTGTTCTTTCTGATCCTGTTTCTGAACGTTTTTGGGCTCGTGCCGTTTGCCGACCTGCAACACCTTTTCGGCATGCACGATCCGATCTTCGGCGGCACAGCAACCGCGAGTATCACCGTCACCGCAGCGCTTGCGATCGTCGCGTTCTTCGTGATTCAGATCCACGCACTTCGGGAACTTGGTCTCAAAGGGTTCCTCCAGCACATGACCGGCGGGCTGGTGCCCGGTCCGATTTACCTGCTGCCGGTCGTCGCGATCGTCTTCGTGGTCGAGATCATGGGGCTCTTCATTAAGCCCGCCGCGCTCGCGATCCGCCTCTTTGCGAACATGGTTGCTGGCCACACCCTCATGGCGGTCTTGATCGGATTCGGCAAGATGCTTGTCGACCAAGGTGCTGGTACCGCCAGCGTCGCCGCTGTGTCGCTCGTGACCGGAGCTGCCGCAGTTGCCATCACGTTCCTGGAACTCTTTGTCGCCTTCCTTCAGGCGTTCATCTTCATGTTCTTGACGGCGGTATTCATCAGCTTGATGTCTCGTCATGATGAAGAGCACGGGCATGATGACGCGCACGAGCACGATAAAGCGCAGGGGCACACGGCTGCGGCGCAGCACTAACGACTTCCGTTTCCACTCTTGTTTCAGTTCAGTTCAGTTCAGTTCAGTTTAATTCATTAGCACTTAGTTACATGGAGAGCATTCGAGCAATGAGCAAGTTGAACACCCTGTTCCTGGCGGCGACCGGCGCTCTGATGGCGACGTTCAGCGCCTCCGCCCAGACAGTTGCGGCCCCCTCAGAGTTCATCGGTGGCGGTCTCGCCGCCGGCCTCGCCGTCATCGGCGCGGGCATCGGCATCGGCATGATTGGCGCCCGTTCGAACGAAGCAGTCGCTCGTCAGCCGGAAATGGCCGGACGCATCTTTATCAACATGATTCTGACGGCCGCTCTTGTCGAAGGTGTCGCACTCTTTGCAGTCGTCGTCGGCGGATTCATCCTCAAGAACTAAGCCTTACTCATGCTTCAACTACTTCTCGCGCAACTTCCTCTTGCGACGGGCGGGGCGGCCCACGGCGGCGGCACCCGCGCGGAGGTGCTCGACTTGGCCAATTGGCTTCCGGGAGTCACCGCGCTGGTGGTTTTCGGAATCGCATTCGGAGTTCTCGGCACGGTGGTGTGGCCGAAGATTACGAAGGCGCTCGACGACCGCGAGCGCAAGATCCGAAGCGAGATCGAAGGGGCGGAGAAGGCGCGCGGCGATGCCGAAGCGGCGAAGGCGAAGTTCGAGAAGGATCTCGCCGTCGCTCGCGACGAATCAAGCCGCATGCTCGTGCAAGCGAAGGCCGACGCGCAGCGCATCGCCGACGATCTCCGGGCTCGGGCCGAGACCGATCTTCAAGAGCGGCTGACCAAGGCCGACGCCGAGATCGAAGGCGCGAAGCGGGCAGCCATCGCGGAGATCCACGCTCGCGGCGCGGAACTTGCCACGGCAATCGCTGGCAAGATCCTTCAGCGGAGTATCAACGAGACGGATCAGCATCGCCTTGTTGAGGAGAGCCTCGCTGAACTCGCGCGGCACCGAAACTGATGCGTTCGTGCTGGTTGGCCTGTGAATCGGCACCGGTACTTGGACCTAGTACGTTGGACTAGTACCGGGGGCCTAGTACCGGGGGCCT
>JAWXCC010000180.1:0-31638 GCA_034440475.1 Phycisphaerae bacterium | reverse complement strand
GCTGGTGCTGGTGCAGGTGCTGGGGCAGGGAAGGCGAGGGATTCGGAACCGAGCGATGTGCTCGGAAGTAGCGCGACACAGGCGTGAACTAACAACTTCGGTCACATGTGTAAACCAAGGACGGACCAAGGACGGACCACGATGGAATCGTTCGCTGCGTTTCGCGCGAACGACGAGAAAGGACACTCGTCATGCAGGTAAGGCTCTCCCCGACTCGTCTCACGCCTACGCTGATCGCCGCAATACTCGCAACTCCGATTTCGCTATTCATTTCGCCACTGGGATGTGAGAGCGCTCGCGAGGGAGAGTGGAGTTCGAAGGCAGGTTCGAGCAGCGGTGGGTCGACCGTCGCGCGTGACCAAGTGGCACCGGCGACTTCGCCGAACGCGACGAGTTCGGCACCTGCACTCAAAGTGCCGGCCGCTCCTGAGGAATCTCGCGCGGCACCGGTGAGCGCAGCGGCCGCCGCAGAAGCTCCTCCGTCGTCTGTCACGATCACGGAGACCACTCGAGCGCCGATGTCGAGTCAACCAGCCTCGATCGATGCTGCGGTCCTGCGTCGCCAAGCGATTGCGACCCTCGAAGCCGGGAGCCGTTCTAGTTGGGCCCAGTTGCGAGCGAATTCGATCGAAGCGCTCGGGCCGGTCCCGGAGTCACTCGATGCCACTGCGGCCCGAGGTCTCGTCGACGAAAATCGCGGTGTTCGATTCGTCTCCGCGATCACGATTGCTCGGGCGAAGCGCTGCGATCTTGCTCATCTGATCGAACCGCTCATCAACGACCCGAGTCCGTCCGTCCGGGCTGCGGCGATCGCCGCGCTGTCGCAATGTGGTCGTATCGTCAATCAAGAACCGCTCGCCGCGATGTTGCAGGACGAGAGCACCGAGGTGCGCGCCAACGCGTATCTCGCTCTCGGACTGATTGGGAACAAGTCCGCCGTCGGATTGGTGCGGAGTTCCGTCGGCAAGGGGTTGAATCTGACCGACCCGGTCAAGGTCCGAATCGTCGAACTCCAGGCCGCAGAATGTCTGGTTCGGCTTGGCGAAGTTCAGGAGATCGAACCCATCCGCGCGTGCCTCTTCGCTCCAGCGGAGCAGGGAGAACTCACCGGCCTCGCGTGCCAGATGGTGGGACGGCTGCACGACGAACGGTCGAGGCCGCTGCTCGAACGGCTGATCGAAGCATCAGGTGACCAAGCTCGCTCCGCCGAGTTGCGGCTCACAGCGGCAGACGCGTTGGGCCGGATCCAGGGTGGCTCTGGCGGTGCGAACGGCGAAGCGCTACTCGCGGTAATCGGTCCCTTCGTCTCGGCGCGCGGCGCGACGCTTCGGGCGCAAGCGGCCGGCGCACTCGGAGCGACCGGGCAGAGTGCGGCGCTCAAGCCTCTCGCAGTGCTACTGAACGATCCGGACCCGATCGTCCAGGTTGCCGCTGCGGGGTCGATCCTCGTCTTGACTGGAGCGTCGTAATGCCCATCCCGTTGACATTGGATTGAACGACGGTTACAAACTCTGGCTCGACTGTGGTGGGCGATTTCGCGCGGGTTCCGGCTGGCGGTTTGCCCCAGAGTGTGAATCGTTGGTCCCACCGGCTGTTCTCGTCGTAACTGGCTTCGGTCGTCTTTTTCGCTCCTCTCTGCGTTGAGGTATGCCCCCCGTGCACGTCCTGACCAAGATCTTCATCGTGCTCGTCTCGCTGTTGGCTGTCGCGATAGTCCCGCTCGTTGCGGTGCATGCGACCAACGAAGGCACGTTCAAGTCGAAGTGGACCGAGGCCGAACTCGCGAAGGCCGCGGCTGCGAATGCCTACCAAGCATCGAAGAGCGCCGCTGCCGCGACTGAGGCAAGCCTTACCGCCGCAAACCAGCAACTCCAAGACCTGCTGTCGAGCGCGAAGAAGGACGCCGACAGCAAAACCTCCGCGATGCGGAAACTTGAAAGCGATCTGGCTTCGGCAAAGTCCATGCAGTCACAAATCAACTCGAACCTCGAGATCTTCTCGCGGACAGGACAGGCCAATCAGGCTTTGACCGAGCTGCTCGTCAGGGAAGTTCGCGACCTTCGCGCGAAGGTCGTCGACGGTGAGCGTTCGAACGTCGAGTTGGACGCCGCCCTCTCAGAGGTGCAGTCCCAACTCGAGGTTGCTGACGCGGCGCGAAAGGCCCTCCAGGAAGAGATCCAGCGACTGGTCGAAGAGAAGGTCGCGACGGGTACGACCGTGGATCAGTACAGGAACCTTTTCGGCAAGCTGCCGATGTCGATCGGCGCGGGCGCGACCGGCGACGCCGGTCGGGTCCCGGCTGACCGCGACCTTGCGGCAACGATCGTCAACGTCCAGCGTTCCGGTGATCGGGCGTTGGCCGAGATCGACGCGGGCAGCCGCGACGGCGTGAAGGAAGGCTGGACGCTGCTCGTTGGAAACAACGGGACGTTCGTAGCGAACCTGCGGATCGTCTCGGTCGACGTGAACCGAGCAACCGGTGTCATCGAACAGGAGTCCTCGTCGCGCGGCAGTGTTCAGGTCGGCCAGAAGGCCAAGGCGACCCGCGGGGAATGATGCTGGCTCGCCGCACGGCGCGGCGTTTGGATCCACTCCGGTCATCTCTGACGATGGCTTGGCATCGGACGGGCGACACAATGAGCACCCTTCAGCACCCTTTCGTAGGGGAGCAACGAACATGAGCCAACTGAACACCCCGATGCGTCGAGCGAGCGGCGAACTTGACGTCTACTCTGGCCTGCTGTTCGCGGCGGCGGTCGTACTCCTAGGCGGGATCATCTGGCTAGCGCTCGCGAACATTGAGCACTCCAAGTCGACCACCAACGACGACGGCGGGCCCTTCAAGTTGGTTGAGCCGGGACGCTGAGCCGCCACCTTCGTCGCACGTCGTTTTAGCGACACCCTGAGCAAAGCCCGGGACAGGTTGCCCTTCTTCGCTTATCGTTGCGTGTGTCGTTGCGAGCGGCGGTTGCATTGGCGGGTGCCAGCGCGATCACGCCAGCAGGGTGTCAGGTACCGCGGTAAGCACAGCGGCAAGGACGGCCGTTGGGCTCTCGGAGTGGTGGTCGCCGTGGCAATACCACTCTCGTGGAACCACCATAGGCGCTCATCACCAGTGTCCAGGACGGAGTCGTTGAGGCGATGTTCGACAGGCTGCTGAGTTTCTTCAGCGTCGACATGGGAATTGATCTCGGCACGTGCAACACGCTGGTGTGCGTGCGGGGCGAGGGCATCGTGCTCAACGAGCCTTCGGTTGTCGCTGTGCGCAAGGGAACGAACAAGGTTCTCAACAACGGCACTGCGGTGGGTTGGGCCGCGAAGGAGATGCTCGGGAAGACTCCAGGTTCGATCTCCGCGATCCGTCCCATGAAGGACGGTGTCATCAGTGACTTTGAGATCACCGAAGCGATGCTGGCGTATTTCATTCGCAAGGTGAATGGGCGCAGTCGCATCTTCGGACCGCGCGTCGTCATCGCAATCCCGTCCGGTATCACCGCTGTGGAAAAGCAAGCGGTCCTCGAGAGCGCGAAGCGCGCGGGTGCGCGACAGGTCTATCTGATCGAAGAGCCGATGGCTGCTGGTCTCGGCGCCGGACTCCCGATCGTTGAGCCGACCGCGAGCATGATCGTCGACATCGGTGGTGGCACGACTGACGTCGCAATCATGTCGCTCGCTGACATCGCCAACTGCGAGTCTGTTCGCGTTGCGGGCGACGACTTCGACGAGGCCGTCATCAACTACATGAAGAAGTCGTACAGCCTCACGATCGGTGAGCAGACGGCTGAGCGCATCAAGATCGAGATTGGTTCGGCGGCACCGATCGGCGAGACCCTGACGATGGACGTGCGTGGTCGCGACATGGTGTCAGGGCTGCCGCGGAAGACGGTGGTGACGAGCGACGAGATTCGCGAGGCGCTGCAAGAGCCGGTGCACGCAATCACCGAAGCGGTCTTGCGCACGCTTGAGAACACCGAGCCAGAACTCGCGGCCGATCTGGTCGAGAACGGCATCGTGCTCGCCGGAGGTGGTGCGTTGTTACGCGGAATTGATCGCGTGATCGCAAGCGCCACTGGGCTCGACACGCGTATCGCTGATGATCCGCTGACGTGCGTCGCCCGTGGCACGAGCATCTACCTCGAGAATCTCGAAGAGTGGAAGGCGACGATGGAGACTGACGGCAACGACCGGTAGCGGTGTGCGTCAGTCATCTCCGATGGCACGAGGACCGACGTTTCATCCCCGCGCGAGTCGCCGCCTCTGGTGGGGTTCGCTGCTCACCGCGCTCTTGCTTTCGCTCTTGCCGACGCGCTGGCTCCTCGGCTGGACGAACGAAATCGGCGGGCTGGTGCGCTTTCCACTGGTGCCGTTTCAACACGTTGCGGAAGGGCTTCGCACCTGGCTGCGGCCCATGCCCGATCCGCGCGGGTCGATGCCAACCGAGATTCGCGCGCTTGACGAGCAGCTTGAGCGGGCGCGGACGTACTACCGGCGCCTCGAACTGGAACGAGACGACCTTCAGCAGCGCATTGCGCTCCTTGAGCGGACGAAACCCAAGGGCGTAGCGGGAGAACATTCGCGGGTTATCTACGCGACGATCGTCGCGACGCATGCACCGAGCGGGAGGTCAGTCGGATCGCTGCTCGCCAATGTGGGCGAACGGCAAGCGGTCGTCGCTGGCATGGTCGCTGCGTGGGACGGCGACATCGTCGTTGGCCGCGTCGTAGATGCTCCGGGGCGACTGTCATCGCTGATCGCGCCGGTCACAGCGCTTTCGGGCGTCGAGGTTCGGCTGTTCCCAGTGGGACGTGAGCTCGACGCGGCGCTTGCGCCGGGCGGCGTATTGAAGGCGATGCCGGACGGTTCGTGGACCACAGATCTCACGCAGTCAAGCGAGGTCGCTGAGGGTTGGATCGCGCGAGTCGCTGACGAGCGCTGGCCGCTCGCCTCGCGCATGATGCGCATCGGCGTCGTCGAGCGAGTGAACGCCCGCGACGACGCTCCTCTCGTGAAGCGACTCACGATCCGGCCACTCGTCGATCCATTCCGCGTGCCGCACGTTGTGTTGGTCGACGACGCCCTAGAAGAGGGCGCACCATGAGGTGGGGTGTCTTCATCGTGATGTTGTTAGTCGGGATAGTGCTTGACACCTCATTCATGCAGGTTTTTGCGGTCGGTACCGTCTGGCCCGCGATTGTGCCCGCGCTCGTCACCTTCGTCGCGCTCCACGCGACGAGACCGACGGCTCTTTGGGCAGCGTTTCTCGCAGGTCTTCTCGTTGACTGCACGAGCCCCAGCATTGCGTTCCTCGACGGAGTCCGCCCGTACCAACTGATCGGTCCGACGGCACTCGGCTTCGTCCTTGGTGCTCAACTCGTATTACCACTCCGCAGCATGGTGGTACGACGCAACCCGCTCGCACTCGGTGTGCTGACGATTCTCTTCGTGCTCGCAACGATGGTCGTCACGACCGCGATCTATTCGGCGCGGGGCTGGTACGCAGGAACCTTGCCGCCGTGGATGCCCACCGGCACGGCGGTTCGATACATGGGGACCGAAGCGCTCGGTGCGATGAGCTCAGGAGCCATCGCGGTCCTCATCGCAATTCCACTCAATCGGACGCTCGTCATACTCGGCCTTGCCGGGTCGGCGCCATGGTCGCCGCGACGCGGGTGATGCGGTCGCCGGTGGGCTGCTAGATTGCAGCGATGCCAAACGCTGTGCCGGGCCTCGTCTTGTTGGACGACGGTCAAGGAGAGTTCGGTCCGCTCTGCGATCTCGCGCCAGTGTTCGCGTTGCGCACCGGTGCGATCACAACGCGCGAGCGCATTGAGCGGGCGCTCGGGCTCGCCGTGGCTGCGAAGGTGCCCGCGTCGCTCGAGGCGTTGGTTCTCGAGACGACAGGGCTGGCGTCAGTGCTTCCTCAAGGCGATTCATTCATCGTCGTGAATGGACGACTCGCTGAAGCGAGCGAGGCGCTTGGTCTTGAGCCCAATGACGTGGTCACGAGCGGTGGAGTCGTCGTGGCCGCACGACTGTCGCGTGCGGATGTCGAGCGATTTCTCGCTAGCGGCGAACTTCCGCGCGGCACGCGCTCGCGGCCATCCAGCGCGTCGCTGCTGGTATACCCTTGGGACATCCTCAACGCGCTCGGCGCGAACATCACGTCGGATATCGCAGCAATGGTGCCGCGGGCTGCGGCGCTCGAGTACGCGATGTTGCCCGATCCTCATGCATCACGCATGGGAACGCATCCGGTCCTCTTGCACCGGACTGCGAACGTTGCGCCGCAGGTTGTCTTCGATGCGAGCGCCGGTCCGGTCGTGGTCGGTCCCAAGTGTCTCATTCGTCCGATGAGCGTCGTATGCGGCCCCTGTTCCATCGGCGAGGGCTCGACGATTTCCGATCGCTCGCTGATCAAACCGAACGTGACGTGCGGTATGCAGTGTCGGCTCGGCGGCGAAGTCGGCGGCACCTCCATTGCGGGTCGCTCGAACAAGACTCACGACGGTCACCTCGGTGATTCAGTGCTGGGTGAGTGGGTGAATCTCGGCGCGGGCACCGACAATTCGAATTTGCTCAATACCTACGGCGAAGTGCCAGTCCGACTTGAATCCGACGGTCCGCGCGTTCGTTCGGGCCGCATCTTCTTCGGCGCGGTGATTGGCGATCATGTGAAGTGTGCGATCGGCACGCGCATCATGACTGGGAGCGTGCTGGGAACAGGCGCGATGATCGCAACGAGCAAGCCGCCACCGACGACGCTGCGCCGCTTCGGCTGGCTCACCGATGAGGGCGAGCGTCGCTACACGCTCAGCAAGTTCATCGAGGTCGCGAAGACGGTGATGGCGCGGCGCGGCGTGACGCCGGGACCCGCGTACCTCGCGCGTCTTGCCGCCCTGCACGCCACGAGCGGAACGGACGCCTGAAGCATGCCGAAGCGGCTCTATCTCATCGACGGCTATGCTCAGTTCTTTCGCGCGTATCACGCCATCCGGCCGGGTCTCACGAGCCCGATCACCAACGAGCCGACGAATCTCACGTTCGGCTTTGTCGGGATGATGTTGAAGGTGTTGCGCGAGGAGAAGCCCGATTACCTCGCGGTCATTCTTGATGTCTCAGGCGACCGCGGAACGTTTCGCAGCCAGATCTACCCAGAGTACAAGGCGCATCGTCCGCCGCCGCCGTCAGATTTTGGACCGCAAGTCGATCGGTGTCTCCAACTGCTCGCGCTCTTCGGCGTGCCCGCCTTCGGATGTCCGGGCACCGAGGCGGACGACGTCATCGCGACGCTCGTGCGTCGCTTGCGCCGCGAAGATCCTGAACTCGAAATCCGCATCGTCTCGAAGGACAAAGACCTCGGCCAACTGCTCGACGACAAGACGAAGCTGTACGACGTTCACACCGGAGAAGCGCTGGGCACGGAACAACTGTTCCAGAAGAAGGGCATTCGACCCGAGCAGGTCGTCGACATGCTGGCGCTCATGGGAGACACCGCGGACAACGTCCCCGGTGTAGCGGGGATCGGACCCAAGACCGCAGCCCAGCTTATCACCGAGTTTGGTTCGCTCGACGAGTTGCTGCGCCGCATTGGAGAGGTGAAGGGCAAGAAGGGCGAGTCCATCGCCGCAGCGCGCGACACCCTGGCGCTCTCGCGTTCCCTCGTTCAGTTGAAGGAAGACTGCGACGTTGAATTCGCGCTCGAGAGCGCGAAGGTCGAGGGATCTCGGCTACACGTTCCAGAACTGCTCGATGCGTTACGCGAACTCGGCTTCCATCGTCATCGCGACGAGCTCCGACAGATCGCTGCCGCGATGGGCGTTGCCGCGCCGAGCGCAGCGCCGGTCGTGCCCGCGATCGATGACGGACGCGGCACGCTGTTCGCGGCGGATTCTGCGGTCGTGGCGCCGAGCGCAGCAGAGCTGCCAAAAGGCGACTACCGACAGCTCTGTACAAACGCGGAGTTAGTCACTTGGTTAGACGTTGCGCGGCGCGCCGATGTCGTCGCAGTCGACACCGAGACCGACTCGTTGATCGCCCACGAAGCGAATCTCGCGGGTGTCTGTCTCTCGACCAAAGAGGGCACTGGTGTCTATGTCCCGCTGCGATCGCCAGAGCCGTCGAACCACCTCACACTTGCAGAGGGCGTCGCGATTCTTCGTCCGTTCCTCGAAGATTCACAGGTACGGAAGGTCGGACACAACCTCAAGTACGACCTCAATGTTCTTCGGAACGCCGGAATCCGACTGGCGGGCATCGCCGGTGATTCGATGGTAGAGAGTTACTTGGTCGACGCGACGCGTTCGAGTCATAGCCTCGATGCGCTCGCGGAAAACTTGCTTGGGTACCGCACGATGCCCATCTCGGCGGTGATCGGCGACAACGAGCGTACGTTCGATCAAGCTCCGCTCGACATCGCCGGGCCGTACGCCGCGGAAGACGCAGACGTCACGTTGCGGCTCCATCACATGTTTGCGCCGCAACTCGGAGCGATGGGACTGTCCGCGCTGAACGCCGATGTTGAATTGCCCCTTGTCGAGGTGCTCGCCGAACTTGAGTGGAACGGCATCATCGTCGACCCGGTTGAGCTCGATCGCCAGCGCGACGCGATCCAGCGGCGGATCGAAGCGCTGCGGGCGGAAATCTCTTCGCTTGCGCCGATTGCGTTCAATCCTGACAGCCCGAAGCAACTCTCTGCGGTGCTCTTCAACAAAGAGAACGCCGATCCACCAGGGCTCGGGTTGAAACCAGTCAAGAAAACGAAGACGGGGTACTCAACCGATGTTGAGGTGCTTGAGAAACTCGCTGAAGACCCGGACGTCGCGCACCCGCTCCCTGCCAAGATCGTTGAATACCGCCAGCTGACCAAACTCGTCGGCACGTATCTCGTCGCGCTGAAGGCCGCGATTTCAGTGAAAACCGGGCGGGTGCATGCTAGCTTTCATCAGACGGTGACAGCGACAGGGCGGTTGAGTTCGAGCGATCCGAACCTCCAGAACATTCCGATCCGCACCGAGATTGGTCGAGATATTCGTCGCGCGTTCGTGGCGGCGCCGGGCATGCTGCTACTCGCTGCCGATTATTCGCAGATCGAACTGCGCTTGCTAGCCCATCTCTCAGGCGATCCGGCGCTGATCGCTGCGTTCCGCGGTGGACTGGATATTCACAAAGCTGTCGCTGCCGAGGTGTTCGGAGTGGATGTCGCAGCGGTCACCGACGACATGCGCCACACGGCGAAGATGGTGAACTTTGGCATCGTCTACGGCATCACTGCATATGGTCTCGCGCGTCGACTGGGGCGCGGCGTTTCACGCGAGCGAGCTCAACAGATCATTGATGACTACCGGAAACGGTTCGCGCGAATCGGCGACTTCCTGGAAGCATGTGTTAGCAAGGCCCGTACGAACGGCTTCGTCGAGACGATTCTTGGACGCCGTCGGCCGACACCGCAGATTCACTCGAAACAGCCAGCGGAGCGGAACTTCGGCGAGCGCATTGCTATCAACACCGTGGTGCAGGGGAGCGCTGCTGATCTCATCAAAGTCGCAATGGTTCGACTCTACCGGGAACTACCGAAGCGCCACCAACGGGCGCGAATGCTTCTGCAAATTCACGACGAACTCGTGTTCGAAGTTCCAAACGACGAGATCGCTGACGCTGGCGCGATGATCGTTGATGTCATGGAGCGAGCGATGGACCTCGTTGTTCCGCTCAAAGTCGACAGCGGAAGCGGCCCGACCTGGTTTGATTGTTGATACCGGATCGCTGTGGTGACCTCGAAAATTCGGCGCGTATGACAACGCCTCACCGCAGGGCGGCAAGGCGTTGTCGTCGTCTTCGTGTCGTCTTCCAACGACGGTGTCTTGCCGACGAGCAGGGGCAACGAGGCGGACGGGGGTCGAACCCGCAACCACCGGCGTGACAAGCCGGTACTCTAACCAATTGAGCTACCGCCCCTTAGGCAATCAGCCTCAAGCACGGCTCGCGCTTGAGGATTGGGAAGAATATCACGCGCCTCCGAACCGTCAAGCCGACCGCGGGGTCGCTGGCTCGGCGTGGCCCCGTCATCGGCTCGTCCACTTGATGTTGCAGCCAATAGAGGGGATCTGCTCGCCGATAGGCGCGATCCCGCGAAGCACTGACTCGATCGCACCTCGCAGGTCGCTTCCAGTCACCGGCAATCCGTTGCTGGGACGGCTCGAATCGAGTTGTCCCCGATAGGCGAGTTTGCGTTCTCGGTCGAACAGGAAGAAGTCTGGTGTGCACGCTGCACCGTAGGCGCGGGCGACCGTTTGATCGGGATCGTGCAAGTACGGGAACGACCAACCGGCCTCGGCCGCTTCGACTTTCATGGCTTCGAAATTGTCTTGCGGATACGCCACAGGATCGTTCGAACAGATGCCGACGACCGCAAGCCCCATGCTCGCGTAGTCGCGTGGGAGGCGAGCAAGCTCGGCGCGGATGTGCTTGACGAACGGACAGTGATTGCAGATGAAAGCGATGAGCACCGCTCGGGCATCGACGAGCGATGCGAGCGAAACGCGCCCACCGCGTACGTCCGGAAGTTCGAACGGCGCTGCTAGGGTGCCAAGCGGGATCATGGTGGACGGCGTTGCGGCCATTGGGAAAGTCCCTCCGAACGCTATCGTACAAGCCGCACGATGCCGCGCCAGACGCACGATTCCGACGACGACTTCGACGAGTTGAATGACGTCGACGAAAGGGTGTCGTCGCGCGACACTCGAGAAGACGACCAAGCCTACTGCCCCGACTGTGGAGCGTTGATCTGGGACGCGGCCGATGTCTGTCCGAAGTGCTTCGCGTTCATCGATGGCAACACACTGCGACATCCGCCACGCGTTCTTCTTCAGCGATCTCGCCGCCACCGTGCGGTCGTGCTCCTCATCCTGCTCGGCCTCTTCTCAGGCTTAGTCTGGGGGCTGATTCGAGTGTTGCGGTAGTCGGTCTGTCACGGGACACGACACCAAGGTCACGCGACGCTGCCGCCAGCGACTGACCAACCTCCGCTGTTCCAGCGCCGCTTCGGTCCAACGCGGACCTGTCGTGGGTTGTCACGGACCTCAGAGACCGGTTCGGCGCGTCCAGCGCGGTAGGCGGTCGGCGGCGCGGTCTCGAGTGATGCGTCATGGCCTTCGACGAGCAGCTTTCGCATCTTGACGAGTCCGCGATGCTTCCAGTTGTTGACTGTTGTCACCGACACTCCAAGGCTCTCGGCGGCGTGCTGGTAACTCTTTCCCTCACACACGATCAATCGAACCGCCGTTTGCTCGTCACCTGAAAGGAGCCCTAACGCAGCGTCGAGTAGGGTTGCATCGACGACGACTGGAGCGCGGACCTCGAATACTTCATTCGAGCGGCGTTCCGCAAGGAGTTCCCGGAGCCTCGTCGCGCGGGCGTAACGACGGCGCATCAGGTTGTGAGCGATCTTGATGAGGTAGGAGACCGAGATGGTCAGTTCTTCCAACTGTGGATGCTGGAGCAGCCTCACGAAGACCTCTTGGGCTAAATCATCAGCAATCTCCGGCGCCGTCGATTTCCTGAGGAACGCGTAGACGCGCTCGTAGTAGGCGTCGAAGAGTTGGAGGACGAGATCCGCTCGGGCGCTCGGGACTTGCATGGTCGGTTCCCCAATTGCGTGCGACAACGCCGCACGACACCGTCCCTGCTCGCCCACGGGGCACACACCCACGCTGGGCTCTCAACCTTCCGGTCGCAACTGAACCGATGCAGATCCGCGGTCTCCGACGCGTCGGATCCGCTCGCACTCCGCGAGCGACCGTCAAACGGCACGCATACAACCCGCTCGCGCGGGTTTCCTCTATGGGGTCGTCACCCAAAATTCCCAAATTGACCTCAATTTGGTCACAAGTTGGGCACAACGCGCCACGGTGCATAGCGACAATGGGCGCGGAAACTCGTACCCGGAGGCTGACAATTCTCGGGCGAATTCCTACCGATGCGTAACTCTGTCGTACATTCTGTGGATTCGTGGAGGCCGTTGTCTGCGAAGCCTACAAGGAGGCACCCACCATGCCTGAGCCGATTACTGTCGTCGTCGCTGACGACCATGCCCTCATCCGTTCCGCAGTCGTCGGGGTCGTTAACGCCACTCCAGACATACGGGTCGTTGGTGAGGCCGAAACCACCGAAGGCGCGCACGCGGAGGCGTTGGCGAAGTCGCCGCGTGTCTTGGTCTTGGACATCGACATGCCCGGCAAGGACGTCTTCCAGCTCGTCGTCGAGCTCAAACGCGAGCGTCCGACGATGGAAGTGCTGGTTCTCACCGGCGCGGTGCAGGATCGCCTGATTCAGTCTGCACGACAGTTTGGCGTGCGGGGCTACGTGAGCAAGGCTGATCGCATCGACACGGTCATCGACGGTATTCGCGAGCTCTCGAAGGGCAACGCTTATCTGTCGCCCTCGGTCCGGGATCGCATACTGCCACCCGATTCCGGTCGGGGCGCTGGGGGTACCAAGGGAGAGCGACTGTCAGACCGTGAGTTGGAGGTCTTGCGGTACGTCGGCCGCGGGTTTGCGAAGAAACAGATCGCCGAGATGATGTCTATCTCCGTGAAAACCGTCGACAAGCACGTCACGACTGTGATGGAGAAACTCGACATTCACGACCGAGTCGAGCTCGCGCGGTACGCAATTCGTGAAGGTTTGATTAAGGCCTAGCAGCGCGTGGCAGCTGGCGATCACGACGTGCGCGGAAGGGCTCCTATCGGGGGCCTGCGAGTCGTCCACCACGGTGACGACGAGTTGGTGGTGCTGAAGCCAGCAGGGATGTCGAGCGAGTTAACGGGTGCCGAGGCAGGGGATGCAGCGCTTGAACGCGTACGCCACGGCGCGGGCTGGCCCGAGGCACGACTGCCGCATCGACTGGATCGCCTCACGCGCGGCTTCCTCTTGATTGCTCGAGATAGTGTCGCTGCTCGTCGTCACTCGGAAGCAATTCGAGCGGGGAGTTGGACGAAAGGATATTTCGCGCGGCTTGAGGTCGGTAAATGCGCGCGAGATCAGTTCGTTCCCGGCAGCGCTCCCTCGTTGAGCGGCTCGCACCGGCGCTACGTTCGGCGGCGCGGGCGGCGTGCTGAGTGTGTTCGCGCCGGTGGTGATCCGGCGCATCTCGACATCCTCGCGACGGCGCCCTCAACGTCACATCGCGGACAGATACACGTTGCGATTCGCCTCGTCACCGGTCGCTTTCATCAGATTCGGGTGATGTGCGCAGATCTAGGATTTCCGCTTGCAGGCGATGTCTTGTACGGCGGCACGGCTGCGCTCGGCGAACCGTTCCTTGAGCACGCGCTCTTCAGATTCCCAGGGGCTCAAGGCCGCATGATCACGCTCTTCGACCCGAATGATCCAGAGCGAGAGGTGGTGGCACGCAACGTCATCGAGTCGCTCAGCGCGATTTGAATTGCTCTGCGTCCAGTTCGAAAGGAGACGGAAAGAGGAGCGCAATCACTTCGTCTGGGGACAGGTCTTGGTTGCGACGATCGACCCACCGCGATGCGCCGAAGGCGTCGGTGACGAGTTGGCTGAGTCCGCGGCGATATCGCCGTGTTTCCTCCTCGTTGGGCGGCGTAGAGATCGTTCCGGTGAGTTGGGCGGGAGTGAGCGGGTCGATGAACCCCTCGGTACTCGCGAGCAGCGAGAGCGAACTTCCCTGCACCACCAAGGTGAGAGGATCCTCCCCGGGTGTGCCTCGCGGCCATGCGAAGCCCGCACCGCCGTACAGTCCTAACTTTCCGTTACTGACAACCACGTAGCGCAGCGTCACGTTCGTCGCGCTGGGATCGACTGGAGTCGCGCCGGGCTTCGGTTCCCATAGCAACTGCGCGTGAAGAAACTGCCCCTCGCGAACTCCGCCTTTGAGCAGGGCCTCGAGCGGGACGTCGCTCACGATCATGGACTGATCCGATTCGGTCGTCGCGTAAGTTCCAAAGGGAAGCAGCGAATCGATCGCAGCGGGTCGCTCACCCAGGCCCTCGATGTGGAGCGCGCCACCGTCTGGAGCGGTGACGTACTCAACCCAGCCAGCGCAGCCGGTGGCGGTGCCAACGTATGCAGCCAGAAACAACAGTGCGAGGCGCGTCGAGGAGTGCATGGTGAGGTTCGGTCAACGGTCCGAAAGCAGTGAGCGAGCTGCGGCCAAGAGAGCGACTTGATCGCCAGCGGGTTGGTGCGCGATCGGATCGCGGATGCCGAGCGCATCAAACGCGTTCCGTTCGACGATGCGCTCGATATCCCGCCGTGGAATTCCTGGCAGGGTCGTCCCGAGAACGAGAGCGTTGAGCGTATAAAGTCGCTCGAGCGCCGAGGCGGGCGTATCGAAGGGAAACCCCGACGCGAAGAGCAATCGTTCGCTGACGCCAGCGTCGTGTGCCGCGAGTAGCCAGCGATACGCGTCGATCGGACGTCGGGCCGCGCCAGCCAGCGACGCGAACGTACGTTCGTGTTTGGCGAGGAGAACGAGCGTCTCCTCAACGAACGGAGCACCAAGTCCTGCGAACACGAGTGTTAGTTCAGGAATCGCGCGAAGCGGTTCGTCCCAAAGGAGCGGTCGATCGCACTCAAGGCTGGCGGGGGCGGGCAGTGTCCCCGGCTTCGAGACGATGACGGGAAGTCGCCGTTCGGCGCAAGCCTCCCAAAGCAGCATGGCGGCAGAGTGCGATGGGGGGTAGCCCTGGCACGCGGGACTAACCGTGACGGCGACGTGGCCGTTCGCGATCGCACGGTCGAGATCATCGTGCCACGAAGGTGCCATGGGGTCGATGCCCGCAACAGCGACCAAGCGGTCGGCGCGACGGCGTGTGACCTGCGCGACGTACTCATTGCTGATCTCGGCACCGAGCATGACGGAACGGAACCCGAGCACGAACGCGCGGGCGACCGGGCGCATCGCCGCCACGTGCGCCTCTTCATGCCCCGCGTCATACGGGGTACCTTGCAAACGCACTTCGGTGCGGGGGCGGCGGAGCGCGTTCGCGATCGCGTCACCGAGCTGCATCGGCGAGGCCCAGACGCGCGTTTCGAGATCGCAGATCACGGCGGCGATGCTAGCACCCGAGCGGTCGGGTGGCGAAAGCAGTCGCGCGGCGAACGGGCTGCACCCAAAGCGGCTGCCCTATACTCCGCGGCGTTATGACGGCCGAGCCTCCCCCAACGACTGGACCTGCGTGGTCGAACGAGTTGCTCGCCGCCGACGTCCACGCCCAGTCCGACAAGGCGGTGCGGGTCCAAGCCATGTTCGGAGCGATCGCGCCGCGATACGACATCAACAACCGGCTCCATTCGTTCGGTCTCGATCAGCGATGGCGTCGCGCGGCCGTTCGCCTCGCGGCGGTAGACGCCACCTCGGACGTCGTCGACATCGCCTGCGGCACCGGGGACCTGTCTGAAGCCTTCGCCGCCGCCGGAGTCAGGAGCGTTCTCGGGGTTGATTTCACGCCGCAGATGCTCGACATCGCGCGAGCCAAGGCGTCCGGGCGGCGGAGGCGGGCGAACCAGCCGACGATCCGGTACGAAGCGGGCGATGCCACCAAGTTGACTCTCGCCGATCAATCGGCTGACGTCGTGTCGATCGCGTTTGGAATTAGGAACGTCGGTGATGCGGGCCAAGCGCTGCGCGAGTGTCGGCGAATCCTCCGTCCGGGAGGACGCCTTGTCATATTGGAATTCTCGGAGCCCCGAAACGCATTGATCCGCGCGGCCAATCACCTGTATACGAGGCAGATCATGCCTTGGACCGCGACGCTCATCTCGGGTGATCGCTCCGGGGCGTATCGCTACCTGCCGCGTTCCGTTGCGACCTTTCTGACTCCCGAAGCTCTGGCCGCGGAACTCCGCCGCGCCGGGTTCTCGGCCGTGTCGTCGCACGTACTGACCCTTGGCGTCTGCACCATCACCGTCGGCCGAGTGTGATCCGTATACTCGGCAGATCTTGCAACCGCTAGGGTGCGGCTTTGGTTCGGTTCGTCGACTGCGAGGATCGCCGCGTGCTGAAGACTGTTGAACGCTCACTCATTCGGAAGGCCAAGCGCGGCGACGGCGTCGCGATCGAGCGACTCATCCGCGGTCATCAAGATGCGCTCTTCGCGTTCATGCTCCGGCTGTCGGGTCGTCCCGATGTCGCGGAGGACATGGTGCAGGAAGCGTTCGTTCGAGTGCTTCGCAACCTCGACCGCTTCGACGACCGGTTCCGCTTCTCGACGTGGTTGTTCACGATCGCGCGGCGCCTCTTTGTCAACCATCTTCAGAAGCATCGTCCCTCGTACGACTCCGACACAGTCGGCGCATGGCAAGGTGACGAGCCGCGTCCCGATGCGCTCGCCTCCGACCACGAGAGTCGAGAGCATGTGAAGGTCTTGCTTGACGCGGCGCTTGAGTCGCTCAATCCGCAGCAGCGCGAAATCGTCCTCCTTTTTCATCAGCAACAGTGGCCGATCCAAGACATCGCTGAGCATTTGCGCATGCCGGAAGGCACGATTAAGAGTCATCTTCATCGCGCAAGAAGGCGAATGCACGTTGCAATCTGCGCCGATGCAACGACGAAGCAACGAGCGATGGAGGCCTGCGAGTGATGCGGCCAGCAACAAAAATCGAGCGGCTCTTCGAATGGCTGGCTGACGACGCTGCTGCCCGAGCGGGTGCGCCGGATGTCTCTGGCGACGTCATGGCACGGCTCGGGTTTCGCGCGACGGATGCGCGGGTCGCGCGACGACGTCGATTCATTGCGATCGTGCGGCGTTGTGCGGGAACCATGGCGGTCCTCGCTGTGCTCGGCTGCGGCCTGTGGTGGATCGATGGCTCGCGTCGCGCGATGAACGATGGTGCTGCGTTCGAAGACCTCATGCGGTCGTCGCTGCGGGAAAATCGCGATCGAATCAATCGCGTTGTCGACTCGCTCGCGCCGCTCTCGTTGCCCGCGGTTGGAACTCCGGCTCGTGATCGGTCGATCGTTCCGAGCGCGACTCCGCCGGCGGCTCCGCGCGAATTCGCAGTTGCGCCCTTCCGCAAGGCTTGACCGATGCTCCGGACGACTGGACATGTTGCCGCCAGAGGACTGATTCGTGGCGGAGCGGGCCGCACGGTCGCGGTGTGCGTCGCCACGACAGCACTGCTCCTCACCACGGGCATCGCGTTCGCCGCGACGGACGAGGCAGAGGTCGCGGCGCTTCGTGCCGACGGCATTCGAGCGCTCGAAGCGGCACCGGTCGATGCGAGTATCTGGGTTCGGATGACTGACGGTGCCGGTTTGATGAAGTCTGAGCGGTTCGCGTCACTCGCTCGAACCGTCGGTTCAAAAGTGCTCTTCCGGGAAGGCACGCAGCGTTGGCAGTCGCTCGCGAAGCGGCTCGGCCTCTCGAAGTCAGAGACGTTCGATCGCTATCTCGGCAGCGATGTACGAATTGCAATTCGGCCGACGAACGGTCCGAGTGACGATTGGGCGGTTCTCACTCGCGTTGCCGAACGCGATATGGATCGCGTGATTCAGGCGCTTCGTCCCGCGATCGGCGCCGGGGGCCGCTACGAACTTCCCGAAGAACGACTCGTCCTTGCGTACCGAGCGCCGTGGCTTGTCATCAGTGGCAGCGCTTCGAGTGAGCTCTTTGCGGACATCGCGGGCCGGTTCGACGCGCCGCTCGATGCGAACTTGGCGACGGTGCTCAAGAGTGTGGGGATCAGCGATCTGCCGCCGGGCAGACTCTGCGCCGTCGTGAAGCTCCCGGCACCGCTTGAAGGGCGGGCTGTTATCGCCGGAGATGTTGAAAGCGATCACCTGCGCTTGTCGTGTCGTGGCAGCTTTGCACGCTCGCCGCTCCCCGCTGCGGAACAGGCGACGCTCGATGTCGCGGTGCTCAGACAATTCGACGAGGTCGCAGTCGCATCGATGCTCGATCCCGTGCGCGCGAAGGTGGGGCCGGACGATGCGTTCCTCGTCGCGCTATTGCCCGAACTCGTTCCTGCAGCAACGTTCAGAGGGAACTTAGGTCCACGACGCCTGCTGCTGATTGGTGAGGTGGACGGCGGTGCGACGACGCCGAAGATGAACATGCGCTGTCCAGCCGTCGCGGTCGCGTATGAGGTCGAAGACGCCAACCAAGCGCGTGAAGATCAGGACGCCTTAATGAAGCTGGCGATTGAAGCGCTTCGTGAACGCATCGCCAAGCCGCAAGGACTGTCCATTCCACCCGCGCATGTATCCACGAATGGCACGCGATCGGCCGACATTGGCGATGTGCTGCGAGCGTTCACCGAGAACCATCCGCTGGCGCGAACTTGCAGTCTGAACTGGACGGTTGTTCATGGCGAGTGCGGCGGATGGCAGATCTATGCGACGCATCCGCAGTGGCTCGCTGCCGTCGCCGCTTCGTTAAGCCAGTCGCCTCGTGCAGAGGCGATGTCGACGCGGGCAGCGCACGCGGGGCGTTGTTGTGGGACACGAATCGCCACGCACATTCGGAGTTGGAACGGCGAGGCCGCCGCGTTCACGGGCCTGGTCCGCCCGGAACCTCACGGGCCCGGCGGGCCGAACGAGGACGCTCCGACCACCGCGCGATTCGGCGATGGCATCGAACTCCTCGCGTCGATCGTCGAACGGTTCTCGAAGGTGCAATGGACTGTTGGTCTGCCGACCGAGCGGACTATTTCGCTTGAGGTCACCGCCGAGCTGGCACCAGCTCCCACAAGTCAGCGTTGATCGCCACGCGCCCGGTCGAGCCTAAGGACGAGTTCGACCTCTCCGATGTCGGCATCGACGAGCTGCGCTATTTCGACCACGTCGCGACCCCGCTGGGCGAGCCGCCGGATCTCGTCGATTGGCCTCGGCTTGGTCTCGCGGAGCACAGCCTCGTTCGCGACTGCAGGTACGTCGCCGAGGTTCGCCATGGAGGCGGGTGATACGGCCGTCCGCAGATCCGTCTCCAGCGGGGGATCCTGAGCCGTCTCCGGCGGTCTCGCCGCACTCGACTCAAGCTGCCCGATTCGGCGATCAATTCGCTTGAGGGTCGATCGGATCTCCTCGATCGCATCGATCGCATCTCGAACCTCGGCCGGATCGCCAGTTGCCGTCGAGTCCGTGCGTTCGCCGCGTGCCCGACGGTACGACCGGGCGACGATGATCCCCGCGATCAGAATCGCCGCCGAAAGTACAAGTGAAGCAAGAATAGTTGGTTCCATCGTGAGCGGTTTCCCGCGACAATGACCTGATCAGAGTAGCAGGCATGACAGTGAGTGATCACCGAACAGCGAACGACTCTCGCCTCAGCAACCTGCTGAGGGAAGTTTCGCGCGAGCCGCTCACCGGATTGGTGGCGGCGAATCTCACTGCTCGCTGCCGCGTCGGAGCCGCCCAGCAGCCCGTCGTCGTCGGTGCCAGTGGTGGTCCAGATTCGAGTGCGCTCGTCCTCGTCCTCGCAGCGCTCGCTCGCCGTCGGGTGGCTGGACCGGAGCCGATCATCGTCTGCGTCCATCATGGATTGCGTGCCGAGGCCGACGAAGAATGCGCGATGACCGCTCGACTGGCTCGGCGCCTCGGCCTCCCCTTCGAGCGTGTCGACATTCGTCCCGCGCTGCGACCGGGAAACCTCAGCGCGAACGCCCGTGACGAGCGCTACGCGGCACTCCGAGCCGCGGCGATTCGGAACGGCGCGGCGCTCGTAGCCACAGCGCATCACGCAGACGACCGGCTTGAGACGATGTTGCTCGCGCTCGCTCGAGGAAGGGGTCTGCGCGGACTTGCAACGCCGCGATGGGGGCGGTCGCTCGGCGAAGGTGTTCGGCTGGTGCGTCCGTTGCTTAACGCGACGAAGCAACAGTGCGTCGCGCTCTGTGAACGTGTTGGTGTTGCCTCGGCCACGGATCCTTCCAACGCGGATTCGTCGAGAGCGCGCGGTCATCTCAGAAACGCTGTGCTACCAGCACTTCTCTCGCGCTACCCGGGTTTGGCGAAGCACGCCTCAAGTACAGCCGACGAAGCTGCGATCGCTCTGAGGGCGCTCGAATCGATGGCCAAGCGGCGGTTTGGCGAGGGATCGCGCTGGAAGCGGCGTGACTTCAGTGGAGCGGACCTCACACTCACCGCGTGGGTCTTCCGCCGCGCTGCGTTTCGCATCGACGCGGAATCTGCGTTGCTGGTTCCTCGTCGCGGTTGGGAGCAGATGGCCCGGGCGGCGGTTGGCGACGGAACGCGCCCAAGAACTTTCGAGTGGTCTCACCGAATCCGCGGCATCGTGACTCTTGAGCATGTCGCACTTGAGACACAGACGAAGGAGTTGCGGCTTCTATGACGCTGTCCGAAAAACAACCGCGCACGACGTTTGTGCTCGTTGGTCACTGCTCACCCGATTCAGGGATGCTGAAGAACGCCGTCACGCGCGCGGTACCAGGCGCGACCGTCGTGCGCGCGAACGACGACGCCGCGCTTGAGCGAGCGCGCGAAGGTCGAACCGTTTGGCTGGTCAACCGCGTGCTCGATGGAGATTTTGAGCACGACGACGGTCTCGCGCTCATTGATTCCCAGCGGCGACGCTTCGAAGGGGCTGAGCAAGGGCCTGTCATACTCCTCATCTCGAATCACGCAGCATCGCAAGCCTCTGCGGTCGCTCTCGGTGCGTTGCCGGGCTTCGGGAAGCGGGCGGTCTTTGCCGAAGAGACCGCCCGGATTCTCGCCGCGTCGGCAGCGAGCTAACGCCTCAGTGGACAATGCAGTTCGTCCGTGCTGGTGGTTCGTTGGCGCAACTGACCACGCCATCCTCGATGCGTACAACGGTCGGCGGAATGACCACCCAGAGCGGTCCAGCCGGAAGCGACATTCGCAGACACTCCGGACAGTTCACCTCTTCGGGTTGATCCGTCGGCAAGAGCGAGTCGTCCGCCGACTGGGGAATCTTGACGGCGATGACACGGGCGTTCACATGTCCCGACCAGTGTTCTTCGAAGAGGCGATGACACATCCCGCAACGCGGGCTGTAGAAAACGAGATAGGTCACCATGCCGCGCGGCACTGCTGCGAGGACCGTCTCAAGCTGTGGCAGATGAGCAAAGATTCCGGTGTCTAGGATCTGCATCCCTTCCCACGTGTTGATGCCGAGATCAACCGCGCCGGGGGCGAGATCGTCGTGCGGGTCGTGGGTGACGCCGAGTGCGCGTTGCGGCCGCTCGCGCATCGGCATGCGGGCGGCGAGGCCGAGTGTGCCGCAAAAGACGGCAATGACCCCCATGATTCGCCACGCATCACTCACACGCGTCTGTAACGGTCGAAGTACGTGCGGGCGTAGCCACGCGACAAGAGCGACGCCGATCACGGTGACGACTGAAGCAACGATGATGGTCGACGAGGGTCCGTTCAATGCACCTGAGACCGTCGCGAGCCCCGTTGCTGCCGCAATCGCTCCACCGAAGCGCGCGAGCCCGCGTGACCATGTCCCGAGCGCGAGTGCGGCGACGGCGAAGCCCATCAGTACCGCCGCGAGTATCCGAAGCGAAGGCAACGACGCGAGTCCGCCGAATTGGCCGAGTCGCGCGATCCAGAGGGGGGCGCGATCACCAGCAAGGGCGAGGAGCCCCGCGCACCCCGCAAGGAAACTCGCGGCGGCGAAACGCTCAACCCATCGTGCCGAAACGCGGTTGTGCATGCAGCGTCACTTCTTGTCCGCGGACGGTGCGGACGCCGCCTTTGGAAGCAGCGCTTCGACCGCCGTCGGATCACCAACTTCTTCACCGATGAGCACGCCTTGCACGACCCCGTCCTTCAGTAACACCAAGACCGGCGTCTGGATGACGTAGATCGGTCCCTGCGGCAGCACGTTCACTTTGCATTCAGCACAGGGCATGTCAAGAGCGGCCGACGGGTCGGTATCTGGGATCGACACGGCAATCGTCGGGCACGGATTGCCGCGACTGAAGTGATCGGCGAAGAGGTCCTGGCAGTGGTCACAGTCGGCGCGGTAGTAGACGACGCAGACGGTTCCGACGTTCGGGTCGAAGGGCAACGGGCGAGCGAGCAGCGCAGCGATCGGTTGCTCGTCAAATCGCTTGCCCTTCCACTTCTCGAACTCAGGCGCGTAGTACGCCTCGATCGTTGCAGGCATTGCGGGGAACGGCTTCGACGCAGCCGCAGCTGGCGTTGCTGTTGCGCCCGGCGTTGGAACAGCGACCTTCGGCATGATGAGCGCACCGTCGACCGCCGCGCCGCCGGGCTCTGCGCTCAGCACCGCTTCGATTGCGCCCGGTTTGTCGACGTCCTTCGAGATCCCGACGATCACGCCGTCGATGACGGTCATCAGAAGCGGTGCGCCGACGACGTAGTCTGGCCCCTTCGGAAGTGTGTGCTGCTCACACTCCTTGCAGGGCATTGGATAGGTCTTGCCCTTGGAATCAGGAATCTCGATCGCGAGTGTCGGCGTAGCTAACTTCCCGCTGAAGTGCTTGTTCATCACTTCGAAACAGTGGTCGCAATCCTTGCGGTAGAAGACCAAGTGCCAACGACCTGAGTTGATCTTTTCGGGAAGCGGCCTGTTGATCTGAAGCGCGAGCGGCAATGAGTCGAGCCGCTGTCCTAAGGCTTTCTTCTCGACGATGTAGTAGGTGCGGTCGAGCTTCGCTGGCGCGGCTGGCCAGGGTGTCGCCGCTTGAGCGCTCGGTGCGCCAGTTACGGGCGGAGTCGCAGGTGGCGTCTTGTCATCGATTGGCGCGGCGACCGGCGAGTTGTTGTTCGCTGGGCTCGGCGAAGCGGGCAGCGTCCTGTCCGGCATCCCGAACGCGAGCCCGGTGCCAACGACGAGTGACGCGACTCCAGCGATTCCCGAGATTGGCCAGCCCGGCACGGTGCGTCCTTTCAGACCTGGCCGGCACAGGATCACTCCAAGAAGCATGGTGGCGTCGATCGCAAAGGTCATTATCGACGGGGGACTCCAGACGCCAAAGCAGCCGCACGGTTCAAGGAGCGCGGCGATGCCTTTCTTCGCAAAGTCGCGCGATTGGGTGATGCCCCAAATCTCTGCGAGCAAGATGACGCAGAAGAGCGAGAGGATCATGATTGCTGCGGTTCGCGCGAGCTTGGGAACGAAGAACATCACTCCGACGAGCACGAGTTCAACGGCGATCATCGAGCGCATCGAGAAGAGAAGGAACTGCACGAGATTCATGCCAAGCGCAGGCGCGATCGCGTCGTTCAGCAGGTCAACAGTCGTCCGCACCGGGGCAGGCAGGAGTTTGGGGTTGCGTTCGATGAGTTTGAATATCGCCCCCGCGAGCAGCCACACCGGGACAATGAAGCGCGTCAACGCGGTCCCGATGAGCGGTCTCCAGCGTCCAGCACAGGGGGCGTTCGTTCCGACCGGCACTCCGGAGACAGCACTGGTACCGGCAAGAGATTCAGTCGTCATGGCGTCACTCGAATTCAACAGTCGGAAGAGTATTGGCAGGCGTTGCGATGAGATCCGAACATGAGATCAAGGCGTCTCAAGCCGCTCGCAGATCGCGTGCAGGATGACTTGATGGGCTTCTTGAATTGCCGCAGAGTCGCGGCCCTGAACGACGAGCACCGCGTCGCATTGCGGACGCGTTTCGCCGCCAGTCCCGCCCAAGAGGCCAACGACAAACGTCCCTTTCTTCCGAGCGACGAGAGCGGCACGGACGATGTTCTCGCTCCTTCCGCTGGTTGAGAAGAGGACGAGTGCGTCGAGAGGGCCCAGAAGTGCCTCAGACTGCCGCGCGAAGATCTCGGCGAAGCCAAAGTCATTGGCGATACACGTCAATGCCGTGGAGTCAGCCGCGAGGCATATCGCTCGCAGCGGTGGCCGATTGCTGCGATAGCGGCCAATCAGTTCCTCGGCCAAGTGCAGGGCTTCCGCCGCGGAGCCACCGTTGCCAGCAGTAAAGATCGTGCCGCCGCGTGCGAGTCGCCGGGCGAGTTCGTCAGCGATGCTGTCAATCTCGCCAGCGTGCGCGACGAGCGAGCCGACGGCCTCAAGCGCTGCGCCGATGCGTCGCGCCGCAATGCTGGGCAGTGTGTTCGGAAGAGTGGACGTATCCGATGACGTCATCAGAGCGAGTATATCGGCGTCCGAAACCACGATGGCAGTCGCACCGGGTACCGTGCGGTCATGGCGTCGTTCGCGCAGAGTGCGATCTTTCCAGTCCCGGTCGCGGAACTTGCGGCGTGGCATTTTCGCCCCGGTGCGCTGGAGCGTCTCGTACCACCGTGGTCGGGTGTGCGCGTAGCCGAAACGGTTCACGAGATGCGCGACGGCGCGACGGCATCGCTGCGCGTGCCCATCGGTCCCTTTGGACTCGTTCGGGTGCGCTGGGACGCCGTGCACGAAGACGTGCGCGCCGGCGCGCAGTTTGTGGACCGAATGACGCGCGGCCCATTCCACTCGTGGCGACACCTGCACCGCTTCACGTCTGCCGACGATCGCCCGCAGCCAGCGAGCCGTCTCGAGGATGCGCTCACCTACGAACTGCCGTTCCCCCCAGTGGGCCGACTCGGTAATGGTCTCGTCGCCTCGATGCTGCATCAGACGTTCGATTGGCGGCATCGACGGACGGGCAACGATCTCCGTCGCCACTACGAGCTGGCGGGCTTGCCGCTCACCATCGCCGTGACTGGCGCCAGTGGACTTGTTGGAAGCGCCCTCTGTGCGTTCTTGTCCACCGGCGGTCACTGCGTGCGACGCATTGTGCGCGGTGCGGCCAGCGCCGATCGAGGAGACATCCGCTGGGATCCGTCAGCCGGAACCATTGACGCCGCCGCACTCGAAGGGGTCGATGCGGTGGTTCATCTGGCGGGCGAGTCGATCGCGGCGCGATGGAATCCAGAGCGCAAGGAACGCATTCGCGCAAGTCGAGTGCGGGGCACCCATCTGCTCGCTACCGCGATGGCGAGGTGCGCGCGAAAGCCGAATGTCTTTGTGAGCGCCAGCGCCGTTGGTTTCTACGGCGATCGAAAAACTGAGAAGTTAGTCGAGTCAAGCGCTCGCGGATCGGGATTTCTCGCTGATGTCTGCGAAGCGTGGGAGAGCGCAGCGCAGCCAGCGCGCGACGCAGGAATCCGCACTGTTCATCCGCGCATCGGGATGGTGCTCGCAGGAAACGGCGGTGCGCTGCGTGCGCTCGTGACGCCTTTCTCGTTCGGGCTCGGTGGACCGGTCGGCAGCGGTCGACAGGGGATGCCTTGGATCGCGATCGACGACCTGATTGCGTCCGTGCTGTTCACATTGCGCACGCCAACGATCGAGGGACCGTACAACGCGGTTGCTCCGGGCCTGTGCGACAACCGCACGTTTAGTCGTGCACTCGGGCGGGCCCTTCGACGCCCGGCGATCGTGCCGCTCCCCGCATTTGCTGTGCGTGCGGCGCTCGGTGAGATGGGACAGGAACTCCTCCTCGGTGGCGCGATGGTCACGCCGCGCGTACTGTCCGATCACGGATTTCGCTTTGACTTTCCCGATCTCGACGGCGCGTTCCGTTTTGAACTCGGTCGTTTGCAGGGCTAGATGCGATGACAACGATCGTCTGGTTTCGGCAGGATCTTCGCCTCGACGATCATCCGGCGCTGCTTTCGGCGGCCGAGCGCGGCCCGGTCGTTCCGGTGTTTCTTTGGTCTCCCGAGGACGATGGTGCGTGGCCGCGTGGCGGCGCGTCGCGCTGGTGGCTGCATCATTCGCTTGAGCGACTCGCAGCATCGCTCGCTGCGCTCTCGTCGCGCCTCATCGTGCGCACGGGCCGTGTACGTCCGCTTCTCCGGGCACTCGTGCGCGAGACCGGTGCCGAGCGAATCGTGGCGTCGCGGCGCTACGAGCCGGCTGCGCGAGCGCTCGAAGCGGAACTTGCAGATGAGTGGGGGCCGCGCGTCGAGTTTCTCGACTCAAGCGTCCTCTTCCAGCCGGAATTGATCCGCACCGGAAGCGGAGGTCCGTATCAGGTCTACACGCCATTCGCTCGAAACTGTCGAGCGCAGCTGGCACCACCGCGACCGCGCAGCGCTCCGGCGTCACTTTTACCCATCAGTCGCTGGCCTCGATCAGAGCCGATCGCTTCGCTCGGGCTCCTGCCGCGTGTCGATTGGGACCGCGGGCTTCGCGACACTTGGACGCCTGGTGAGGCGGGCGCTCACGCAGCGCTCAAGGTTTTTCTAGCCGGCGCGATCGAACGATACGCCCTAGGACGCGATTGCCCGAGCGTTCTCGGCACGTCGCGACTCTCACCGCATCTTGCTTGGGGCGAGATATCACCGCGGCGTGTCTGGTACGCGGTCAGCGACGCGATCAAACGGCGCAGCGACAACGCGTTCACGCCCGACGCGGAGAAGTATCGAGCGGAGATCCTGTGGCGCGAGTTCGCGCATCATGTTCTCGTGCATTTTCCACACACTGACTCGAAGCCGTTGCGCAGCGAATTCGCCGCATTTCCTTGGCGGAATGATCCTGCGAACCTCGTCGCGTGGAGGCGAGGACAGACCGGCTATCCGCTCGTTGATGCTGGCATGCGCGAGCTGTGGCACACAGGGTGGATGCACAATCGGGTCCGCATGGTTGTCGCGAGCTTCCTCGTCAAACACCTCCTGCTGCCCTGGCAAGAGGGAGCTCGCTGGTTTTGGGACACCCTGGTCGACGCTGATCTCGCGAACAACACGTTGGGATGGCAGTGGGCGGCGGGCTGCGGCGCAGACGCGGCGCCGTACTTCCGCATCTTCAATCCGGTGCTCCAAGGCGAGAAATTCGATGCTGAAGGGTCGTACGTCCGTCGATGGGTGCCCGAACTGGTGAACGTGCCCTCCAAGTTTGTGCATGCTCCGTGGACTGCGCCGACCTCAGTGCTCGATCGCGCGGGCGTGCGACTCGGAATCGACTATCCGGCACCGATCGTCGAGCACAGCCACGCGCGGGAACGGGCACTCGCGGCGCTTGAGCGCGTTACCGCCATGAAAGTGAAGGACTCCTAACATGTTCAAAGTACTCTTTGCGGCCGCGGTGCTCGCGAGTCAAACGGCGCCTCCTTCGACGCCGCCGAGTGCACCTTCGCCAGCGGCATCAAGACTTGATCTGGCCCGCTGCTATCTCGCGTTCGAACGCGCGATGGACGAGCGCCCGCCGCTTGCCGAAGCGCGACGTCCGATCAACGAGGCGATCGATCGGCTCACCATGTTCTTCTTTGCTGGCAAGAATAACGAAGCGATTGCTGCACTGAACGAGACGACCGCGAGCGTGCTCGGCATCGATGGCGATGCGCGGGCGACGTTCCTCGCACTTGCGTCACAGCAGGCGGTGTTCGAGCCGCGCGATGTGATTGCAGGCGCGACGCCGACAGTGCGTTGCACGTTTTCGTCGCTCATCGCACACCGCGGACTTCCCGAAGGGTCCACATACATCGTTACTGCCCCGGATGGATCTACGCTGGCCCAGCCCGCCAGCGGGGTTCTTCGACTGCACGACGGCGACGCCGCTCGCCCTGGTCGGTACGAGATTTCGATGACCGCGGCAGGCAGTCCACGTTCAGTGGTGATTGGTAGCGTCTGCGTCTTGCACCGTGACGCGGCGGCGACTGCGGTCGACTTGGCGAAACGACTCGACGCGCTTGACGCGAAGAACTCAACACGCGAGGCAGATCGCGCTGCGACCCGCTCGCGTGTTGCGCTTCTTACCTCAGCGGCGAGCAAGAGCGCGGCGTTTCTCGCCGACCGATCCGTGCTCGAGAGTGAGGTGAGCCGCGAGGTCGCCGAGCTCGAGAGAGATCAGTCGCCGTGGATCGGACGCCGGGGAGAAGCGTGGAGAACGGTGCGTTTCGATGGTGCTGACTTTCCCGTCCGCGTCCTGATTCCCGAAGCGGTGGGCGCTGGAACGCGCCCTCCGCTGATCATCGCGCTGCACGGTTTTGGCGGCGATGAGAATATGTTCCTGACCGGTTATGGCAACGGCTTGCTCGGCCGGCTGGCGCGGGAGAAGAACTTCGTCGTCGCATGCCCGGTGACGGGCAACCTCTCAACCTCTCAGAAACTCTTCGATGCGATCGTGCAAGAGATGGTGACCTGCGTTGACATTGATCGGTCTCGCGTCTTCCTGCTCGGGCACTCCATGGGAGCGAACGCTGCGGCGCGAATCGCGGCGGCACGGGGCGACGAGATCGCCGGTGTCGTCCTCATCGCCGGCCCTGGCATCGTCGACACGAGTGGTCCCGATTCGCCGCTGCAGCGAACTCCGCCGCGACTCATCGTCCGCGGCGGAATCGACCCGATCGCGCGGGCAGCGCCCGGTCCATACGGATTGTCGACCAAGGTTTACCCCGACGAGGGACATCTCCTCGTTGTGGGCCGCTCGCTTCCCGATGTGGTCAATTGGATACTCGAGCAGAAGCCACTCGACGCCGCCACGCAAAGAACGGACTGAGCGCCGGGACCGATCCGATCGCGACGATGGTGAGAACGATCGCGACAAATACGACGTTGCCTTGGGCCTCGCTCGGTGCGAGCGAGAACGTGAGCACACCCGCAAGCGGTCCGACCGCGTACCCGACACCGATGAGCGATTCGTGCACACTCGCGGCATCGACATCCGCTTTGCCGACCGCCATCGCGTAGTAGATGGCCAAGTAGTACACGCCGCCTTGGCCGAGACCGAAGACAGCAAGGCCGATTGTCAGCAATGAAAGATTGGGAGCGAGAACCGCGAGCGTGAAGCCAGCGCCGCAGAGCACTCCAGCGATCAGGAGCGATGCCCAGCGCCCATGCCAGCCGTGGGTGTTGCACAAGACGAGCACGGTGACGAAACGTGCCGCGAGCCACGTGGCGGCAAGCGGCGTGCGCCAGCGCGGTTCAGCGCCGAGCGCGCCGAGCAGGTAGGGGAGCGCTGGAGAGATTGCAGCCGCAACAACATAGCTCACCGGTAGGAGAAATCGCACGCTCGCCAACTGGGCCTCGTAGTGCGGCGGAACCGGATCGTGTGGCTCGTCGACATGTGCGCCGGGGCGCGCCCGAAACCAGATGAGGATCCCCGCGCAGAGAAGGTTGATTGGCGCGAGCGCGAGCATGGCAAGGAGCGCTCTCTCGCCGTCGAGAAGCGTGCCGAGTAGCCCGAGCGCGATCGTCACCGCGCTCATCCAGATGAGATTCCACAGTCCGATTGCCCGGCGCATCGCGCCGCGTGACCTTCCACCGGCAACATAGCTCTCGATCAGCGGCCACTGCATCGCGGAGAGGACGCTGACCGCGCAACCAACAAACCACAATGTCCACGGCGCATCGGGTAACAGAACGAGCGGAGCGACCGCAGCCTGCCCGACGAACAGCGCAGCCAAGATCGTGCGTGGTGACGCGCGGTGCGCGACCGCACGCGTGATGCGGCCTGAGAGAAACGCGATGGTCAGGTAGCCAACGCCGAATGCGAGGCTCAAGCCAAAGCTGGCGACACGGCCGTAGCCGTAAGCGCTTTCGGCAACGAAACCGATTCCGTTCCACAGCACTCCCGTCCCGATCGATGCCAGAAACGTCACCGCGCAGATGGGTAGTAGCGGGGTGGCGGGGGCGGTGCGCGACACAGGGTGGCGATGGTACTGGCGGGACGCTAGCATGAAACTCCGTCAGTCCATGTAGCTCAATTGGATAGAGCGTCGCCCTCCGAAGGCGAAGGTTGCAGGTTCGATCCCCGCCATGGACGTTGCATGCACATCAGCGAGTTTCAGAGCCTCATCCGCGATCGATACTTTGCCAGCGACTCAGCGCGCGGCGTGCCGGGAACGTTCCTTTGGCTGACGGAGGAAATCGGCGAACTCGCGCATGCGCTCGCGCAGCGGGAGAAGGGCAAGCTCGATCGCGCGAACCTCGAAGAGGAGTTTGCTGACGTGCTCGCGTGGCTTACCACGATCGCGAATGTGTGCGAGGTCGATCTCGAAGCAGCGATCCGGGCGAAGTACGTTGAGGACGGCGGACCGAAGGGGACGAAGTGACACCGGAATCGCCCGCGGGATCGCAACCGGAATCGCACGGGGCGTTGCGCCGTGGTGATATCGGTGGCGGTTTCGACGCGGCGGATTGTGGTATCTGCGCGCTCGATGGCCGACCGCGCCGACTGTCGGACCTCGTCGCCGCTGAGTCCGATCGCTGGATTGTCCGGCATCACGCGCCGCCCGCGCCGCTGGCGGGATGGTTTCTTCTCTGCGCTCGGCGCCATGTGCAAGGACCCGCGCGGTTCTCGACTGACGAAGCGGTAGATTTCGGACCGGCGCTTCAAGATGTCTCCGCGGCGATTGAGCGCATCAGCGGCGCCCTCCGGGTGTACGCGATCGCCTTTGGCGAAGGCTCGCAGCATCTGCACGTTCACCTGGTTCCGCGCACTGCCGATCGACCTGAAACCGCCGCCTGGAAGATCGCGGACTGGTATCGCGAGGTTGAACGCGGATCACGTGCGGCCGCACCGTTGGACGCAATCCAAGCGAGCGTCGAATCGCTTCGGATGGCGCTCCTCGCGTCGTCGTCAGGGCGCTGGTACGCGCCGCAGGCGCTCGCGCTCGGAGTACGTGAGACCGCGTCGCCTTGATCCCTCCAACTGGTCCTACTCTCTCGCCTCTGCCCACATGACCACCGTTCAAGACATCTTCGCTCGATCGCGCCCGGCGCGCCGGGGTCTGCTGCTCCCCTTCTTTACTGCGGGTGATCCCGACATCACGACGACGATGCGCCTACTTGGTGCTGCTGAGCGTGCTGGCGCCGAGATCGCTGAACTGGGGATTCCGTTCTCCGATCCGATCGCCGATGGTCCCGTGATCGCCGAGTCGATGCATGACGCGCTCGGACGCGGAGTCACGCCGCACGCGATTCTTGATGCGATTCGGACGATGCGCGACAGCGGCGCACCGGGTAGTCGAATTGCGATCATGGCGATGCTGAGCGTGTCGATCCTCTACCGAATGGGATTCCAGCGATTCGTCGATGCTGCGGCAGAGGCAGGAATAGCGGGGCTCATCGTCCCCGACATTGATCTCAGCGTCGCGCCAACGCTCACTGCAGCATGCGACACTCGCGGGTTAGCGTGCGTGTATCTCGTCGCGCCAACGACGACGCCAGAGCGATTGCGAGCGTTGTTGCCGCTGTGTCGCGGCTTCGTATACGTGCTCGCACGCGCTGGCATTACCGGCGAGTCAGCCGAGCTTCCTGACATTGCGCAGAAGGTCGAAGCGATCCGCGCCATCGCGCCTGACCTCGGGATCGCTGCAGGTTTCGGAGTCGCAACACGGGAGCAGGTTGCGGCCGTTCTCAGTTACGCCGACGGCGCGATCGTCGGGAGTGCGCTCGTCCGACAGATTGCTAATGAATTGAAGGCGGGTCGCGATCCAGTCGTTGCGATTGAAGCGACGCTTCGGTCGCTGACTGCGGACAGTCAAGCACCCAACAGCGTGTGAATACAACGCACTCGTCTGAAAGCAAAACACCGCCGCGCGAAAGCGAGCAAGGGCCGAAGGGCCCGGCGGAGCGCAACTCACAAAACACCGCCGCGCGAAAGCGAGCAAGGGCCGAAGGGCCCGGCACAGCGGAAAAACGAGTCGCCGGATGGCCCGGCGGAGCGGAACTCACAAAACACCGCCGCGCGAAAGCGAGCAAGGGCCGGATGGCCCGGC
>JAWXCC010000179.1:0-6796 GCA_034440475.1 Phycisphaerae bacterium | reverse complement strand
CGCGCCTCCTCACGCAATGATCGCGTGATTCACGTTGCCCTTGACATCCGTTAGTCGGAAGTCGCGCCCCGCGTGGTTGTACGTGAGCTTCTCGTGATCGAGGCCGAGGAGATGCAGCATCGTCGCGTGCCAGTCGTGGATGTCCATCGCGCCTTCGACGGCTTCGATGCCGTAATCGTCGGTCGAACCGTACGACAGTCCGCCCTTCACGCCGCCGCCCGCCATCCAGATCGTGAAGCCCTTATTGTTATGGTCGCGACCGTCGCCGTTCTGCGCGTACGGCGTTCTTCCGAACTCGCCGCCCCAAATGACGAGCGTGTCCTTGAGAAGGCCGTGCTTCTTGAGATCGGTGAGCAGCGCCGCGATGGGACGATCGACTTCGCCCGCTTGCTTATCGAGATCAGTGCGCAGATTGCGATGCGTGTCCCAACCGCCGTGCGTCACTTCGATGAAGCGCACGCCCTTCTCGGCGAAGCGCCGCGCCAGGAGGCACTGCCGCGCGAAGCCGTCGTTGCCTCCGGCACCGATCCCGTACATCTCCAGCGTCGCCTTGGTCTCCTTCGTGAGATCCATCAGCTCCGGCACTTCGGCCTGCATGCGGAACGCGAGTTCGTAACTCTCGATCACTCCCTCGACCTGCGCGTCTTCCTTCGCGTACTTCAGATGCTCCTTGTTGAGGCGCTGCACCAGATCAAGCTGTTCGCGCTGCGACTTAGTCCCGAATCGATCATTGTCGATGTTGCCGATCGGGTCGCCACTCGCGCTACCGCCGCGCCGTCCACCGCCCTTGGCCTGCACCGGTACGCCTTGGTATGCAGCGGGCAAGAAGGCGCTGCCGTACTGCTGCGCGCTTGAGTTCGGATTGATCGTGATGAAGCCGGGCAAGTTGCGATTCGCTGTGCCGAGTCCGTAGAGCGACCACGCGCCCATCGACGGACGCACGAACTGGAACGATCCGGTGTGCATCTTCATCTGCGCTTGTGGGTGCGCGGGCACGTCGGTCTTCATGCCGCGCAGGAGACACATCTCGTCGGAGTGTTTCGCGACTTCGGGGAAGAGATCGCTGATCCACAGTCCACTCTGCCCGCGCTGGCGGAACTTCCACGGCGATGCGAGGAGCTTCGCGCCTTGACGGAAGCCTTTGCCGAACGCTTTGCCGTCGTCGGTGATGAGCTGCGGCTTGTAGTCAAACGTATCGACGTGCGACGGCCCGCCTTGCATGCATAAGAAAATGACACGCTTCGCGCGCGGTGTGAAGTCGGGCGTGCGTGGTGCAAGCGTGTCCGTCGAATCAGCGGCGCTCGCAGCGGTGGCGATACCAGCAAACGCGGCGTATCCGAAGCCGCACGCGATGGTGCGAAGTAGGTCGCGGCGATTTAGCGCTAGTGGCATTCGGTTCGAGCAGCAGTCCATATGAACCTCGGAGCGAAGTTGAGCGTGGGTGAAAACTGATCTGTTAGTCAATCGTTCGGAACTCAGCGGTTTGAAACAGCGACTGGCAGAACGCGCTCCACGCTTTGTGATTGATCGCGGACTCGCTCGATGAGAGCTGCGTGTTCTTCTCGGCACCCCTGTCGCCACCATTCATAGCGCGGTTCTGCGCCATGCGATCGCGAACGCGCTTGAGCGGTCCGCGCTCGTCACCGCCGCCAGCGCTGTCCTTGCTTGCATTCGGAGCTGGATCCTTCGCGAGCGTCTTTTTGAAATCGTTGACGAACTCACGCGACGCCAGGATTTCCTGCGACGTCGCCTTGCGACCGAGCGCGATCTCGAATGCTTTGCCGATGCGCTCGGCGTCGCTGCCTTTGCCAGCCAAGATTCGGTCGGTAAACGCGTCCGCGGCTTGCATCACCTCGGGGCTGTTCATCATGTAGAGCGCCTGCGTCGCGACGTTCGTCTCGTCACGGTCGCCCGTGACGAACGCGGGGTCGGCGAAGTCGAACACGTCGAGCACTTCGGGCACCTTGTCGCGCACTATTGGCAAGTACACGCTGCGAATCGGACGCGACTCTTGCGTGAGTTGCGCGAAGAGCTTGTTGTCGCCACCGCGCATCGCGCCTTCAGCGAAGTTGATCGGAGAACCGTTCGGTACGGTGCGGTCGAGCGTTCCCGCCGACGCGAGCATCGCATCGCGCACCGCTTCGCCCTCAAGGCGTTTCTTCGGCATGCGCCACAGCCAGATGACGTCCGGATCTTTGTCCGCGTTCGCCTTGTTGTAGGCGGACGACAGTCGGTAGGTGCGGCTGAGGACAATGTCGCGGATGAGTTGCTTGGTGGACCAGTGTTCGTCGATAAGGCGCGTAGCGAGGAAGTCGAGTAACTCTGGATTCGTAGGCGCAACGCCACTATGGCCAAAGTTGTCGGGCGTTGGCACGATGCCTTTCCCGAAGAGGTGGAGCCAGACTCGATTGACCCACACTCGCGCGGTGAGCGGATTGCGGGCGTTGGCGATCCACTGCGAGAGCTCAAGGCGACCGCTGCCGTCAGACGGCATCTCGGGCACCCACTCACCCGCGATCACTTGCACGACACCGCGCTCGACGCGCTCGGCTGGCTTGTCAATCTCGCCGCGCTGAAGGATGTTCGCTTCGATCACGCGTTGGCCGTCGAGCATGCCCATCGTTACGCGATTTTCTGTTGTTGGGCGACCCTCTGAATCGAACCGCTCAAGGATGCTGTCAAGTGTGTTGGCTTGCGCCTTGAGCTGCACAACCTTGAACATGTTGACTGCGTCTTTCGACTCGCCCTTCTGCCGAGCCGCCTGCGCGTTGTCGGCGGCTTTGGTCGCCTCGTCCGCCAGACGATCTTGGGCGCGAGCTAAGAGCGTGCGTCGTTCGGCGGACATCGTCGCGCCGTCGACGACCTGTGCTTCTTTCGGCAATCGGATCAGCGTCGATGCGTGGCGGTTACCCGGTGATTGATAGGTGCCGAACTGCGTCGAACTCGAAAGGAAAACACCCGCGATCGCGTAGTAATCTTTTTGCGGAATCGGATCAAACTTGTGATCGTGGCAGCGAGCGCATGCAACCGTGAGTCCAAGTGTGCCCTGCGTCAGCGCATCAATCTGCTCGTCGACAACGTCATAGATGAACTGCCGCGGATTCTGTGTGTTGTGCCCTTTAGCGCCAATGGCGAGATACGCGGTGGCGACGAGGTTTTCGGCCCGATCGTTTGCGTCCTTCGCGACGAGGAGATCGCCAGCAATCTGCTCGCGCAAGAATTCGTCGTACGGCTTGTCGGCGTTGAACGACGCGACGACGTAGTCGCGATACCGCCATGCGTGCGGATACAGGACATTGTTTTCTTTGCCGCTCGATTCGGCGTAACGAGCCACGTCGAGCCAATGCCGACCCCAGCGCTCTCCGAACGCGCTCGACGCGAGCAATCGGTCAGTCACCTTCTCGAACGCGCCGTCAGATGGATCCTTCTCGAACGCCGCGATCTCTTCGAGTGTCGGCGGCAGACCGGTGAGGTCGAACGTCACGCGACGAAGCCACGTGCGTCGATCCGCATCGGCGATCGGCGCGAGGAAATGCGCTTCCATCTTCGCGAGAACGAATCGGTCGATGTCGCTCGTCGGCCAATCGCCGCGCGCCACCGTCGGAACCGTCGGCTTGACGGGCGGCTTGAACGCCCAGAAATCCTTGCTCTTTTCGATATCCCACGTCTTGGTAGTGATCGCAGGACCAGCAGTGTCCAAGGTGCCGCCGGCGCTGAATCGCGGATCCGGCGCGCCCATCGCGACCCATTCCTCGAGCGCGCGGATCGCCTCGTCGGGCAGCTTTTTCTTCGGCGGCATCGCGAAGTCTTCGTCAGTCCACCTGACCGCTTTGATGAGCGGGCTCGCGTTGGGCTTGCCCGGCACGATTGCCGCCCCGGTGTCTCCGCCTGCCAGCAGGCTGTCGCGGGTATCAAGCAGGAAGCCGCCGCGGATCTTGGTCGCGTCGCTCGAATGGCATCCGTAGCAATGCTCCACCAGAACTGGTCGGACCTTATTCTCGAAGAACTGGCGCTCGCGCTCGGTGAGTTCTTTGGCAGGGGCGGTCTCGCCGCCGGACATGCCTTGCATGTCTTGCATCGGCTCGTCGTCGGCGGAGGCTCCGAGCCCGGTCGCGATGAACATGACTGTCAGCGAGAGGAACAGAAAGGGCAGGGGTCGATTCGAACGCATGCGATGCTCCGTGAGGGCCGTTTTGGCTCATCGACCGACTGCGACGTCCGATTTGCCACAAATCGGTGTCGCCCTGCGACGAGGGCGATCGCGTCGACAGAACGTAGCGGCGGGCGCTGCGCTTCATCCCTTCCCTCGCGACTTTCCGATATCCCCAACTTCCGTGATATCGGTGCGTCCATCAGTCTTGGTTCGTATTGCCGTTGCTGCCACAGCAGTCAGCGCTGTCGCGTGGTGGATGTGGCGAAAGCATGAGCGGAAGCTGGTTCCGATCCCGATCGGGGTGCTGGTCGCGACGAGCGGCGCCTCGGTTGAGTTTGATCGCCCGACCCTCGACGGCGTTCTCGCTGCCATTGAGGTCGCGAACGCCGACACGAAAACGAATGACCGGCCGCTGCTCGCGGTGGTTCGGGACACCGCGGGCGACCCTGCCGTGGCCGCGCGAGCCGCCGAGGGGCTCGTCAAGGAGGGCGTCGGCGTGATGATCGGCGGGGCGTCGCCGTCAGTTCGCCGAGCCATCGAAACCGCTATCGCACCACTTGGAGCACTGCTCGTCTCGCCGATCTCGCCCGAAGGCCTCGACCGCAGTCCCGCATTGATCACGCTCGGCACGCTGCCCAATCAACGGGCGGTTCCGGCCGCAGCGTGGGCGGTTACGACGCTCGGAAAACGAGCGTTCTTGATCGCGAACGACGGAGTCTTGCAGCGGGTCGTCGACGCGATACTGCACGACCACGTGACGTGCGTCGGAGGTGAGATCGTCGGGGGCGCCTGGATTCGAGAGCGCGGCGGGGACGAGGCCAAGGACGTCGCGAGTGCGGTCGCCGCGATTCTCAAGGCGAAGCCGGACGTGATCATTTCCGGCCTCAATCGCGCTTCGACGGTCGCGCTCTTGACCGCTCTTCGCAGCGCCCGCGTCAAAAGCGTCGACACCCCTATGGTGAACTGGCAACTTCGCCTCGGAGAGCTGAAACAGATCGACGGCAAGCTGATCGAGGGCGATTATCTCGTCGCGAGCACGCTCGCATCTGATGACGACCTCGGTGAGGAGTTTGCTGCGGCCTACGCAACCCAATCAGGAGGTGCGATCGCCGATGCTCGGGCTGCGGCCGCAGTTGCGGCGGTCGAGTTGGTGCGACAAGCGATAGAGCGCAGTGGGGGCGTAGACCCTAAGGGGGTGCGGGCTGCGATGCTCGGCGCATCCGTCCCGAGTGCGGGTGGTGCGACCGTAGTCGACGCAGCGTCGGGGGCAACTTGGAAGATGGCTCACATCGCGCGGATCGGAGCGGACGGCAGCGTGAGCGAGGTGTGGGCCAGCGCCGGGGCGATACGTCCGCGCCCGTGGCCGGTGTGGCGCTCGCGCTCCGAGTGGATGTCGTTACTCGCGAATCCGTCAGCGTCGCCGCCAGCGGTGGCACCAGCGACACCACCAGCACCGGCTCCCTCCCGAGAATCTGAGGCGAAGCCGTGAAACGCCGCTCATGGTTCGGGTTCTTGACATCAATTCGTGGGCAGCTCGTCCTCGGCTTTCTGTTGATCAGTCTTGTGCCGCTCGCGGTTGTTCTGTGGGTTGCCTACGACACGGCCGCAGACGGAATAGAGCGGCTGGCGCTTGATCGCCTCGCGAGCGTCGCGCGCGAGCGCGCGAAGACCATTGAGCGAATCGCCGACGACCGTGTGCGCGGACTCGATGCAGTCGTGCGGGCTCCGGGCTTCATCGCTGCGTGTCGAGACTGCAGCAAGGCCTTCCGCGAGGATGGAACCCACGACGCTGCCGCGCTTCGTGCGGCAAACGCGCGAGCCCATTCGTTCCTTCAGGCCTTCGCCGACGCACACGGATACGTTGAGATCGTCCTTCTCTCACCAGCGGGGCGATTACTCTTTTCGGCCGAACGGCCGGATGCACCCGGCACGTCGCTCGCCGACCCGGACTGGAAGACATCCGCGCTCAGTAGTTCGTTCGCGAATGTGATGTTGCTGCTCCAGCCGGAGATAACGCCGCCGCACATGCCGCGCGGTGACGGGCGTTCAGACCTATGGGTCGTCGGCCCACTGCTCGACGGCAATACGTTGGTTGGTATTGTTGCGGGCGAACTCGCTCGCGATGAGTTCGAGTCCGTGCTCTCTGATCGCACCGGGCTCGGAACGACGGGTGAAGTGCTTGCCGGCACCGAGATGGGATCTGGTCGGTTCGTGTTGACTGGTCCGACGCGCGACGATCCGAAGGCCGCGTTCCGCACGCAGGTGCGCGCGACGGACCCACTCGGTGCGCGATTCAGCGCCGCCGCGCGCGGGAATGCAGATCGTGGTCGCGCGATCGGTGCCAATGCCGCCGAAGTCATCGCGGCGGGCGCGCTCGCGCCAAGCCTCCGTTGGTCGATCAGCGCCGAACAAGATGTGTCAGAAGCGTTCGCGCCGCTCGCTCGTCTGCGCGATGCCGCGTTCATTACGGTGGTCGCCGTGGTACTCAACGTCATCGCGATCGCGCTGGTGTTAGCACGTCGAATCGCCCTTCCGCTCCAGCAGGCGGTGAGTGGCACGCGGCGCATTGCGGCGGGCGATCTCACGCAGCCGGTTGTGGTGCAAGGCCGAGGTGAGACGCGCGATCTACTCGACGCAGTGCGT
>JAWXCC010000178.1:0-17961 GCA_034440475.1 Phycisphaerae bacterium | reverse complement strand
GCCCCAGCCCCCGCGAACGGGGCGACTCGATGACCCCCACTTCTTGGGCTCGTGCTACAGCAATCGCGTTGGGTGCTTGCCTGATTCCCCTCGCCTCGTGCGCCAGCGATCCGAAGGACGGTTACGCAGCAATCAGCCCGTACTCGGCGAAGTACAAGACTGTCGCGGTCGAGATTTTCGGGAATCGTTCATACTTGCGGTCCTTTGAATTCGACCTCGCCGAGGCTCTGACCAAGCGCATCCCCGTCACGACCCCCTACCGGGTAACCTCCGCTACTTCGGCGGATACGATTCTCCGCGGCACAATCAACGAGATCTCGTTGACTGAGTTAAGTCGCGATCCGACGACCGGACTCGCGAACGAAATGATCGTCAAGATCTTGGTCGACTTCGATTGGACCGACTTGCGGAGCGGCAAGCCGATTGTCGCCCGGAAAGCTTTCGCAGCGTCGGCACTGTTTGTGCCCTCGCGACCGGCCCAAGAGCCGCTTGAGCTGGCTCGGTTCGACGCGGTGCAGCAGTTGGCTCGGGATCTAGTCGATCAGATGCAATCTGCATGGTGAACCGCGACAAACCCCCGATGAGACTCATAGGATCGGACCCGATCGCCGTCCCGTTCGACGGACTATCGACCGCCTGCTTCGACGAACGCACTGAATGACAGACGAACTCTCGACTCCTTCTGACGATGCATCCTCGCTGCTCGTCCTCTCGTCCCGTCCGAGCAACGGTGGATCGACCCCCGGCGGCTCATCTCCGGGTGGGCAGGGTGGACAGGGTGGCAAACCGCCTTCATCTGAACGCGGGGGTGAACGCGGGGGCGACAACGGAGCCGGTGGACCGCGACCCGGACCGCCTCCGACGGCCAAGATGCGACGCAGCATCTTCTCACTGCTCATCGTCATCACAGCAGCGATCTTGGTGCTCTACGCACTCAGAGGCCAGAGTCTCAACATGGTCGAGATCAAGAGCTGGGACAAGTTCCTGCTCTTAGCCAAGGAAGATCGGCTTCAGCTTGACACCGATCCCGTTCGCATCGAGGACGGTCGCATCGTGGCGCTGGTGAAGCCGCGGACAAAGGGTTTCAACGAACGAAGTGACGCCGCAGCCCCGGTGTACCTCAAGGTCGTCCCGTCTGAATACAAGTTCTACATGGACAAGCTGACGGATCTGGGGATCCCGTGGGCAGCAAGCGTTGGCTACACCTTCTGGCAGAGCCTGCTCATCTCCCTCGCGCCGTTTGTCTTGATCCTTCTCGTGATTTGGTTCGTGATCGCGCGATCGATGCGCGGCGCTGGCGGCGGCCCCGGCGGCATGCTGGGAAGCTTCGGCAAGAGCCGTCACCGCACGTCGAACAAGGACTCGGTCAGCGTCACATTCAACGACGTCGCGGGCGTCGACGAAGCGAAAGAGGAAGTTGCCGAGATCGTCGAGTTCCTGAAGCAGCCGAAGAAATTCACGCGGCTCGGTGGCCGCATTCCCCGCGGCGTGTTGCTCGCTGGCCCTCCCGGGTGCGGTAAGACGCTGCTCGCGAAAGCGATCGCCGGTGAGGCCGAGGTTCCCTTCTTCTCCATCTCGGGCTCAGACTTCGTCGAGATGTTCGTCGGCGTTGGTGCGAGCCGCGTACGCGATCTCTTCAAGCAGGCAAAAGACAATTCACCGTGCATCATCTTCCTTGACGAGATCGACGCAGTCGGCCGTCGTCGCGGCGGCGGGTTCACGACCGGCGGTCACGACGAGCGCGAGCAGACGCTCAATGCAATCCTCGTCGAGATGGATGGTTTCGAAGCGAACGACCAAGTGATCGTGATCGCGGCAACGAATCGTTCCGACGTGCTCGATCCAGCCCTGACGCGACCTGGCCGGTTCGACCGATCCGTCACCGTCAATCTGCCCGACATTCTTGGGCGCAAGCAGATTCTCGGGGTGCACGCGAAGAAGATCAAAGTCGGTCCCGACGTCGACCTTGAGCGGCTCGCTCGCGGCACGCCGATGTTCTCCGGTGCCGATCTCGCGGCCGTCATCAATGAGTCGGCGATCATCGCCACGATGGCTGCGAAGGACTTCGTCGAGATGGCCGATCTCGAAGAGGCTCGCGACAAGATCCGCTTCGGCCGCGCTCAAAAGTCACGCAAGATCGAACAGCAGGAGCGGATTGCGACGGCGTACCACGAGGCCGGCCACACGGTCATTCAGGCGCTCTTGCCCGACGCCGATCCGCTGCACAAGGTCACGATCATTCCGCGTGGCCAAGCGATGGGTGCGACGTTCTCGCTTCCCGAGAAGGACCGGTACGGCTATTCGCGGCGGTATCTGATCGCGACGATGCGGGTGCTCTGTGCCGGGCGGATCGCTGAACTTCGCAAGACGAGCGACATCTCGAGCGGTGCCGCGATGGACATCACGATGGCGACGCGCTTCGCCCGCGCGATGATCCTCGACTGGGGCATGAGTGAACGACTCGGGTTCGTGAACTACTCCGGCACCGACTCGCGCGAGACCTACATCCCCGACAAGGATTACTCGCCCGACACCGCGCGCGTGATCGACGAAGAGATTCGCCGTTTGATCGATGCCGCCTACGCAGAGGCCGAGCGCATGGTGAACGCGCACTGGGAGCAAGTGGTTGCGATCGCTGAATCGCTCCTCAAGCACGAGACGCTCTCCAGAGACGACGTCGATCGCCTGATGCGCGGTGAGCGCATCGAGAAGCCGACGGTCGCCGACCTCCTCGCCGCCGAGTCTGTCAAGCCGGTCAAAGCACTGATGCCACCCCCGCCAAAGCCAGAGCTGCCTGACTTGGGCGGTGCGATGCCGACACCGGCGTGATGGAGCGATGTCCGACTGGTGCTCGCCGAACGGAAGCGACGTTCTTATTCGCGTGAAGGCCGTGCCCGGCGCGAGTCGCGATCAGATCGCTGGATTGTTAGGCAATCGATTGAAGATCCGCGTCGCAGCGCCGCCCGAAGGCGGCAAGGCGAACCACGCGATCTGTCGAGTGTTAGCTAAGGCCCTCGGGATCGCCGAGCGTGACGTGACGATCGAGAGTGGATCGTCGAGTGCGGAGAAAGTGGTGCGGCTGAGCGCGATTGACGTGGCACGAGTGCAGACGCTGGTTGACTAACAATCTGCCGCACGACGCCTCCGCATCGTCCCCCAATGCCGAGCCAGTGGGTGAGGATGCATAGCGCAAGTACTACTCTTTCGCCTTCTTCCGCTTCCCGCCCGGCTCGCCGATCACTCGCTGCGTTCGCAAGAGATGGTGATAGTGCTGCGCGAACCGGTGCGCCTCATCGCGAATCGCTTGGCAGAGGCGCAGGCCCAAGTGCTCACGGCTCAGCCGAATCGGCTCTGACTTCTCCTGCACGTAGATCAGTTCTTCCTTCTTCGCTAACGAAATGACCATGGGCGGCTTGATCTCGAGCTGCGCGAACGCCTCGAGCGCGGCATGGAGCTGCCCGAGTCCGCCGTCGATCAGGATCACGTCGGGATAGAGCTCCTGTCCCGCGCCAGCGTCGCGGTAACGCCGGCTAACAACTTCGCGGATCGCCATGTAGTCGTCGTTGTCCACCGACTTCACCTTGTAACGACGGTAGCCGTCTTTGAACGGTCGACCGTCGATGAAGCAGACCTTGCTGCCAACGGTCTCGTTGCCGTCGAGGTGCGCGATGTCGATCGCCTCCATGCAGCGCACGGCCGAATCGAGCCCGATCGCCCGCTGCAAGCTGCGGAGTGCAGCGGCCGGATCGCCCGCGAACATCGTGACCTCGGGCTGCCAGTCGAACTGCGCGCTGCCGGTTCGACGTTCGCGTTCATCGAGCTTTTCGATCGCGCGAATCTGGTCGCGCAGCGTTGCCGCAGCTTCGAAGCGGAGCTCCCCTGCCGCAGTCGCCATCTCGTCGCGCAGCTCACGAAGCATCTGGCTGCGCTTGCCGTTCAGGAAACGCAGAAACCGTTCGATGTCTGCCCGATATCGCTCGGGGGTGACCCGATTCGCGCACGGCGCGGTGCACTGGCGAATGGCGTGCAGTAAGCACGGACGAAAGTGACGGTTCTTCGGATCGTCGGAGCGGATCTCAAGTTCGCACGTGCGGTACTGAAACACTCGCTGCATGAGTTGCACCGCGTGACGGAGCGACGCGACCGACGTGAACGGGCCGAAGATCTTCGCTCCCCGGAACCGCTCGTCCGTCGGCTCGCGCGTGATGTACACGCCAGGGAACTCGTCGCGCAGAGTGACGACGAGGTAGGGAAACGTCTTGTCGTCGGTGAGTTTCGCGTTGAAGCGCGGCTTCGTGTCCTTGATGAGTCGACTCTCAAGGAGCAGTGCTTCCCATTCGCCCTCACAGGGGATGACGTCGAAGTCGACGACTGCGTCGAGGAGCGGCTGTTTCTTGAAGCCGAGGTCGGTGGAAGGCAGAAAGTAGCTCGCGACGCGATTGGGAAGGACGCTGGCTTTGCCGACGTAGATGACGTGTCCGCTGGCCTCCTTCATGAGATACACGCCGGGGACCTTGGGAAGACCCCGCGCCTTGAGTAAGAGCCCTCCGAGTCGAGATCCAACACCGTGCCGCGCGATCGCAGCATCAACATCAACGTCGGGAACGAGGGGCGCGAAACCGTCGATCGTCAGCTCGACCTCGCCACCGGCGGGGGCTTCTGGGACCTGAAGCGAGCCAGCATCGGAGCCGCTCGAAGTCGCCTCCGAGGATCGTTCCAACGCAGATTTCGCCGGAAGTCCGGGATTCCCGATCTTTGACTGACGAGTCCGGATGGGACGATCCGACGGAGGCATTGCGTTAGACTCTATCGCATCGGCAAGCACCGATTCTGCGGCGGCCGCAGGAATCAGCGACTCGACTTAGGTACAAGTCGTACCGTTTGTGCCGCAACTTCGGTAGGATTGGGGCGTTTGAGTCCTTTCGTCGTTCGGGCGGTTCATCGTCGGACCTCCCTCTCATTGCATCTCGCGGAGCATTGCTGCCTGCCAAGTGAAGCGCGGTGTTTCCGGTGATTAGTTCTTTTCTCACACCTGTTTTCTAGGAGCGATTGACATGAAACTCGTTGCCACGTTCGCGGCTGCTGCCCTTCTCGCCTGTCTCGCCGGTTGCCAGACCAACAAGGCGACCGACACGGCGGCCCCCGGCGCAGTGTCCACCACCAGCGCCTGCTCGGAAAAGGCTGCTTGCAGCGACGCTTCCAAGGCCTCTTGTGACAAGACCGCAGCCCCCGGCGCCGTCGACGGCTCTGGCTGCTGCAAGAGTAAGAACGCTGCTTCGACCGCAGCTCCCGGCGCCGTCAATGGCTCCGGCTGCTGCAAGGAGAAGAACGCTGCTCCGACCGCGGCTCCTGGTGCCGTCAGCGGTTCGGGCTGCGGCAAGAACAAGTCCGGCTGCACGAAGAACTGAGTCGTTCGTGCTGGTTGGTCGCGCGGATCCTTCGCGCTGAACAGATTTGAACGGTGCCCGCCTTCAGAGGCGGGCATCGTTTTTTTTTGCTCCTCGCGCCTCCGCTATCATCCGCGCCTCTATGAAGTGCTCGCGAAATCTCGTGCTTCTCGCTACATGCGCGGCGCTCGCTTCGATGGGCTGCGCTCCGAAAACCACTGCGGAACGAGCGACCGACGACGGTTGGGCGCGCTTCGGCGTGCCGAACGTACCGAGCACTCCCGCCGCATCACCCACCGTGTCGATCGGCGCGCTCGACGACGCTGCGGACACGATTCTCGTCGAGGGCACGATTCAGGAAGTGTGCCAGACGAAGGGCTGCTGGATGACCTTGCGCGACGACTCCGGCGACGAGGTGTTAGTCCGCTTCCGCGACTACGCGTTCTTCGTCCCTCGTAACGCGATGGGCCGACAGGCGCTCGTCACAGGACGCGCGGATTACCAGACGCTTTCCGTGGAAGCACTGAGACACTTGGCCGAGGACGCTGGAAAGTCTGCGGCCGAGATTGCGAAGATCACGGAGCCGAGAGAGTCCATCACGTTCACGGCGGACTCCGTCTGGATCCAAGGTCCAGGACTCGCGGATGCGTACCGCCCCGTCGGAGCCGAGTCGTGCCCGCCGCTGGACCCAAGTCCAAGCCACTCGTCTGCGACTCAAACCCCCCTCCACTGACGGAACCCCACTCGCCCGATGCCAGCACTCTTCCTTCACGGTGGCCGGATCATCGACCCGGCAAACGGGATTGACGAAAGCGGCGACATCCTCGTCCGCGATGGCAAGATCGCGGCGGTGTCCACTCGGCGGGGCGATCTCTCCGCCCGCGCCGCTGAGATCACGATCGATTGCGAAGGCCGATTCGTCACTCCTGGCCTCATTGATCCCCACGTTCATCTTCGGGAACCGGGCGGCGAGTCGAAGGAAACGATCAAAACCGGCGCGACCGCCGCGCTTCGCGGTGGCTTCACGACGGTCTGCTGCATGCCGAACACGACGCCCGCCCTCGACTCGTCCGCGATGATCGAGTTTGTGCGCATGCGGGCCCGCGAAGCCGATCAAGCGCGCGTCTACACGGTCGGAGCTGCCACGGTCGGGCGTCAGGGAGAGCAACTCTCCCCGATGGGCGCGATGGCGGCGGCTGGCGCGGTCGCCTTCTCTGACGACGGCGACGGCATTGCCAACGCTGAAGTCATGCGCAAAGTCCTCGCGGTGTGCAAGAGTATTGACCGCGCCTTCATGCAGCACTGCCAAGATGCGACGCTCACGCAAGGCGGCGTCATGAACGCGTGTGCCCTCGCGACGCGCCTCGGATTGGGCGGATGGCCCGCAGTCGCAGAAGAAGTGATGCTTGAGCGCGACATTCGGCTCAACCGAGCAATCGGCGCCCGCTATCACGCCCAACACCTCTCGAGCGGTGGATCAGCCGAGATCCTCCGCCGCGCTCGAGCTGAGGGTCAATCGGTCTCGGGGGAGGTCGCCCCCCACCATCTCCTTCTGACCGAGGATGCGTGCGACGGGTACGGCACGAACGCGAAGATGAATCCTCCCCTACGATCTCGCGCCGACGTCGCCGAGTTGAAACGCGCGGTTGCCGACGGCAGTATCACGGTGCTCGCGACCGATCACGCCCCCCACACTACCGCCGAGAAGTCCCGCGATTTTTCGAGCGCCCCGTTCGGAATCGTCGGCCTTGAGTGCGCGCTCCCGCTCTACGTCAAGGCCCTCGTCGACGATGGGGTGATCGACTGGCAGCGGCTGATCACGATGATGACGACCGAGCCAGCCCGCCTTTGCGGCCTTGACCGCAAGCTCGGGCTCGGTGGCGTCGGTACCCTCACCGTGGGCGGGGTCGCTGACATCACCATCATCGACCCGACCACCAGTTGGACCATCGACTCCAGCACCTTCGCGTCGAAATCTCGCAACTGCCCTTTCGACGGCTGGACCGTCCGTGGCCGGGCGACGCACGCTATCGTCGGCGGCGTCGTCAAATTCGCTCACTAATCCTTCACTTCTCTCCTCGCTTTCCTAATCATCCTGGAATTGACATCCCGGAATTGAGCCGAAGAACGCATCAACGAGGCACGACCACTTGCCGTTTGATCTCCGCGACGCCATACGACGCGACATCGGGACGAATTACGAGCTCTACGGCGAGCACGTGAATCCCCAATTCGCGCGCGTGCTGAAGACCATCGGCTACGACCGCGTCTACGTGCGCGCTGAAGGTCAATACCTCTGGGACGACAAGGGCGCACGCTATCTCGACTTTCTCAGCGGCTACGCAGTCTGCAACATCGGACGCAACCATCCAACCGTTCGCAAAGCCCTGCGTGATTGCCTCGATCTTGACTTCCCCTCGATGGTGCAGTTTGAAGCGCCGCTCCTTGCGGGCATGCTGGCTGCGGAGTTGAAGCGCCGTGTTGGACGCGACCTCGAGTACGTGTACTTCACGAACTCGGGCACCGAAGGCGTAGAGACCGCGATCAAGTTTGCGAAGTGCTCGACTGGTCGACCCGCGATCATCTCGTGCCACAAGGCGTTCCACGGACTAACAAGCGGCGCACTCGCACTCAACGGTTGCGAGTCGTTTCGAACCGGCTTCGGTCCGTTCTTACCGAGCTGCCGCTCGATCCCATTTGACGATCTCGCGGCACTTGAGCGTGAACTGAGTCGCGGCGACGTTGCAGCGTTCGTCGTTGAACCGATTCAGGGCAAGGGTGTCAACATTCCCTCGAAGGGCTATCTCGCGACGGCGTCACGTCTCTGTCACCGCTTCGGCGCGCTCTTCGTCGCAGACGAGGTTCAAACGGGTATTGGTCGAACCGGCTCGTTCTTGGCGATCGACCAGGAGGACGGTAACGGTCACGACACGGTGGACGTGGACATTCTGGTCATGAGTAAAGCGCTCTCGGGCGGCTACGTGCCGGTCGGGGCCGTTCTCTCGAAGCGCGAGATATGGCGCGACGTGTTCTCGTCGATGGATCGCGCAGTCGTCCACAGTTCGACGTTCCACGAGGGATCGCTTGCAATGGTCGCAGCGCTTGCGTCACTCGCGGTGTACGACGACGATCGCCTAGCCGACAACGCGACGCGACTCGGTGCCCGCTTGCACGCTGGCCTTCATGCGATGCGCAGCCGTTACGAGTTCATCAAAGATGTTCGGCAGCGCGGACTCATGATTGGAATTGAGTTCGGCGAGCCAAAGTCGCTCCTCCTCAAGACCGCTTGGAAAACCGTCAACGCGATGGACAAGAATCTGTTCGCACAGGCCATCGTGATTCCGCTGATGGAGGACCATCGCATCCTCTGCCAAGTGGCTGGGCATGACCAAGCGGTGGTGAAGTTGATCCCACCGCTTTGCATCAGCGACGCCGATGTCGACGCGTTTCTTGTAGCGTTTGAGGCCGTCGTGCAGCGACTTCATCGTTTCCCCGGACCCGCATGGGACGTGCTGCGTCGCCTTGGAAAAAACGCAATCACGAGTCGTGGTCGCGACATCGAAGGCGCGGCAGCGAGCGTGCGTTAGCGCATGGGCGACAACCAGAGCCAACGCGCCCATGATGGTCCCCGCTGGACCGATGTGTTCGCGCGCATCGTCCTCGCCCGGCCGTGGACCGTGATCGTCTTATCGTTGGTTCTTGGGGCCGCCGGTGCAGTGTTTGGTTGGTTCCGTCTTCCCCTCGACGCGAACACCGACTCGCTGATCGCCCGCGATCGCCCATGGATGAAGGGATACCTCGGGTTCATCAAGGAGTTTGGGGATCTCGAGTACCTGTACGTCGTCGTCGATACGAAGGGAGACCGCGCTACGGGCGAACAGGCGGTCGACGACGTGCTCGAGAGGCTCCACGCCATGGGAGATCTTCCGGGGGTCCACGGGCGCATCGAACCGGAAGAGATGTGGCGACTCACGACCCGCGCGGCGTCCGATGAAGAATTGCGCGGGCTAGCGCTCGCCCGCGGCGCGCTGCCGGTGCTCGCGGGCGTCGACGACTGGCTGACAGCGGCCGAACAACGCCTTCAGAAAGTCACTACCGGTGTGCTCACCGGTCTGAGTGAGAGCGAGCAAGCCGAACTTGGCGCTGCGGGTGTGCTTCTCCTCGACGCAGTGGCCGCGACGGGCGAAGCCGCGCGCGGCAATACTCCCACGCTCGAGTTCGCAGCACCTCGTGCCCCCGAGTATCTCGCATCAGACACTGGCCGCCTCCTCTTCGTGGGAATCCTTCCTCGCAAGGACTTCGCGACGCTCGCGGCGATTGAAGGTCCGCTGGAGCGCATCCGCGCCGCGGTTGCGCTCACCGCAGCAAAGTTCCCGAGCGTCGACATCGGTCTCACTGGAAAGCCCGTTCTTCAAGCAGACGAACTCATCACCTCGACCGGCGACACGACGATATCGTTCGCCGTCGGCCTCGCTGTCGTTGCCGGACTCTGCGTCGTGATCTATCGCGATTGGCGACGGCCACTCTTGGCCGTCATCGCGTTCGCCATAGCGATCGGCTGGACACAAGGCGCGGCCGCACTCTTCGTCGGCCGGCTCACGCTCCTGTCGATGGTGTTTCTGTTGGTCTTGATCGGTGCCGGACTCGACTACGGAATCCATGTTGTCAGCCGCTACACCGAGTTCCGCGCCACGCTCGACATTCGCGAGAGCGTGCGCCGAACGATGCGCACGGCGGCGCCGGGCACGCTGACGGGCGCTGCGACGAGCGCGGCCGTGTTCATCCTCGCGATCTTTTCTGACTTTGGCGGACTGCGCGAACTCGGTGTCATCGCTGGCTCTGGACTTGTGCTCTGCGCGATCGCCATGGTCACGACACTTCCGGCACTGCTCGTGGTGTTTGACTCCGCGCGCACGCCAAAGCCCGCCATCGACATCCCCGTTCCGTGGCCATCCGTCGGCACGAGCACACGATCGGCTCGCATCGCCGTCGCGATCTTCGCCGCACTGCTGGTCGGATCGGCCGTAGCCATACCGCTCGGATTTCGGTTCGAGAGCAATCTCCTCAAGTTGCAGTCGCCAGACCTTGAGAGCGTGCGCTGGGAACGTCGCGTGCTCGCCGATTCAGCGAGTCTCTCGTGGTTCGCGGCAGTGCAATGCGATGACGAATCACAGGTCCTTGCGACGATCGATCGTGCCAAGCTCGAGCCAGAAATTGGATTCATCCGAAGCGTGTTCGATGTCGTTCGTCCTTCGACGCCCGAACGAGAAGCCCTGCGTGCATCGATCGCTGCACTAGAGTTGCCTGCGCCGGTGGAACAGCTTCCATCGGTCGTCTGGACCGCTGCTCGCCTCTCCAACGCCGGAAGTCGATTGCGCGGAATGGCAACGCTCGCCGCGCATCGCGCCTCTGCGGCAGATCTAGCGCGACTCAAATCCATTGCGGCGCGGCTGGACGCGTTTGCCGGAGCATTCGGCCAGACTGATGACGCCGCGCTCTTTCACCGTCGAGATGCTGCACGGCACCGGATTGGAGATGCGGCGCGGGCAATCGTTGTCGGAGCGAAGGCGCCGCTGCGCGACGCGATTCCTGACGCCGTGCGAGCACGATTCGTGAGTCCAAGCGGAAAAATGCTCGTGCAACTCATCCCGAAAGCGGACACATGGGAGTACGAACCACTGAAGTCCTTCGTCGCCGCGATTCGACGCGTCGATGCGAACGCGACTGGCGTGCCTATCACACAATCCGAGTCGATTACGGACATGATTCACGCGTTTATCACGATTTCACTGTGGTCAGTTGTCGCCGTCGCGCTCATCACCTGGTTCGACTTTCGTCGGCTGAGCGCGATCGCTCTGTGCACGGGAACGCTCCTCGTCGGAATCGCGCTGACGCTCGGCCTTCTCGCTGCACTCGGCGTGCCGTTGTCGCTCGCTAACTTCTTCGGGATTCCGATACTCATCGGCCTCGGAATCGACAGCAACATTCACCTCCTCCATCGCGCACACGAGACCCACCGCACTGGCTCGCCCGACGTTGAGTTCGGTGCCACGCGCGGTGCCGTTGTGTTCACAGCACTCACCACCGCGATCGGGTTCGGCGGTCAGATTTTCGCCAGTCATCAAGGCATGCAGGCGTTAGGTTGGATCATGGTGGTCGGAAGCCTCGTGTGTCTCGCGACGAGCGTATGGCTGCTCCCGGCGTTGCTGCGGCTCATGCCCGTTCAGACGTCTTCTTCAAGTTCGACACCGTCGGGCAACGCGTCACGGAACGCTCGGCCGTAGCCCTTCGTCACGATGCGCGGATCGAGAATGACGACTCGCCCCGCGTCCGTGGCGCTTCGAACGAGCCGTCCGATGCCCTGCTTGAAACGGATCACCGCGCGCGGCAATTGGTCTTCACCAAACGGGCTGCCGCCGCGGGCCGCGATAAGTTCATGCCGCGCTTCGACGATGGGTCGGTCGGGTACGTCGAACGGGAGCTTCGTGATGATGACATTGCGCAGCCCGCGACCGCGCACATCGACGCCCTGCCAAAAGCTCGCGGTGCCAAACAGGACGCTTCGCTCCGATTCGCGGAACCGCTTCAGCAGCAGTCCACGAGGTCCGCTCTCGCCATGGATCAACAGCGGAAATCCAGCCTCCGCGAGTTCGTCGCGCACGCGGCGCACGACATCGTTCAGCATTGCGAAGCTCGTGAACAAGACGAACGCGCCGCCATCGGTTGCGCGAACATGGCGGAGCAGTCGAGGTACGAGCGCGTCGACATACCCTTTCGACGACGGGTCTGGCATCGTTCGATCGACGTACGCGCGCATGAGTCGCGAGTGCTGGAAGGGACTACCGAGCGCCAGCTCGGTCGGGTCGTCGCAACCGAGTCGCGTTCGCACGTGCGAAAAGTCGCCATGCCCGGTCGCCAGCGTCGCGCTCGTCAGCACCGTCGACACGTTTCGACCAAAGAGATGTTCTCGCAGGATTCCAGCGACATCGATTGCTGCCGCGGACACCGACATCATGCCGCGCTGGGCTCCGTGCCCGCGCTTCCCTTCCTCAGCCCAGTAGACGCAGCCCTCAATCTGTTGATCGAGCAGAAGTCCTGCCGCGACCGACTGCTCTCGAGCCCGCTGCGCGTAGGCATTCAACTCGAACTCATCGGCCTCGCTGGCCGCTCGCTCCTTAAGCAGCTTCAGCTGGTCGGCGAGCGACTTGAGTTCGGGACCGAGACGGTTCTCGACAACTCCCGGCTGGCGCATACGACCACTACCGTCGCGATGTTGCCCGAGCCAGCGCCACAAATCGTCGAAGAGTTCGTCGGCGAGCGACTCGCATCGAAAGACAGTCTCGCAGGCTTGGTCGATCGCATCCGACGTTCCATCCTTGAGCTTGAGCGCGTTGAGGAAGCCGCGACTCGTCGTTGCCGAGCAAAGCCGCCGCGCGAGGCGTCGCATCGTGCCTTCACCGAGCCGCAGTCCGAAATGTTCCGCCGCGACGTCTTCCAGTGCGTGCGCCTCGTCGAGGATCACGTGCTGATACGCCGGCAGCATTCCCATTCCCTTCATGCGAAGCGCGAGATCGGCGAAGAAGAGTGCGTGGTTGCAGACGAGTAAGTCAGCATTCTCCATGCGCCGGCGGGCCGCCTGATAGAAACAACTGTCGAAGGTCGGACATCGCCGACCCATGCAGTTGTCGGCGTCACTCTGCGCGAGATCCCAGACTGCGGGCCGCGACAGCTGCGGCAGCGTCGAAAGCGTGCCGTCGTCGGTCGTACCCGCCCACGACTCGATGACCTCAAGCGAGTGACGCTCGTCGTCGTGGCCAAGAAGTCGATCCGACCGTTCGACGGCTTGTTTCAGGCGTCGCTTGGAGAGGTAGTTGCCGCGGCCTTTCACGAGCACCGCCGAGAACTCGTCACTCGAGACTCCGCGCAGGAGCGGTATGTCCTTCTCAATGAGCTGTTCCTGAAGGCTGATTGTCGCCGTGCAGATCACGACGCGCTCGCGATGCTCGACGATGCGCCGAATTGCGGGGATCAGGTAGCCGAAGCTCTTTCCTACGCCGGTTCCAGCTTCAACGAGGAGCCTGCCGCGGCGCGCGAACACTTCGTCAATTGCCTCTGCCATCTGGAGCTGCTGCGGGCGACTTTCGAAGCCGCTCAGACGCCGCGCGATCGGCCCTTCCGGATGGAGCAGCTGTTCGGCCACGAAACTCATTGCGCCGATCGTAGTCTGCCGCCCGTGGCCGTTACTTGAAGCCAGTGGTATCCTTCGCCGCTCACTCGTTTTCCGGCTGGTCAGACTGGACAGGTGCCCGAGCGGCTGAAGGGACCGGTTTGCTAAACCGACATACGGGGTAACCCGTATCGCGAGTTCGAATCTCGCCCTGTCCGCTTTCAACACGAACGGCTCCGCCGCCCCCCGCGTGGCAGAGCCGTTCGTGTTTACCTCTTGCGGGACCACCCCTCGACCTGAGAGTGCTAGGCTCCGTTCATGCTGCGCGCGCTCGTTCTCGCGGTCTATCTGCTGTCGTCACCGGCTATCGCCGCCGACTTCGTTGTCGAAGGGGAGATCCTGAAGATTGACGGCGAGATCAAGGCCAGCGACGCAGGGACCTTCGCGACGCTGCTCGCCGCCGGAACAATCAAGACGGTGTCGATCAACTCGCCGGGCGGCGATCTCAAAGCCGGGCTCAAGATGGGCCAGCTCATCCGGGCGCAAAAACTAACGACCTATGTCGAAGGCGGTGTGCGGGAAGCTGCGAGCGCAGCGGCATACGTTTTCATGGGCGGCTCGGATCGGATCGTGAAGGGACCACGCGGTGTTGGCGTGCATGCATTCTTCACGCCTGCGAAGGAACTTCGGATGATGCTGAAGCAGAAGTCTGGCGACGAACTCGTCGCGACGCTCAACGAGTTCGAGAGGCGCACGCAGGAGGCGACGATGGCGGTCGTCGAGTACGTCACCATGATGATCGGCGACAACCGAATCGTCGGCGAGGCCGTGAAATCGGGCAGCGACGCGATGATCTGGCCCGACGCGAAAACACTCCTCGACATGAAGGTCGCGACCAAACTCGTGGAGCTCCGGCCCGATGAGCTCCCCGACCCCGACTGGGCGTACGTCGAGACGGTCGCAGCGATCGCTGCTTGGGTCGATCCGAGGTACGTCGGACCCGGGCAGACCGAGCCAATGGACGAGCGAGCCCGAGCCATCCTTGAGGCATTTCTCGCTGATGAGAATCGCGCGACCAAATTGCGGCAGGATGTCGAGTCGCTCCTAGCTCGCTCAGCACCGCCCTCACGCATCGCCGCTCTTGATCGCGTAATCCGGCCGCTCGCCGATTCGATCGCGCGGCAGGCTCGCGATGCGGCGGCGGCGCAGCCACCCGGAAACTAGTGTCGACTCTCGACTTTCAGAATCGAGGACAGTGCGGGGTGAGCGCCACCGCTGGTACGCTCCGCGAATGAACGCCCCCGACAGCGCGAGCGAAGTCGGCACAGACGCGCTTCCGGCACCCGAGCCCGGAGCGATCGCCGCCGAGCGGATCCTTCTCGTCGTGCGCCCCGCCCTCTTTCGCGGCCACCCGATTGCCTATGGCGGGATGGTTGCGATGGCGTTCGCGGGAATCGTTGTTGCGGTCCTTCCGCTCCTCAGCGGATTCGGAGCATTCGTCTCACTTGGCGGCATCGCGATCTTCTTCGCCGCGCTCATCGGATTCCTGAGGCTGTTCGTGTTCAGCCATCGCTGGTTCCGAGTGAAGGTCACCGACCGCCGCACGATCGACGAGCGTGGGCTCATCACGCGGCGACACTCGGAAGTGCTGCACGAGCACGCGATCAACATTCGCATTCAGCAAAGCGTTTGGCAACGCCTCATGAACTTGGGCGACTTCGAGATCGAGTCGGCGGCAGGTGGAATGATCGACCCCGACACCGGCGCTCGTAATTCGACGGAGATCGCGATTCGCGACATTCCCGATCCGTACGGCGTCAAGGAACTGATCGATCGGTACCGGCAGCGTCGCGGCTGAGAGAGCGGCGCGCTTCGCAACGCCATCACTGACGAGTCCAGAGCATGCGCTCGCCCAGCGCGACGCGCTCCTTCGTGTCCTTCGTTCCGTCGGGCCAGACGAGTTCGAGCGTGACCTCGGTCGTGCCGGCTGGAAAGCCGAAGTGCAACTCGGGCGACACATTGGACATGAACGGGCCACCAGCCCAAGCCCAGCGTCGTTGCACGAGTTCCTTACCCGCTGCGTCCTTCGAGCGAGCCGTTAGTACAGCGCCCACGGCGTGCCGATTTCCAACGCCCTTCCGCAGGTCGCGAGGCTCGACGATCAGCCAGTCCTTCGCGGCTGAGGCACTTGGGAGCGTGTGATCGTTGCGGATCACCCGCAGCTTTCCGTTCAGCTCACCGATGATCACGTCCACGTCGCCATCGCGGTCAAGATCAGCGAAGACCGCAGTTCGATCACGATGCGGCTCAAGTTTCCACTCACCCGCGTCGGTGACCGTCTCAAACCGCTTGCCGCGGCGCTCCATCAGCAGCGGCCGTTGCGCGTACTCCGAGTCCATCGCCGCTCTCGATGCTTGCGGGTAGACGTGTCCGTTGACGACAAGCAGATCCTCGTCGCCGTCGTGGTCGAAGTCGACGAACGCGGCAGCCCAACCGAGAAGCGAACGACTGACGGCAGCCAAGTTGAACTGCGCAGTGCGATCGTCGAAGTACTTGCCGTCAAGATTGAGGTGCAACGTATTGGTGTCGCTCGAGAAGTTCGTCGTAAAAACGTCCGGCCGCGAGTTGCCGTCGATGTCTCCGATCGCGATGCCCATGCTCGCTTGCTCGAGACCTTCCATGTTCGTTGCGACGCCAGCGCGGAGGCCGTTCTCCTCGAACGTCGGAGGGTTCGTCCCGGTTTTCACGAACAGAAAGTTCTTCTGACTGTCGTTGGCTACGAAGATGTCCGGCTTGCCATCACCGGTGAAGTCAAGAATCGCCACGTTGAGTCCATACGAGGGGTTTGCCTTTCCAACGCCGCTCGACTGCGTCGCATCGACGAACGTGCCGTCGCCCCGATTTAGGAAGAGGCGATCTCCCTGCGCCGGAATCCCCTTCGGCCCCGCCATCACGGCCAGACCCTTAAATCGCGCTGGACTCGGAGGGTGCGCCGGATCAAACGAGAGGTAATTGACCGCATACAGGTCAAGATCACCATCGCCGTCGAGGTCAGCGAAGGCGGCCGCTGTCGTCCATTCGTTACTTCGCTCGGCCGCAGCCAGACCAGATTTTGCTGAAACGTCCTCGAACGTTGCGTCGCCACGATTTCGCAAGAGCACGTCCTGGCCAAAGCAAGCGATGAAGATGTCGTCGAAGCCGTCGGCGTCGACATCACCCACGGCAGAACCGAAGCTCCAACGCGTGTGGTGGATGCCCGACTCCGCAGTCACGTCCTTGAACAGCGGCGTTCCCGTTGTCGAGTCGTTGCGAAAGAGCCGCGCGCCGGGACCATGTTCGGGATCGTCAAGCGTCGCACCGTTCGGCATGAAGAGGTCGAGGTCGCCATCGTTGTCGAAGTCAATGAGTGAAAAGCCGCCGCCCTTCACCTCGGGAATCTGCGAACTTGGCATCCGCCCGCAGCTCAACACAGCATCGAGACCGCTCGCGTGCGTGACGTCCGTGAAACGGATGCTCGGCTGGTCGGACGTAAGTACGCACGCAACGATGGCGAGGAGAGTCATGGCAGTCAGAGCTTCGGTGTGGGCGACGGAGCGGGCGAGGTGCTGCCTGGCGCGAGTGGAGCGTTTGGTGCCGGCGTCTGAGGTCCTGACGGCGCTGGCTGCAGTGTGGCTGGTTTGATGTCGTCGCTCTCGGTGGGTCGCAAACCAACCCGCTCGCGCGCTTTCTTCTCTTCTTCCCGCGCGCTGACCGCTTCGCGAGCCTTGCCCAGTCTGTCGCGGGAACGAGCGAGTTTCGACCAGACCTCGTAATGATCGGGATACAGCGCGAGCGACTTCATGAACTGATCCTCGGCCTTTGCGGGATCGTCGAGGCGCATCGATATATCACCGAGGCGAGCCCACGCCTTCGCCACGTCCCGCTTCGAAGCGGTCGGGCCACTCTGTAGTTCGATCGATTTCTTGAAGCGGGCCTCGGCTTCGTCGAGCCTGTCTTCGTCAAATGCGATGATTCCCAGCGCGAAGATCGAATCAGGCTCGTCGCCGACGAGGGCGACATGCGCTTCGAACTCCGCTTTTGCGCGATCAAGCTCACCCAGGTGATACGACGCCCACGCCATGAAATGGTGGGCATGCTTTCGTTCTGGGAATGGGTCCCCCGTCTTGATTGCCGCTTCGAAATGCGGCCGCGACTGCTCGTACTGCTTCATCTTGCTGAGCGCGAGACCAAGGAAAAACTCCGCCCGCCCCAGCCCAGGATGCTCCTTCAGCACGGCCTCGCCGACGACCCTCGCCTGCACGTACTGCTGATCGCCAAGCATGCGACGGACCACCTCAAGCCGGGGATCGTCCGCGTAGCTCTCTGAAGGGACCACGCGCGTGCCCGGAGGCAAGACCGGCTGACCTG
>JAWXCC010000177.1:0-18700 GCA_034440475.1 Phycisphaerae bacterium | reverse complement strand
GAAGGGTCTGAGTCGGCGGTTGCCCGCCGAAGGGTCTGAGTCGGCGGTTGCCCGCCGAAGGGTCTGAGTCGGCGGTTGCCCGCCGAAGGGTCTGAGTCGACGCTGAGTTTGAATTACGGATAAGGCACTTTTCGCCAATGACTATTCGAATCTACAAGCCTGTCACGAACGGCCGCCGTAACGCGTCTGTGAACCTGCACACCGAGGTCACGAAGAAGCGTCCGGAGAAGAGCCTACTGAAGCCGCTCTCGAAGAGCGGCGCGCGCAACGTGCAAGGAAAAGTGACGATCTTGAGTATGGGTGGTGGCCATAAGCGCCGCTACCGCAAGATCGACTTCAAGCGCAACAAGGACGGTGTGATCGCCGTCGTCGTTGGTATCGAATACGACCCCAACCGCTCGGCGCACATCGCGCTGGTGAAGTACCCGGACAACGAGTTGCGGTACATCCTTGCTCCGAAGGGCTTGAAGGTCGGCGACGAACTCATGAGTTCGCCCGATCCGATCGATCCGAAGCCCGGCAACTGCATGCCGCTGAAGCACATCCCGACTGGTCTCGCGATCCACTGTGTGGAAATGCGTCCAGGTTCGGGCGGAGTCCTCTGCCGTGCCGCAGGCATGGCTGGTCGACTCACGAACAAGGAAGGCCGTTGGGCCACTTTCGTGCTTCCGTCGGGTGAAATTCGACAGGTCTCGATGGAGAGCCGAGCGACTATCGGTGAGGTTGGCAATCCTGACCACGGCAACGTCGTGATCGGTAAGGCTGGCCGCAATCGTTGGCTCGGCCGGCGCCCCAGCACTCGCGGTATGGCGATGTGCCACCACCAGCACCCGCACGGCGGTGGCTCTGGTCGTTCCAAGGGCGGTCAAGAACCGTCGAACTCGTCTGGTACCCAAGCTAAGGGCGGTCGAACCCGTCGCTACGGCAAGTCGTCAGACGATCGCATTATTCGTCGCCGTCGCAGCGTGCGTTACGGCCAACTCAAGGTCTAACACCTCCCTGCTCCAAGCGTCCCCGCACAGGACTTTCCTAAGGACTTTCTAGATGTCCCGATCGCTGAAGAAGGGCCCACACGTCGACGAGAAGCTCTACCGCAAGGTGGAGAAGCTGACCCAAGCGGGAAAGCGCGCGCCGATTAAAACTTGGGCGCGAGCCTGCACCGTTGTGCCGGAATTCGTCGGCTACACGTTCCACGTCCACAACGGACGTACGTTCCTCGAAGTGTTCTGCACTGAGGATATGGTTGGCCACAAGCTGGGTGAGTTCTCTCACACCCGCATGTTCCGTGGCCACACCAATAAGAAGGAATCGATCAAGGGCGGCGACAAGACCCCGTCCTGACCAAGTCTGTCTCAGGTTTGTCTATTGGGTCTCCTGACCGAGTTGAAGTGAAGTAAGGACTGAACCATGGCATACAAAGCCTGCCACCGCTTCGCCCGCATCGCGCCCCGCAAGGCGCGCCTCGTTGCGGATCTGATTCGCGGCCATCCCATCGACGTAGCGATCACCGCGCTTGACTTTTCGAAGCGTCGCGGAGCGGTCTTCGTTCGAGGCGTGCTCAAGAGCGCGATCGCGAACGCGCAGGAGAAGGACGCCGATGTCGCTCGACTCTTCGTCAGCGAATCGCGCGTCGACGAAGGACCGACCATTAAACGTTTTCAACCCAAGGATCGCGGCCGTTCGCACGCGATCATGAAGCGCACCAGTCACATCCACGTAGCAGTCGACGTTCGCTGACGAACCGATTCCAGCATTCACCCGGGACTACCCTCTATGGGACAAAAGACCCATCCTTTCGGATTCAGAGTCGGCATCACCGAAGCGCACAAGTCGCGGTGGTTCGCCCCCAAGGCGCTCTTTGGCGAGCTCCTCGTTGAGGACTACCGCATTCGCCGGTACCTCAACAAGCGACTCAACGGCACGCCGCCGTACGCAGCGGTCTCTGACATCCTGATCGAGCGAACCCGCGAGGAACTCACGGTCATCGTGAAGACCGCCCGTCCAGGCACGGTCGTCGGACTCAAGGGCACCGGCGTCGAGCAGTTGACGACGGACCTCCAAGCGCTCACTGGTCGCAAGGTTGCGATCAAAGTCGTCGAGATCAAGAACCCTGAGATCGACGCGAAGCTCATCGGCGAGACGATCGCTGAGCAGCTTAAGAAGCGAGCCAACTTCCGCCGCGTGCTCAAGCAGCGCTGTGAGTCGGCGATGCAGAACGGCGCCAAGGGCGTGCGTATCCAGATCTCTGGCCGACTCGGCGGTGCCGAAATGAGCAGAACACTCGACACGCGACTTGGATCGATTCCGCTGTCGACGCTGCAAGCGAACGTTGACTACGCGCTGTCCGAGAGCCATACGACCTACGGCTCGGTCGGCGTCAAGGTCTGGGTCTTCAAGGGCATGTTCAGCCAGAACGACGAAGACCAGACCGCATCGTCCGCAGCAGGCGGACGCGCTCGAGCGCGAGGTCGAAGATAGTCCTCGGCCCTCACGCCGACCTGCATCAGTAACAGTCGTTCGAGCGAGCAGCTCTTCCAAACAGCTAGCTCAGCGAAAAACGAAAAGCCCATCGAGAAGCCAGAAGCGAGCCCACCATGTCCATGATGCCCAAAAGGGTGAAGTTTCGAAAGTCGCAGCGCGGCAAGATGCGCGGCAATGCGACGCGTGGCAACTACGTGTCGTTTGGCGACTACGGTCTACAGGCGCTGGAGACCTACTGGGTCACGGCCCGTCAGCTCGAGGCAGGTCGCGTCGCGGCGCAGCACTTCCTGCGTCGTCAGGGGAAGATCTTCATTCGAGTCTTCCCCGACAAGCCTATTTCGAAGAAGCCGCTCGAGACACGAATGGGTACGGGAAAGGCCGAAGTCGAGTACTGGGCTGCCTGCGTCAAGCCCGGAACATTGCTCTTCGAAATCGCCGGCGTCCCAGAGGAACTAGCGAAGCAGGCCCTCGCTCGCATCGCCTACAAGATGCCCATTCGTTGTCGTTTCGTCGGCCGCCGTATCGCGGTCTAACTGCTCACTCTCACACAGGTCACACGATTATGAAGGCTGGCGAAGTGCACACGTTGAGCGCGGATGAGTTGAAGGTTGAGGCGCACCGTCTCCGCCGCAAGCTCTTTGACCTCCGAACCCAGACGGTCACCGAGAAGATCGAAGACACGTCGCAGTTCAAGAAGACTCGGAAAGATCTCGCGCGAGTGCTGACCGAACGGAACGGCCGGACGAGCTCGAATAAGAAGGCTGGAGCGAACTGACCATGAAGGACCGCACCACGATCAGCATTCCTACGGACAGCCCGCGTCGTATCGGCGTTGTTCAGAGCGAGAAGGCAAGCAAGACGCGAAAGGTCGTGATCCCTTTCGCGACGAAGCATCCGAAGTACGGCAAGTACGTCCGCAAGCGGATTGTGCTGCACGTCCACGATGAGAAGAACGAGTCGCACTTGGGCGACCGCGTCGAGGTCGCCGAGTGCCGTCCGATCTCCCGCACGAAGAGCTGGGTTCTCGTTCGCGTCGTCGAGCGCGGTCAGGGCAAGCTCGACACCGTGTTCGACGAAAGCGTCTAATTCTCCATCCCGACGACTCCGCCGAAGACTTATTTACAGGCCACGCGGAAAACCAGAAGCAGAAGCCATGATCCAGAAGGAATCACAACTCGAGGTCGCCGACAACAGCGGCGCGAAAATTGCGGCGGTGATCGGCGTGCTGGGCGCGTCCACGGCCCGCGGCAAGTTCACGCGACTCCAGATGGGCATCGGCGACAAGGTCGTCTGTGCCGTCAAGAAGGCGCTGCCGAACTCCGAGGTGAAGGCGGGCGACAAGGTGCAAGCAGTGATCGTTCGCTGCAAGTACCCGACCCGCCGCGACGACGGGTCCTACGTCCGATTCGATTCGAACGCCTGCGTGCTCATCGACAAGGATGGCAATCCGCGCGGCACCCGAATCTTCGGCGCCGTCGCTCGTGAACTTCGCGAGATGAACTACATGAAGATCGTGTCGCTCGCGACGGAGGTGGTGTGATGCCACGACATGTACGTAAAGGCGATCAGGTCATCGTGACCGCGGGCAATGATCGCGGCCGGACCGGCGAGATCGTTCGCGTTGTTCAAGACGGCGAACGAGTCGTCGTGAAGGGCGTGAATGTTCGGACGAAGCACCTCAAGCCGACGCAGCAGCGCCCTCAGGGTGGGATCGTGCGGCAAGAGATGGCGATTCACGTTTCGAACGTTAGTCCCGTGGTTGATGGCAAGCCGTCCCGGGTCCGTTTTCAGACGAAGTCCGACGGCTCAAAGGTGCGCGTAGCGAGCCGCACTGGCGGTGAGTTGTCGGTTGTTCACACGGCACGCAAGGTTTCGTCAGCGCCCGGCGGCAACAAGCTTGAATCGAAGGTGGCGGCGAAGCCAACCGCGAAATCGATGGCCAAGCCAGCTGCGAAGCCAGCCGCCAAGTCCGCGGCGAAGTCAGCGAAGGCGTAAGAGACGTCCGCCCACCGCGATAGGAATGAAGGCGGAGCGTCGAAGTTCAACAGCAAGACAAGTTTGATAGCGAATCAGGCAGCGAATCGAGGTAGCGAACCATGGTGGCCACGAAGAATCCCCCGAAGAAATCAGCTCCCCGGATGCAGCAGCTCTACAACGAGCAGGTTGCGCCGAAGGTGCTCCAGGAGTTCTCGCTCGAGAACCCGCATCAGCTGCCGCGCTTGATCAAGATCGTGGTCAATTCCGGTGTCGGTAAATTCCTTGAGAACCAGAAGCTCAAGCCCGAAATCCGTGATTCGGTCATCTCGACCTTCACGACGATCACGGGGCAGAAGCCCATCATGATCATCGCCAAGAAGTCGGTCGCGAACTTCAAGGTGCGCGAAGGCGCGCCCTCGGCGTTCATGGTGACCTTGCGACGCGATCGAATGTGGCACTTCCTCGATCGTCTGGTCCACCTCACAACGCCGCGTATCAAAGACTTCCGCGGCGTCAAAGAAAAGGCTTTCGATAAGGCTGGCAACTATTCGATGGGCCTCACCGAGCAGGCCGTGTGGCCTGAGGTGAACATGGCGAATGTTTCGTTCTCGCACGGCATGAACATCACGCTGTGCTTCGAGAACTCGACTCCAAAGATGAGCCGCTTCCTTCTCACGGAACTCGGCATGCCGTTCGTGCGGCCCGAAGAGAGCCGCAAGAAGTAATAGCGAGAAGTGATAGGGCGATGAGCAACTGGCGATTAGCAATTGGGCGACGAGTCGAGCGACAACCATCCCTCGACGGAATGCAAGGACGAATCCATGGCGAGTAAGCGAACCTTTCAAAAGATGAAGCAGACGCCGAAGTTCTCGTCGCGGAAGCAAGTCCGCTGCGAGATCACAGGGCGAAAGCGCGGCGTGTACCGCAAGTTCCGGATCAGTCGCATCCTCCTCCGCGAACTCGCCCTCAAGGGGCACATTCCGGGCATGAGGAAGGCGAGCTGGTAAGACGACGCTGCAAGCGTTCCAGAATCGATTTCTGTTTGAGTCTCTGACACGTGAATATGACTGGTGCGCCCGAACGCGGTACCCACACCCGGTGAGATCCGGCAACGTGGAACCGAACGGCGGGCGACGGAGTGAACGATGGCACTGAATGACCTGACTGCTGACATGCTCACCAGGATCCGCAACGGCGTGCGGAACCGCGCGAAGATGGTGAATTGCCTGAGCAACAAGCTCAATCGCGGTGTGGCCAAAGTCTTGAAGGACGAAGGCTTCATTCGGGATTTCGAGCTCGTTGAGGACGGCCGCCAAGGTTTGATCCGCGTGCACCTGAAGTACGGACAGCGGGGCGAGCAGATCATCAACAAGATCGAGCGGGTCTCAAAGGTTGGTTGCCGCGTCTACAGCGACGTTGGCCACCTTCCGAAGCCGCTCCAAGGTTTGGGCATCGCGATCGTTTCAACGAGTCACGGTGTTATGAGCGATCGTCAGTGTCGCTCCGCCAACATTGGCGGTGAAGTTGTGGCTGAAGTGTTCTAAACGTTTGCTCTCCGGTGTCGCAGGTTGGCCCGGAGACTGACCGAGTGGCGAGTATCGCCGTGAGAGTGAAAGTTGCTGCGGGCTGACGAGCGTTCTCAAGTTTTCTGACTTGAGGTCCGTAGTGTGGATGGAATCGAATCATGACTGGCGACGTGCGTCGCCTCGCTCCCTACGGCACGCTCGCCTGAGCGATGCCAGACGAGCGACTGCGAGCGGCTGCCGGAGAGCACAGAGGACACCACGATGTCACGAATTGGAAAGAAACCAGTGTTGGTACCAGCGGGCGTGAAGATCGCGCTCAATCCCACCACTCGGACAATTGAAGTCACCGGACCCAAGGGCACCGTCAACGCGACATGGCGCCCGGAGGTCACTGTTGCCTGGACTGAGAGCGAGAAGAAAGTTCTCGTCTCCACAGACATGGCAAAGCTCGACGAAGGCAATCGCCGCGCCTATTGGGGATTGACCCGCGCGCTCATTCAAAACATGGTTGAGGGCGTGACCAAGGGCTACGGGAAGACTCTCGAGATCAACGGCGTGGGCTGGGGTGCGAAGGTGCAGGGCAAGGAGATCGTTCTTTCTCTTGGCTTCGCCGACGCGATCCACCTGACGCTTCCCCTTGGACTCAAGGTCGAAGTGACGAACAACCAAGTCAAGATTTCCGGAGCGGACAAGCAGGCAGTCGGCGAGTTCGCGTCGCGCATCCGTTCCCAGCGGAAGCCTGAGCCTTACAACGGCAAGGGCGTCAAATACCTCGACGAAGTCATTGTCCGCAAGCAAGGCAAGGCCTTCGGCTCGTAACGCTTTACTCATCGCAGGCCCTTTCTTGCGGGCCTTTCGTCGCCGGAACGCTTGCGAGCCGCGACTAACAGCACCCGATCAGGATTACCTCCATGAACCGCCTTGAGATCAAGACAGCCCGCCACACTCGCCGCAAGGCCGGAATCCGCAAGCGGGTTCTCGGCGTGCCGAGTCGGTTGCGCCTCTCCGTCTATCGATCGCTGGATCACATCTATGCCCAAGTCATAGACGACTTGAAGGGTCACACCGTCGCCGCAGCGTCGAGCCGTGACAAGGGCTTCAAGGTCGACGGAGATAAGAAAGCCGTCGCCAGCGCGGTTGGCAAGGCGCTCGCCGTGAAGGCGACGCAGGCCGGTGTGCAGCAAGTTGTATTTGACCGTAACGGTTTCCGTTACCACGGTCGTGTAAAAGCGTTAGCCGACGGAGCCCGTGAGGGCGGCCTGAAGTTCTGAGTCTGGTTGTTAGTCTGGGCTCACTGAGAATTACGAGATCTATCCATGGCAGAGTTCCTCGACGATTCATCGACGATTCAATCGACCACAGTCGGCGTCTACCGCACCTCATCCACGGTGAAGGGTGGCCGGCGATTCAGCTTTGGCGCGCTCGTCGTCGTTGGCGACCGTCGTGGCAAGGTCGGCATGGGTTACGGCAAGGCCAACCAAGTGCCGCTCGGCATCGAGAAGGCGCAGAAGGAAGCGAAGCGCAAGATGCGTGGCTTCCCCCTTCAAGGGAAGACGATTCCGCACATGGTGACCGCCAAGTACGGCGCGACCACCGTGCGTCTCTTGCCAGCGTCGCCGGGAACGGGCGTCATCGCCGGTGCGCCGATGCGTGCGGTGCTTGAGATGCTCGGCGTGCAAGACTGCCTCACAAAGTGCTACGGCTCAAGCAACCCGAAGAACGTGGTGAAAGCCGCGCTTTCGGCGCTCGAAATGCTTCGCACGCGTGAGAAGGTTGAGGAGCTGCTCGGTCACTCTCTCCCTGAGACTGCTGTGGAAGAGGCGATCAAGCGCGGAATGGCGTTCATGCCGCAAGTCAAGGCCGGTGAAAAGGCACAAGCCCCGGTAAACACCGTCGGCGACGAGCGTGGCGGTGGACGCGGTGGGCGTGGCGGCGGTGGTGGTCGAGGTGGACGCGGCGGAAGTGGTGGCGGTGGACGCGGCGGTCGCGATGGTGGCGGCCGACGTGGTGGTGGCGACGACGCTCCTCCAGCAGCTGCAGTGCCGCCAACTGCATAACGCAAGCTTCATCACGAGTGCAATGAGCTTTTCTAAAGAGACCTTTGTTAGTGTTAGAACGTTCGACGAAACGAGCTGAGAGCCCCTTGGGACGCGCGGACCGACTGACGGCTGCGGTCACGGAGACGAAACGCCAATGATGATTCACGAGATCACCGAGAAGGTCGGCAGCCACAAGCTTCGCAAGCGCATTGGTCGCGGCGAGGGCAGCGGCCACGGCGGCACTTCGGGCAAAGGCCACAAGGGTGCATTGAGCCGCGCCGGCTGGACCAGCCGCCCGTCCTACGCGGGCGGTGCGACGCCGTTCTCGCGGCGCTTCCCCAAGCGCGGCTTCAGCAACGCCGACTTCCGCGTCGACTACCACATCATCAATATTAAGGCGATCGAACTCGCCTACGAGCCGGGTGAGACCGTTGACGCCGAGTCCCTGACGAAGAAGCGTCTCGTTCCCGATACAACTCGTGGCATCAAGGTGTTGGCCGAAGGCGACCTCACCAAGAAGGTGACCGTCGTCGCGGCGCGGTTCTCGGCGCAAGCAAAGGCCAAGATCGAGGCGGCTGGTGGCACTGCCACCCAAGTTGCTGAGATTGATCGCGCTGCTTCGTGGAAGGCCAAGCGCGGCACGGTGAAGAAGGCGGCCGCTGCGAAGCGGGGTGTCGACCCGAAGAAGAAGTCAGGGCGATCGAGCTAACAAGCGTTGGTTTTCTTGGTCGACGCGGAGCGCATCGCGGCGACCAACCATGCAGTCCGGACCCGCCACCGATGGCGGGGCACGAATGATCCAAGCGTTTCTGAACATCTTCCGTATCGCTGACCTGAGGTCGCGCGTGTTCTTCACGCTCGGGCTTCTGGCTATCTACCGCATCGGCTTCTGGATTCCGCTCCCCGGCGTGGATCAGGCACAGCTCGCGAAACAGGCGGCCAAGGCGACCCAAGGGTTGGGTGGCTTCGGGCGTCTGCTTGAGTATGCATCGATCTTCTCGGGCGGATCGCTCTCACACTCGACGCTCTTCGGCCTCGGCATCATGCCGTACATCACGGCGTCGATCGTCTTCCAGCTCCTTCAGTCGGTCTATCCACCACTGCAGGAGTTGAAGAAGGAAGGCGCTTCCGGACAGCAGAAGATCGCCGAATGGACGCGCTACGCCACCGTCGGCCTCTGCGTCATTCAAGCCACCATGTGGCTGATCTTCCTGCGCGATTCGAATCTCGTGCAGCCGCACTTTCAGAAGGGTGCCAACCTCCTCGTGTTCTTTGCCGCAGGCGTCACGGGTATGACGGCTGGCAGCCTGTTCATGATGTGGCTCGGTGAACAGATCGATAAATATGGAATCGGCAACGGCGTCTCGCTGATCCTGACCGTTGGCATCTTGGCTCGCATGCCTGACGCGATTAAATGGGTCGCGCAGAACTTCGAGCCAAGTCAGCAGGCCGAATCTGTCGGCAAGATTGGAGTCCCCGGTCTCTTGTTCTTGATCGGTGGCTTCATGTTCGTGATTGCGGGTGCCATCCTCATCACGGTCGCGCAGCGACGGATACCGATTCAGCAGGCGAAACACACTCGGGGACGAAAGGTGTTCGGCGGACAGAAGCACTACCTTCCGCTGCGAGTCAATCACGCTGGTGTCATGCCGATCATCTTCGCCAGTTCGTTAATGATCTTCCCTTCGATGATCTTCGGCTGGCTGAATACGCGAGCGATGGCCGCGGAGTCCGCGCCTTGGATCCAGAGTGTGACGACGTTCTTGGCACAGAACTTCCAGAGCGGCGAGTTCCCGTACATCCTGTGCGAGATCGTCCTCATCTACTTCTTCAGCTACTTCTGGACCACCGTGCAGTTCAGCCCGGACGAAATGTCGAAGCAGCTCAAGGAGCACGGCTCGTTCATTCCCGGACATCGTCCGGGCCCGCGCACCGCGGATTACCTCGAGCAGGTGATGGAGCGCATCACGTTCGTTGGTGCGGGTTTCCTTGCCGTGATCGCAGTGATCCCCACGCTCGTGAATCACTACATGGGTATCCCGTATAACGTCGCTCAGTTCTTGGGCGGAACCGGTCTCCTGATCGTGGTGAGCGTTGGTCTCGACTTGATTCAGCGCATCGAAGCCAATCTCCTCATGCGGAACTATTCAGGATTCTTGTCCACCGGCGGCAACGATGCACGCGGCGGACCTCGGATCCGCAGCGCGCGGAGCGGCTGATTTCCTCGTTCCTTTTCAACACCCGTACGTCATGACTCGAACCAAGCCAGCCACGAAACACGCAACGACAGCCGAACAACGGCGGTCGCAGGTTGTCGCTGGCTATGGCAGCGAGCGCCGCCCAGGCCCGCGCTCGGGTGGACGCGGCGCTCGAAACACGGCGGCGGGGCAGATTCATCTCCGGTCGGCATCTGAGATCGACGCGATTCGCGCGACCGGTGCGGTGTTGTATGAAGCGCTCGATCGTGCGTACGACGCGTGCGTCGTTGGTGCGACGACTGCCTCCATTGATGCTGCTGCGATGGAAGTGATTCGTCGCTCGGGTGCCGAAGCGCTGTTCGTCGGCTATCGATCGCCCGATCCGACTGTCAGCCCCTTTCCCGCGTGCTGCTGTGTCAGCGTGAACGATGAGATCGTGCACGGGATTCCGGGTTCGCGAGTCATCCGAGATGGCGACCTCGTGTCAATCGACTGCGGTGTGAGACTCAACGGCTGGTGCGCCGATGCTGCGGTGACCGTGCCAGTCGGGAACGTCAGCGAAGCGGGGATCAACTTGGTTGAGAGCGCGCAGCACACGCTCGCCGAGGCGGTTCGCTTGGCCGTGCCGGGCGAACGATGGAGCTTCATCGCCGCCGCGATGCAAGAGATCGCGCTTCGCCGCGGTCACGGCGTCGTCGTCGAGTACGTCGGCCACGGCATCGGACGTGAACTGCACGAGGCACCGCAAGTGCCAAACTGTCTCTCCTCCGAACTCCTGTCGCATGGCGACTTCACACTTCGCCCCGGGATGGTCATTGCTGTCGAGCCAATGTTGACGCTCGTTGGCGCTGGCATCGACAAGGAAAATTTCCCTCGTGGCATAGCGACACGCACGCTCGCCGACGGCTGGACCGTGGTGTCCGCCGATGGCTCGCCGGCGGTCCACGTCGAGCACACGATCGCAATCACGCGCAACGGTTGCGACGTGCTCACAGTTGGACCCAACACCGACGACGCGCTCGCGGACTGACGCGAACCCATTGGACTCACTCAGTCGCTAGCCAACCCCGAATTGCATCTCGCATAAAGGACCGTCCCCAGCTCATGCCAAAGGAAGACAAGATCACCCTCGACGCTGAAGTCACCGAAGCGTTGCCTGACGCGATGTTCCGGGTGCGGCTTCAGAACGATCAGGAGATCCTTGCTTACGTGAGCGGCAAGATGCGCAAGTTCTTCATCCGTATTCTCCCCGGCGACCGCGTCACTATCGAGATTAGCCCATACGACATGACCAAGGGCCGCATTGTTTATCGGTACTAGTTTGTGCGCTCCGTAGCGGCCTCCGGCCGCAGACTCGCTCTTGTGGAATTATGGTTTTGGTTGATCGTGACTCTGGTTCTGGTTCTGGTTCTGGTTCTGGCTTTGGCGTCCCGCCCGTCTCTTCTGACCCCGACTTCTGACCCCGACTTCTGACCCCGACCCCCAGAAAGGTGCCCCATGAAGGTTCGATCCAGTATCAAACGTCGCTCCAAGGACTGCCAGATCGTGGTCCGGAAGGGCAAGCGCCTCGTGATCAACAAGAAGAATCCCCGCCTGAAGCAGCGTCAAGGGTAAACTGCGTCGCTTCGCGTTTCGGCGGTGGTCGCTGAACGCCCCGACGCGCGCGAGACGACTCGTGAGCACCTTCTGTTCCGACTTCGATTCGACCCGATCTGAACCCGATCTGAAATAGCGAGCAACTGACCATGCCCCGACTTGCAGGTATCGATCTCCCCGAGAAGAAGAAGATCCTCTTCGCGCTTCAGTACATCCACGGCATTGGCTCAAAGCTCGCCGCCGACATCCTTCGGCAGGCCGAGATCAGCCCCGACCGTCGCGCGCACGAGCTTGACGATCGCGAGCTCTCGACGATTTCGACGCTGCTCGATCAGAACTACGTCGTGGAGGGTGCACTGCGCCGCCAGACGCAGCAGGACATCCAGCGACTGAAGGAAATCAAGTGCTACCGCGGTGAGCGTCATCGCAAGAGCCTTCCCTGCCGCGGTCAGCGCACTCGCTCGAATGCGCGTACCCGTAAGGGCCGCAAGAAGACGGTCGCCGGCAAGAAGGGCGTCAAGGGCTAAGAGCTAAGTCTTCTGTGCCTCTGGCGTCACCGACGCGCCGACGCTGCGGGATGAGCAAGCATCATCGCGACCAAACTGTTTCCTGCTTCCACTGAGATCATCAATGACGACCCCGACTCCCGCTGCCGCAAATACCTCGAAGAAGAAGATCCGTAAGAACGTGATCAAGGGCATCGCGCATGTGAACGCGACCTTCAACAACACGATCATCACGATCACTGACGTGAACGGCGAAGTCCTTTGTTGGGATTCGGCCGGAACCGTCGGCTTCAAGGGTGCTCGCAAGTCGACTCCGTTCGCCGCTTCACGAGCGAGCGAGAAGTGCGCCAACAAGGCGCGCCGCATCGGGATGAAGGAGTGCGAAGTGCGGGTGCGTGGACCCGGACCGGGTCGCGAGAGCGCGATTACGGCGCTCCAAGCTAACGGCATCAAAGTGACTGCCATCGAGGATCACACTGCGATTCCGTTCAACGGCTGCCGCCCACCGAAGAAGCGTCGCGTCTGATCGAATGATTTTCCCCGTCGCTGCCGCGAAAGTGCTAGCGGCGGATTCCGGTGGCTTGGACCGACTGGTCTAGATCGCCGACTTGCCTTCCGTCTCTCGCCTTCGATATCTGATTTGGATTTGGGCCGTTTTCCGCCGCACAAATGGGGCTCCAAGGCCGGCAGTCTTGGATGTTTCCGAAACGCGACGGTCATTCGAACCTCTCGATCTTGTGTCCGACCTTCTTGGCCGGCGCGACCAATCGGGAGTCCAGTCTGCCGGTTGATCCTAGGAGTTTCGCATGCACGTCCGATGGCGCGGCCTTGAATTGCCCGCGAAGGTCATCATCGATTCGCAGTCCCGTTCCGATACGTTCGCGCGGTTTGTCGCCGAACCATTCGAGCGCGGCTTTGGCATCACCGTCGGCAACAGTCTCCGGCGCATCCTCCTGTCGAGCCTTGAGGGTTCGGCGATTACGAAGGTGACGATCAAGAGCCAAGGCAAGCTCGTCACGCACGAGTTCTCGACGATTCCGGGCGTCCTAGAGGACGTGACCGACATTCTCCTGAACATCAAGGGCCTCATCGTCAGCATGGAAGGCGACGAGCCGAAGCGACTCCGCCTCGCGGCTGAGGGTCCGGGCGACGTCACCGCCGAGCTCATCGAAGGCGATGCGTCAGTCACGATCCACAATCCCGAGAAGCTCATCGCGACCTTGACCGACGCGGTCGACTTTGAGTGCGAGTTCATCATCAAAAAGGGCCGCGGATACGAGCCAGCCAGCGAGCAGTACTCGCGCGATCAAGAGCAGGTCATCGGAGAGATTCCGATCGACGCTATCTACTCGCCGGTGCAGCGAGTTCGCTACGCCTGCGAGGACACGCGCGTCGGTCAGCGAACGAACTATCAAAAGCTGATCCTCGACGTGTGGACCGACGGAACCGTCGCTCCCGAAATGGCCGTCGTCGAAGCCGCGAAGATCATGAGGAAGCACCTCAATCCGTTCGTGCAGTTCGACACGCTCGGTTCAGCGACGATTGCGCCGGATGTGCAAATCCGCACCTCCACCGACGACGAGTTGTTCCGGAAGCTCAGCACGCCGGTGACTTCACTCGAACTCTCGGTTCGCGCTTCGAATTGCCTTGAGAGCGCGAAGATCGCAACGATTGCGGAGCTCGTCGTTCAGACCGAAGACGACCTTCTCGGCGTTCGATCGTTCGGCAAGACGTCGCTTCGCGAAGTGAAGACGGTGCTCGATGGGATGGGATTGACGCTCGGCATGCAGCTCCCCGAGGGGTTCGCTACGAGTTGATTCAGTGAAGAGTTGAGAATCCGCGGCGACGCGAAAGCGTCCGCCGCACGTCAGATCGTCTCGTACGGGCAACGGGCCGCGAGACAGAACTAGTAAGGAAGTTTCAGATGCGTCACAGAATTTTCGGCAAGCAGCTCAACGTCAAGAGCTCCCACCGTCGCGCCATGCTGCGCAACCTCGCGGCTGGTGTCTTTGAGCATGGCCAGATCGAGACGACCTTCGCGAAAGCGAAGGCGGTTCAGCGCTTCGTCGAGAAGATCATCTCGATGGCACGAACCAAGGATCTTTCAACCCGCCGCCAGCTTGAGTCAAAGCTGACTGACCGCCGCATCTTCGCTTGGGTCGCGTACGACTCGGTTCCCGAATCGAAGAAGACGTCCGAGTTCTGGGCGCTTCCTGCGGCTGGCGAAATCGAATTCAACCGCTACGGCGAGCTTCGCAAGGCACCTCGGCTCATCGAGCACATCCTCTCGAAGGTCGGTCCGCTCTTCACCGATCGGCCGGGCGGCTACACGCGAATCATCAAGCTCGACAAGCATCGCCTTGGCGACGCGAGCGACTTGGTGCTTCTCCAACTCGTCGGCAAGGAAGATGGCCCTCAAGTGAGCGGGCGCAGGTCGAACCGTCGTGCCACGGCGGACAAGCGCACCGCGTTCGCTGCGAAGATTCGCAAGGCCGCTGCACCTGCCTGAATTCGGGCGGAACCGTTTCGCAGGACGGTCTCCTAAACATGAACTGACGGGCGCGACTCCGAGTCGCGCCCGTTTTCAATTCAGAGTCCGCGACGTCTAGTAGCATGCGTTCCATGCTCGATGAGCTGAATGCACTGGAATCGACCGCACTTCGCGAGCTCGCCGCCGTCGCGGATGCTTCGGCGCTCGAGCATTGGCGCATCGCCTACGTCGGCGCGAACGGCCGCCTCAAGTCGATGATGGCTGGGCTCAAAGATGTTCCGAAGGAAGCAAAACCAGCGGCGGGCAAGCGGTTGAACGAAGTGAAGTCCGCTCTCGAGAACGCCCTTGAGCTGAAGAAATCTGAGGTCGCCGCAAGCGCGCCGAGTGGACCACTGGTCGACCTCACCGAGCCTGGCCTTTCCGTTGGCCTCGGTCGGCGTCACGTCCTCTCGCGCACCGTCGACGAGATCGTTGAGGTCTTCGCGCGCATGGGCTTCTCAGTCGCCGATGGTCCAGAGCTCGAAGACGAGCATCACAACTTCAACGCGCTGAATATTCCGGCGGGTCATCCAGCGCGCGATCCGCGCGACAACTTCTATCTCGCGGGCACGTGGGCCGAACGATTGCTTCTGCGCACACAGACATCAACTGTGCAGATCCGCGCGATGGAGTCGTCGAAGCCGCCACTCAAGGTCGTCGCAACAGGTCGCGTCTACCGACCCGACGCGCATGACGCGACGCACTTCTCGATGTTCCATCAGATCGAAGGTCTATCGATCGATCGCGGCGTTTCGATGGTGGATTTGAAGACGGCGCTCTTGCAATTCGCCCGCGCCTACTTCGGTGCCGATGGCGAAGTGCGCTTGCGTCCGAGCTTCTTCCCATTCACGGAACCAAGCGCCGAGTTCGACATGAAGATGCGCATCCGTGGACAACTTCAGTGGGTTGAACTCGGCGGTTGCGGAATGGTCGATCCGAACGTACTTGAAGCGGTGAACATCGATCCCGAAGAGTGGACCGGCTTCGCGTTCGGACTCGGGATTGAGCGCATTGCGATGCGCAAGTATGGAATCGCGGACATTCGTTGGCTCTTTGAGAACGACGCGAGGTTCTTGCGGCAGTTCTGACGCCACGAGCGTGGCGAGAGCCACGCGATCGTGCGTACGGCGACAAGTTATTCAACCTCTGGAGATGCTCTTGCACCGATTCGTCCGCTCGCTTGTGCTCGTTGTTACCGTCACCACCGTCAGTGCAATGCCCGTTCTGACAATTGGTTGCCAAGGCATGGGAATGCAAAGCGCCCGTGATCAGGCGATGGCGATGCTTTCCGACAGTCTGAAGCAACAACTCAACGGCTACCTCACCGACGTCGGCGATGTCACGGCGATTCTGAAGAACGTGGACGGCGTTCAATCCGCGCTCGAGACCGCGCCGAAACTCGCGCCGTTTGTCTCCAACATGCAGAGCGCGTACTCGAGCTTCTCGTCGCTCGATCCCGAGACGCTCAAGAACGTTCGGAGCGCATTTGGTCCGGAACTTGCAAAGGCGAGCGACGGCTTCACCTCTCAACTCAGCCGCGTGGCTGACAGCGGGACATGGGGCAAGATGCTGAAGCCCGTCCTCGACCAAGTGAAGGTTTTCCAGTGATTCGTTCGATCTACGGACGAGGCTCCGCCGGCAGGTCAGCGAAATCTTTGATTTGAGACCAGTTCGAACTTAGCGCTTGCGGGACGGCGCCCTCCGAACGACGCTGCTAAGTCCACTAGGAGGTCATCTCATGCTCGAATCAATTCGTCGCTTCGGCGTCATCCTCGTCGCTGCCACCGCAACTTTCGTTGCTGGAAGTGCAGGCGCTCAGTGCGGAATTGGTGACGTCAACGACGATGGGACGGTCGACAGCGCCGACCTCGCGCTCGTACTCGGCGCGTGGGGCAGCAGTGTCGCTGTCGCCGATCTCAACTCGGACGATGTTGTCGACGCTGCGGATCTCTCACTGCTGCTCGGCAACTGGGGGCCCATCGCGGTGAGCGTTGGATCGTTCCCAGACGAATGGATCTCCGGCGGACCGAACTGCGTGAACGAGCCGCAGATTCAGGTGCACCAGTACGACGAGAACACCTACATCCTTCGGCAATCACTTTGCACGAACTTTGAGGCGCCCTTTGTGTATCTCCTCTTCGGCGATACGAAGGTTCTCATGGAAGACACCGGCGCTTCGAATGTGCCGTTTTACAACACGGTCAAGTCAATCATCGACGCATGGCTCGTCGCGCATCGCCAGTCGTCAATCCAGCTCATTGTTTCGCACTCGCACGCGCACGGCGACCACGCCTTCAACGACTCACAGTTCGTTGGAAAGCCTAACACGACGGTTGTCGGCACGTCACTCACCGCGGTGAAGAACTTCTTCGGCATCGTGAATTGGCCGACCCAAATCGTGAACTATGACCTTGGCGGTCGCGTCGTACAGATCATTCCGATCCCCGGCCATCACACGGCGCATATCGCGATCTACGACGCCCGCACTGGTTGGCTGCTCACGGGCGACACGCTGTACCCCGGGCGTCTCTACATCTCAAGTTGGGCTTCGTACAAGGCCAGTATTCAGCGCATGGTCGACTTCACGGCCGACAAGCAGGTGTGTTGGGTGATGGGAACGCACATTGAGATGACGAAAACCCCCGGTGTTGATTACGCGATGGGCGTGACGTCGCATCCCAATGAACACGGGCTGCAACTCACGCGCGAACATCTGATCGAGTTGAACGACGCCTGCATCGCGATGGGTGCGGCGCCGGTCTACCAAGTGCACGACGACTTCATTATCTTTCCGCTTTCGCTCGCGATGGGCGGAAGGCTTCAAGACGCGCCGAGCGACGCTGCAAACGCCGAAGTCTGCTGTATGCGACCGACCAACGTGTTCGAGTACCGTCGGGCCCGCGTCGGCGACGCACGGTGACAAGAGCACGACCGTTCGCGCGGGTGGTGCGAGCGTTTGGTTCCACGATCCTTGCGGTGTCGATGCTGCTCATAGCGCTAATTGCCGTTCGGCGCATAGAAGTCAATCGCGCGAAGGGTTCGTCGGCGTGGCTTGAATCGGGCCAGATGGGGGTCGAAGAGGACCACGCTGAGTCGAGTGTCGTGCGGAGTTTCCGAGTGCCTGCTGGTGTGCGACTCATGCCGGTGACGCGGCAGTGGGGCTGGCTTTCGACGACCTGGGATTTTCCACCGCGCCGCTACGTGACGATTCCGCTCTGGATGATCGCCGGGGCAGGCGCGATCATCGCCGTGTTCGGGCACGTTGCGAGCCGTGCGAGCGGCACGATCGACCGCGATGCTCAATCAAGCGGTTGACGCTTCGCGCCACTCACGCCAGAGATCTTGATCGTCGATGAGCCGATCGAGTGCAGTTTGGTCGAGCGGGACCTTCGCCATCAAGATCGCGCGGATGTCCCGAAGATGTTTTGGCGACTTGCCGTCGCGATAGAACTCGAGTTTCTTGGCGATGATGTATTCGGGGGGAACGAGCCAGATCGCAGTGTCGCCAACAGGCACGCGGCGCCGATTATCGAGTACCCATCGTTCAATCGGACCGTGTCTTCCAATGTAAAAATCCGCCTTGTTGCCACTGGCAAAATGAATCAGATTGAACGAGCCAACAGGTAGCACGCACGCCTTCTGGATGGACTCGGTGTCAGGAACGTAGAACTCGTCGAGCGAGTACAGGCTTTCAAATCGCCCAATGTCGTTGCGACCGATCCATATGACGACATCGACGTCGTTCGTGAGTAAGCGCTCGACCAGATTCGTCGACGCGTGTGCTGGCCCGTGCGGCGATAGTGATCACACTCACTGCGTGATCTCTTCCGACCGCCTCCGCATCTTG
>JAWXCC010000176.1:0-9563 GCA_034440475.1 Phycisphaerae bacterium | reverse complement strand
CGCGGGCGACGTGGCGGAACTTCTCAACCCGACTGCCAGCGAGCGATACCTCGCGCACAAACCCCTTCGCGCGGAGCGTGTCGAGCGAGCGAAGTGCAGCCTCCTCTCCGATCGTCACGACGGGCCAACGGTTGCTCTTCTGATTCACGCCGTTCACGAGCGCGTTGAGAGAAAGCGGGTACTGCGCTGGCGTTGTTTGGGCTTTCTCCACGAGCGTGCCGAGCACGCGTGATTCATCGGGCGAGAGTGTGGCGAGCATGGGATGAGTGTAGAGCGAGGCGATGCGAGAACGAAGGTTCGTACACTTGTGGAATGAGCCGTGTTTCGCGAACTGATGTCGCTCGGGCCGCCGCCGCGATCCTCCGCGATGGACGCGCCGCCACGCTCGCGGAGGCCATCCGCCTTGCGGCCGAACGAGCGGGCGTGCACACGGGAAGCGTCGCCATCGCCGATGTCCGCGAACACGTTCGCGCCATGGCGCTCGAGGCGCTTGGCGACGTGGGCTATCGGGGGCACGTCGCCGATGTGCTTGGGAAGGCTGAAGAAGCGATGACACTGCTCACAACGCTTCCGAGCGAGCCGAGGTCCGTGCTCCTTGGCAGGGCAGCACGTGGCGAGGTCGACGGCGATCCGATGTGCCGAATTCGCGTCTTTACGAACGTGGATGTCGGCGACATCGCGGCGCTCTTCGTGTCGGCTGGCTACGACGAACCGTCGTTCGATACGGTCGAAAGTCGGTTCGGGAGACTGTCACAGATCGTGATGGTTGATGACAACGTCGAGCTGCGCGTGACCCGCTGTCCGATTGCGGCAGACGTGCCGAGCGACGCCGATTTGCGGACCGGAGCCCGGGTCACGGCGCTCACCCTCGACGCGCTACGTCGAATGATCACTGAGTTGCGCGTCGCGGGCACCGGCTCGGTGGATCGGGACGCGGGTAGCTAATAGCGTGGTGTTAGCTCCGAAGTGTTAGCCGATGCCGCCCTTGAGCTGAGGAGTCGCCTTCACATTGAGGCGAGCCTTGAGCTTGCGAAGCGCCGGATCGTCGTTGCGCGGCGCCTCGGACGACTCGGTGCGTCCGCGCTTTCCTCCGGGGCCACCACGATCGGGGCGTTCTGCCCGCTCGGGTGCGGACTGCATGGCCTTGATCGACAGGCTGACTCGCTTGCGGCCAGCGTCGATCGAAAGCACTTTGCAGGTGACGATCTCGTCCTTCTTCAGGACTTGCTCGACACTGCCGATGCGATCGTGGCTGATCTCGGAGATGTGAACCAACCCGTCGACTCCCGGGGCAAGTTCGATGAACGCGCCAAACTCGGTAACGCGCGAGACGCGACCCGTGACGGTGTCGCCCGCATTGATCGCGGTGATCGTCGACGAGATCGGATCCGACATCGTGTCTTTCCGCGAGAGCGAGATCTTCGGCGCGTCACCACTTCGGTCGATGCGCCGGATGCGCACTTGCACGACTTCGCCTTCCTTCACGACCTCTGAAGGATGTTTGATGCGCTCGTGGGTGAGATCGGAGATGTGGATCAATCCGTCGATTCCGCCCAGATCAGCGAATGCTCCGTACGGTTGAATGGAAATGATCGTCGCGGGACGAACTTGACCTTCCTCAAGTTCATTGAGTAGCTCATCGCGCTTGGCTGCGCGGTCTGCGACGAGCACAGACTTCCGACTCAGAATGAGGCGGCCTTTGTCCTTGTTGAGTTCAACGATCTCGCAAGGAAACTTCTCACCGATCAACACGGAAATGTCTGGAATGTGTCGAAGGTCCACCATGCCAGCGGGCATGAACCCCTTGTGATGCGCGACCTCCATCTCGAGGCCGCCCTTGTTCATTCCGGTGCAGCGGGCTTCAACGATCTGGCCGATTTCGAGATTCCCCCAGTCAGCCTTCTGGACCGCACCAGGCCGCGAGAGAACGAGGAGACCTTCGAACGCGTCGAGACGTTCGACCGCGAACTCCATCTCTTCGCCAATCGTTGGCGGCTCCGGGAACTGCGAGAGCGGGCAAACCCCCTGAGATCGTGGACCAAACTCGACGAAGATGTCGCCAGCATGAATGCGAAACACCTTCCCGGTGCGGATCTGCCTGCCGCCGCGAGCGGGGCCGCCGCCATGCCCTTGCCCACCGTGAGAACCTGACCCGCGTCGTGGACCTGAGCCGCGCGATTGCCCGCCGCCCGATTGCCCGCCGCCAGTTCGCCCCGTTGCACCGCTCGCCCCCTTCGGACTACGGTCTTCCAGCAGGTCCTCGACCGACATGTTGCCGAGCGCCGCAGAGATCTCGGCCTCAAGCGCGGCGTCCGCGTCGGCGCGCGAGCGCGGCGGCGCTGCTGCCGGAGCGGGTGCAAACGGAATCCCGGTGCTCTCAGGAGCACTAGGAGCGGGAGGAACGGCACCGGAATTCGGGTCGTTGGACATGGGTGGCAGCTTGAAGAGCGTCGAAGCGACAACGGCGCGCAACGAAATGAGGCGTGAACTGCACAGCGTACCGTTCCAGACCGGGCTCGCCACACGTCAATGCAGAACCATCGCACTCCTTCGCGACTTTTCAACTTCTGCGGATTCCGCAGAAATGTCTGAGACACCCTGGCGCGGGTGCGGCCATGCGTGCGGCGTTCCTGAATAGAGTTGGCATCTATCGAGCCGACTCGACGTATGAACAGGTGACATCGCCGCTCTTCGCGCGAACCGTCTCGTCAAACCTAGACTCGGCCACTCGCCCGACGTTCGAGGCACGTCCGGCACGACGGTCGGTGTTCTTCTGGCGACTCCCAGATGGCGAGGTGATCGCGAAGTGATCGCGAAGTGACGGCGAAGTGATGGCGAAGTGATGGCGAAGTGAAGGACTAGATCAGTCGTGGTGGAGAGCGTCGTCTCCGGCCCGTGACTGGGGAGACTCGCTGGGCGCGATCCGGAGCCGGTAGGCTTGCACGAGGTTATCGGGTGCTTACGATTCGTTGGACTGGATGAGAGAGGCGAACTTCACGCCTCGCGCCCCGGCATAGGGCCGATTCCCATGCTGGGTCTTTATTTGGAGTTCGTTATAGTGCGCCGCCCGCCGCTTGGCGGGCCCAACCTAACGCTGACCCGCAGTTGCGACGGTACTCGCCTTGGCCCGAGCCTCGGCCCTGTTCCTAGCAATCACCGTGGCAAGTGTCACGCAGCGGCCGGCTGCACAAGAGGGTGATTATGTCTTCATCGAAAGCGGCTTGGGGCATCGAAGTCGGGGCGTACGGAATCAAGGCAGTCCGCCTAGAACGAGTCGGCGATGAGGCGAAGCTCACCGATTTCGCGGTGATTCCCCACAAGAAGGTGCTGACGACGCCGGACATCGACCAAGACGAAATGATTCGTCTTGCGCTCGGGCAGTTCGTCAGTCAGAAGAGCGTCCAAGGCGAACGCGCGGTCGTTTCGATCCCCGGCAACGCCGCCTTCGCACGATTCGCAAAGCTCCCGCCGGTCGAGCCCCGCAAGGTTCCCGACATCGTGAAGTTCGAGGCGGTCCAGCAGATCCCGTTCCCGATCGATGAGGTCGAATGGGATTACGAAACCGTTCAAGCAAGCGATAGTCCCGAGATCGAAGTCGGGATCTTTGCAATTACGAAAGAGCGACTTGGACAGCGACTCGCGCTCTATCAAGAACTCGGCATCAACCCAGATATCGTGACGCTGAGTCCCTTGGCTGTTTTCAACGCACTCACATACGACCTTGGACTTCGTGACGCGAAGAAGCCCATCGTCTTCCTTGACATCGGCACAACGGCGACAGACGTCGTGGTCGCTGACGAGGGGCGCTGCTGGATTCGAACCTTTCCGCTGGGCGGCACGCACTTTACGGAGGCAATCGCCGAGAGTTTCAAGCTTACTTACGGCAAGGCTGACGCGCTCAAACAAGAGTCAGCGACGAGCAAGTACGCGAAGCAGATTATGCAGGCGATGAAGCCGGTATTCACCGACCTCCTGAGCGATGTGCAAAAGTCGCTCAATTACTACCAGCAGTTGCATCGCGGCGTCGCTCTCGACGAGATCGTTGGGCTTGGCTCGACTTTCAAAATTCCCGGCCTCCGAAAATTCCTGAGCCAGCAACTGAATATTGAAGTAAAGCGGCTCGACGAGTTTGCCCGCATCCGAGTTGAGGGTCGAGAGGCCGCCGACTTTGCCGCAAATACGGTGAACATGGGCACCGCGTACGGACTGGCGCTGCAGGGAATCGGGCTCGCGACCATCGACATCAACCTCGCGCCGGTGAAGGCGCTACGTGAGCAGATGTGGGCTTCGAAGACGAAATGGTTCGCCGCAGCGGCAACACTTGCAATCGTCGCGGGCGGAGCGTTCTTCCTGCGCGGCATCCTTGATCGCTCGGCGCTCGACTCGTCGGACGCGGCGTCGACGGAGAACCAAGTGCAGATGGTTGTGCAGCAGGGGAAACGCTATAAGTCCGAGTACCAGGCGCTCGAGCAACAATCGAATCTTGGATTCACTGCTGAGAATCTGCGCCGCCTGACGGACGACCGCCGGGTCTGGCCGCAACTCATCGACGACACCACCGAGGCCCTGCGAAGCGGTGGTCCGCAGGCCGAGCTGCTCGGGGAGAGCCATGCGGCGATAATGAAGATTCCCGCAGGTGAGCGCAAGGCGATCTCGCTGCTCGATCTGAAGGGGAATTACAAGTATGTCGACGGGAAGCGGCGGATCGACGTCGAGATGGATGTGGAATTCAGCAATCGCGATCGTCAAGAGTTCTTGAACGACACCGTCGTGCAGTGGTTACGCGATCACGCCGATGTCGAGCGCCCCGGAGTTCCGTATCGCATCTTGAAGGACTCTATCAACCTTAACGCCGAGAAGATCGCCTCGTTCGACGTCGATGAATCGGGCAAGGGAAAGGGAATGGATCGGCCAGTGGAAACCGCCGATTCCGGCCCCAGCAGCGAGCGCAGCGGCTCGGCGCAAGGAGAGCGATCCGGCGCGACTGGTGCCGGTCCCGGCGGTGGCCAGCTCCCTGGCAAGCGAACGCGCGACCCGAACAAGACCATCGAACGTCCGGGCTCGCGCGGCTTCGGAAGCTCAAGTGACAACGCGCCGCCAGACGCGGGGGCGGCCGATCCAACCGACAGCCAGCCGAAGGTGAACGCTCCTGCAACTGGGGCCGGGAGCGCGGGCGAGGCGGAAAACTCGAAGTTCAATATCGGTGATCTCGCACCGATCGCTGGGCGCCCACCGCTTTATCAGAAGGGCGACAAGTATCACCGCGGCAGGGTTACTTTTACTATTGAACTCGCGCCTCCAGCTGGTGGCTCACCGGCCGCCGCTGCTGTCGAGGAGAAGAAGGCGTCATGAAGAAGGTTCTCGATTGGGTCAAGTCCAATGTGCTCATCGCCGTCTTGGGCGTCGTTGCCTTCGCGGCGATCGGGCTCGGTTGGTTCTTCTCGGGGTCGCTGAACGAAAGCGTTCAGCGCACGGCCAAGGAGCGGGCTGGGAAAATGGCGGAACTCACTGGACTTGAGAAGAGTTCAGTGACACTGAATATTCCCGGCCGTGAAGTTGCGCCGAAAACCGTGGTAATCAACGAGCAGCTCCTCGCGCAGTACAAAACTGCCAGCGATCAGCTCAGAGGTGACGCAGACAAGATTCGTTCGCTCGCGCTGGCGCTCAACCAGAGCGATCACAAGCTGGTCTTGGATGGCGTCTTTCCGAAACCCCCTGACGACAAGAAGGCGACGGTGCCTTTCAGGCTTCAGGAAGCTATTCAGGCCGCTTATACGAAACTCTTCGCTGAAGTAAACGCCGGGGGGCCGCCCGCGCCGGAACAAGTCGCAGAGGATTTGGCAAGGCGAGAGAGCCAGTACATTCAATCGACGCTTCGGAAAGCGAATCGCGAAGCGCTCGACGAACGTGAGAAGAAAGATCTGAGCGAAGAACTTTCCCGTAATCGCCTCGCGATCTACGGCGAGCAGGCGCAGAAGATCACGCTCTACGCAACGACGGCTGGTGTGCAGATTCCGCCGGTTCCGGGAGGTCGTGCCCTGCCGACAATGGCTGAAATGTTTGATTGGCAATGGCGATACTGGATCGTGCGCGACATCGTGCACGCGATCGCCGATGCAAGTGCAGCCGCGAACGGTGGCACCCAAGGAAGCGTCTTGAAGAGTCCCGTCAAGCGGCTCATCAGAATTCGCGTTGACCCGGCCGACTTCGCCACGTCCGCAGGGGCGTCGGGCGGCGCGGAAGGTCCGGGGGCTGGCTTTGGCGGTGGCTTCGGAGCGACAACTCCGCCGGCAGATGGCTCGATGGGAACCTCTCCGGATGGCGTCGTCGCCGCCGCGCCAGCATTACCGAACCAGCCGTTGGGAGAGCCACAGATCGACATGGCGACCGAGGCGCCGCGCGACTTTGCGAAAAGTCTCACGGGCAGGCAGAAGAACAACGCGTTCGACGTTCGGCGAGCGACGGTCGAAGCCGTGATTGCGACGAGCGAACTGCCTCAGTTCTTCGATGCCCTAGCGAAGCGAAACTTCATCACGGTGACGAACGTCCGTGTCCAGCAAATTGACGCTTTTTCCGAGGCGTCCCAGGGCTTTGTTTATGGTCGTGAACCGGTTTCCGCGGTCACCATCGAACTTGAGAGCGCTTGGCTCCGCGAATGGGTCGCGCCGCTGATGCCCGCGGACGTACGAACAGCCCTCGGAATTCAAAATAAAGGCGCGAGCGACGGCGCTGCTGCAAAGACGCCCGACGCTGGCTGAGTCCATTCACGCTCGCTGATCGCTCTCAAGCAAAATCGGTTCTCAAAAATAGACCATGTCACTTCGGACAGGTGAAATCTCATGAAAATCAAGGGCATCTCGTTCTTCGAGCAACACGTCGAAAAGTTTGCGGCTGGCGCTGCCGGCTTGGTTCTCCTCGGCGTGTTGGGTATGCAGTTTGTCGCGAGCCCGAATCGCGTAACGATGGAAGGGAAGGATGTAGAGCCGGGTGACATCGAGCCGCGACTGAAGCTGAAGGCGGAGGAGGTCCGAGCGAAGTTGTCGGAGTCGGGTGGCACAAAGCTCGTCGATGAAGAACTACCGAAGTCGTTCGACGAATTCAAGGCAGCGCTCGCGGGCGGGATTTCGCCGCGGCGGCAGTTGCCTCCCACCGAGGCGGCGCTGATCGCGTCACTCCTTCCAGGCGATGCCACCCTTGGAGAAAAGCCATATTACGTTCCAGCGCTGGGGGCTCCCAGTATGGTGGCGATTCAACAAGTATCCGACACGCTCGACGACACCGTCGTCCAGCAATACAAGGAATTGGCCGATCGGTACGCCTCTCGAGGTGCCCCTTACGATATCACTTGGGCGATACCAGTTGCCGAACTCGACCTGAAGGCGCTGCGCGCGGAATACCGCAAGTCTAACCCCGCTGCGACACCCCCGACGCTTGCGGTGCCGCCTATCTGGTTCGCTGACTCTCTGTTCCTTGTTGACATGGTGTTCGAGCGCCAGGAGTTGCGCGCGGACGGTACGTGGGGCGAGCCAGCGACCGTGGCGGTGCTGCCGGGGCATTACACGTTTCGGCCACTCATCCCGAAGGCAGATGCGGGAACGAAAGACGCGGTTTTCAACGAGTTGTCGCAGCCTTCGAAAGTGCGAGAGATTCTTCAGCCAGAGTTTCTCCTCACGAAGGGCAGTTCGTTCTCGTCCTCCAGCGTGCTAGGTGAGAATGACGAGGCCCTAGGCTCGGGATCGTCCGCAGAAGCGGAGGACGTTCGCCGGCTGAAGCGCGAGGCCGCACGTTTGGCTTCTCAAATCGCCCGTGTCGACGCCGAACTGAAGGATCGCGGCGGTCCGCTCGAGCCGGAAGGCAGCGACCAAAAGAAGGAACGCGAGCGGAAGGATCGCGAGGACGCCTCGAAGGACAAGAACAAGGATAAGGGCGGGGGTGCTGCCCCGCCGGGTGGTGGCGGGCTTGGTGGTGGCATGGGGCCAGGCAAGAATAAAGATGGAGTCGGTCAGTCCGAAGAGGATAAAAAAAAGCGAATTGGATTGACGAAAACACTGAAGAAGCTGAAGGACAAGCTTGACCGAATCAACGCGGAGTTAGCAAAGGTTGCTCCAGGTGCCGCGGTCAGCGCGACGGCGGCGACGCGATTACTCGATCCGGCGAAGGACGATAAGGTACTCGTCTGGGCGCATGACATCGATGTTGTTCCCGGCGCCACCTATCGCTATCGATCTCGTGTCGACGGATTCAACCCGTTCTTCGCACGGAAGCGCCAACTCGTGAAAGAACAACAGGTATTGGCGGATCGATTCGTCCTGAATTCCAAGTGGAGCCAATGGAGCGAACCGGTGGCCATTCAGCCGCCAGTCGCGTTCTTCGTAGCTGACGCGGGTGCCGGAGAGGGGCGGCTGGGATTTGGATCGGCGAAGATCGAGGTGTTTCGATTCTTTGATGGACAGCGTCGGTCGGAATCCTTCTCGGTTCAGCCGGGTGACCGCATCGGCGATGTCTCAGAGAAGCCGAAGGGAGGCGGGGGTGCCGTCGACTTCTCGACGGACTGGTACGTCGTCGCCATCATCGAAGACGCGGCTGCCGACCGCGGCGATAGGCGCAGCGCGCAAGTCGTCGTTCGACGAGTTGGAGACAGCGAGTTAGTTGTACGTTCACCTCGCCAAGATTTGGCCGATGACGAGCGATCCCGGTTCGCCGACGAAGTTGCGGCTGCGCGGCTCGCAAACGAAGACGCTCGCGACGACAACGACAAGAAGCCGAAGGACTCCTCGAAGGACGGTAAGGGAGACGGCAAGGGCGGGCCTGGCGCGCCTGCTGGAGGTGGCTTTGGCGGCTCGGGCTCTGGTGGCGCGGGCCGTCCCGGCGGTTGAGCGAAGGTAGTCGGATCTATCAGCCAGCCCGTCGCAGGTGCGCTTTGGCAGCGAGAGCGAGCATCTTGGCTCGTACTCCGAGATGTAAATCGCTAGTGTCAGTGGCGAAACCGCTCCGTTGGCGAGAGCGGGCATGAGTGAGCAGCTACCCAGCTTTAACGTGGGAGCCGCGACGCAGCTTTATCCGCGAGGTACGGCAAGTCGCGGCGACGCCGCAGATGCTCGCTCAGGTTCGTTCGCAGCCAGGATGGGTTTCGCCACGGACTGCGAGCACTCTTCCCGCGCCAGATCTTCGGCAAGTCGCCTCGACGCCGCGGGTGGCCCACACGTCTATCCGACATCCGAATGCCCTTTGTGACCGGCTGCCGGTGACGTTCGCGCTGGGCTGCGAGTTTCGCTGAGCTTCCCATCCCGAAGATCGCGAGATCCTGTCTGCATCGAGCTGGACAAATAGTGGTGCTCAGAGGGTGCTCGATCGAGAGCGAGAAAGCTGTTCAAATGCGTGGCGCGTCTGGCGTCAAGCGTGAATGGCTAACCGGCGGTGCGGCGAACCGCGCCCGCCGCGAGCCGACCCCCTTCCCGGTCCTCCGTAAGCGCTCGACCAGATTCGTCGACGCGTGTGCTGGCCCGTGCGGCGATAGTGATCACACTTACTGCGTGATCTCTTCCGACCGCCTCCGCATCTTG
>JAWXCC010000175.1:0-24539 GCA_034440475.1 Phycisphaerae bacterium | reverse complement strand
GCTGGCGTTCGCGTTGAGTCCCGAGAGTCCGGTGAAGAATGCGGTGGTAGATGCCATGAGTACAAATGCTCCTCAGGAGCCGACCGCGCAGCTGCGCGGAGCGGTGCGGAGTGGTGAATGCGAATCGTGTGCCTCGGCGAGACCTCGGGGCGAAATAGCGGCAGTCGGAATCCGAATCGCGGCTGGCGGGCCTAAGAACCGAATAGGCGATCCGTCGGTAGCCGAGGCGATGCGAAGAGCGGCATCAACGTCGACAGGCTCGCTCGGCGAGTCTTGCGCATCCAGTGCCCGCTCGACGGTGCGATTCTGCACGTTCGTGATGAGCACCTGCCCGCCAAGGATGATCACGGCGCGACGAGAGCCGCGCGCGAGTAGGAGATCGAGCGCCGCACCGAGCCGCGCGAGATCGTCGGCTGTCGGTTCAACGCGCATGCTCGTGACGTCAACGGGCGCGTTGCTACCGATCGCGCCCTGGCCAACCTGATCGAGCAGCGCTGCAAAATCGAGGGTTTCAATCGGATCGATCGCTCGAGCGGCGAACTCGCCCACGGCGCGCACCGCTGGCTCCAGTCGCCGAAGTAGCTGAGTAGCGCTCGTCGACATCAGCGATCATCCCCCACCGAGCGCAGCTTTATCGACGATGGCTTCAAGATTGTCCATCGGAACAACCCAACCGTTATCGAGTAGCAGCGAGACGTTCTTATCTTGGCGCGCAACGCTCACCACTTGACCAGCGACGCGATTGGCGTCTTCGGTGAGACCCTGAATCTGCTTGCCAATCAATCCGCCCGCCGAGGCGAGTTGGTTCTGCGTGACGAGCGACTGAAGCTGCGACGTCAATTGCGTATCGCTCTCGATCGATCGAATCGAATTGAGCTGCTGAAGGAGGGCCGAGCTGTCGTTGGGTTGGAATGGATCCTGATTACCCAACTCGGTGAAGATAATCTTCAGGAAGTCCTCTGAGCTCATGTCACTGAAGCGACTGGTCGGCGCGGACTTCGTCGGCGAAGTGGTTGATGTTGGACTGAGTGCTGCGGGCGTCATGGTGAGAGTCCCCGGGGTGAGTGGTTTCGTACGACTTATTCTGGAGTGGGTAGGGCACCGCGCAAGGCGCTGGTGAACGAAGCGCGCCTTCGATGCGGTGCGCTGCCGCTGCGCTCGGCCTCATCACGCCTATCGCTCTTGCCGCGACTCGCGCCGCCGCCAGCGTCGTGCTGCGATCGACCGCGGTCACCTGCGCCGGAGTCGCTGCGGGCTTCGGGTCGTTGCTCATCGCGCGTTTCAGTCTTCGTCGCGATGTGCGTTGCCGCCGACTGCGGCGCAGGCGCCTCACTTCGCGGTGGCGGCGTGTGCACGCTGAGCCGCTCGACGACAAGCCCTTGACTCTCAAGCGCCTCGCGCAAGAGCGCAAGACCCGCGGTCAGAACGCTGTGCGCCGCCGCATTGGTCGGCATCAGGTCCGCCGTGACGGTGCCGTTGTTGATCGTCACCGTGATGCGAAGATCGCCGAGCGACGGCGGATCGAGTCGCATGGCTAACGTTCCACCGCGCTGCTGCGCCAGCGCTGCAAGTCCGCGGGCGACGAGCGGCGACGTCTCCGCGTCCAGTTCGGTGTCGTCACCGAATCCGCCAGCTGTCGAGAATGCGGTGCTGCTCGCGGGATCAGTGGCCGAGTGCGTCGATGGCCCGTTCGGGCGCACGCCACTCAGTGCGCCAAGGGGCGGAAGCGCCGCGTCCGTCGCGCTCGCACCGAGAGGTGACGCTCCCTCGGGACGCGACGCCGATGGCGTTGACGACGTCGCACCGGATTGTTCGGCCGCAAGCGTCGAATCAATCTGCGCGGCGCGGACCACCGCTGGCGCTGCGTCGGTCACGATGCGCGGCGCGGATGGACGCTCGTTTGCGGTGTTCTCTTCGTTGGGCGACTGCTGATTCGGAGACTGTTGGTGAGCCCCGTGCTGGCTCGCTCGCTGTTCCTTCGCGGTTGGTGCCTCGGGAGGTGCATTCGTCTCCGGCGTAGCGGCGCCCGTCGCATTCGGAGCTGTCGACGTCGCGCTAGAGACGTGAATCGCGCCTGCGGGTTCGACTGCACTCGGCTTCGTTTCCTGAGTGGCGCCGAGGGCTGGCACTCCGCCGGAGGCAGCAGTGGTTGGCGCAGGAACCGCGACGGAAGGAGTAACCGGCGGCTTTGCTCCCGTGTCTGAAGGCGTGCTCGTCGAGAGCGTCGCCTGTACCTGCGTGGCAACCGACTGCGATAGATGTGATACGAGTGCCTCCGCCGCGGCCTTCTGCAGGTCGCTGCCTTCGTCGGCACCGTCGTCCGTTTCGGCGTCTTCCGATTCCGCGTTCGGCTTCGACTGTGGCGCGGCGTTAGGCCCGGAATCGGCAGGCGACTCTTGCGCCTCCGGCGCAGCAGTCGCATCTGCGACTGGCTTGGCTTGCGCCTGCTCCTGAGATGCGACTACGTCGTGCGATGTTCGCTCGACTGCTCCACGCGATCTGTCGCGATCGCGGGCTGCTTCGCGGAGCGAGTGCGCGAACGCTGGCTGAGATCGGTCAGCGCTCTCGCGTTCCCGGCCGTTGAGCGTCGATTTCGGCTCCGGCGTTCGCGATTGGCTTGGACTGAGCCGATTCGCTGCCGCGGGCGGGGGAAGTGGGGGCATCGCTTGGGGCATTGGGTGCTTGACCTGAGTCGTCGGCGGTTGCAGGCGAAGCCTGCGCACGCTGACGCAATCGCTCAAGCAAATCCGTTGCCAGCTTCGTCTCCGCATCGCCCTTGAACGTCTTCATGACGCCCGAGGACTTGAAGGCGGTCATTGCGTCGAGATACGCCACTGCCTGTTCGATATGCCCCTGAGCACACAACGCGAGCAACCACTCTTTCGCCTGCTTCGGTGGAACGCTCTCCAGCATCTTCACGGCCTTGCGAAACTGTCCATCATTCGCCTGTTCCTTCGCTTGAAGAGTCAGGTCGTCCCACGCCTTCTTCTCCGCTGCGAGTTCTTGCGTTCGACGCGCGAGCGTGCTCTCTTCATCGACAAGTCCACGAGCGAGCTGTTCGCGCTCGTCGTGAAGGCGACGCAGATTCATCGTCACTTGGCGATTCGCCCGGTCCTGTGCCGAGATTCGTACGCCGGTCGCGGTCGTATCGCGGAGCTCTTCCGCGATCGTCTCGGCCTTCGCCTCCGGCTTGGCAGCGCTCATCGGCGCCGCAAGCAGCACCTTGACGGCGTCGAAGCGCTCGCGATCAAGTCGACCAGTCATCATCAGCCACGCGCCCGCGCCGAGGAGTGCGAGAAGATTCACCACAGCAAAGATACTCGCGAGTTTCCACATCGTTTTCATAATTCAAACACCTCACGAAACGTAGTCGAGCGCGTGGCACCGCGTGCCGCTGCGGTCGTTGCGAGTTCATCGAGAAACGTGACTTCGCGACGACTCTCGTTCGCGTTCCAATCCGCCAATCGCCGCTCGCGCAGCATTTCCAGCGCACGACGCCGTTGAGCAAACTCGACAAGCGTGGCTCTCGCCCGCGCGATGCGTTGCGCCTGCCCAGCAAGTTCGAGGACCGCGCGCCGCGCGAGCCGATCGACGCCCATCGTCGCTGCGGCTTGTTGCCGTAACAGCGTCGCATCGAGCTCACCGACGAGACTTGTGCGCATCGACTCTTTGCCATCAGAAATCTCGCGCTGGCGGGCACGGATCACGTCTTCCAGTTGACGACGCTGACTCTCAAGAAGTGCGAGCTCGCGCTTGCACGATGCCTCTTCGCGACGACGAATTGCAAGGAGCGGATCAAGTGAGAAGAGGAATTTAGCCATGGCTCGCTACGGTCCATTCATCGGCCACGCGGAGCAGGCGCTTGCGTCGGCTGCGGTCTTCCCGCAACAACCGCTGGCGCGGTCCCTTGCATTGACTGGGCTGTCGGACTCGGTCGGGTCCGGGCCGCTTTTGCCGCGAGTCCAAGCTCGACAAGTCGGCGCAGCGTGCGCGGATAGTCGCTTCGTTCGCTGCTCTCTTGGCGCAGAAACGCTTCGATGTCTGGCTTCATCGCGATAGCAGCGTCAACCTCCGGATTCGCACCGCGGGAGTACGCACCAATGGAGATGATCTCTTCGTTCTCTCGTGCGGCGGCGATGAGCCGAATGACTTCTCTGCGTGCGTTCTGATGATTTGGATCCGTCACCTGCTCGGCGACGCGCGAGAGCGACTCGAGCACATCGACCGCAGGAAAGTGTCCGCGCGACGCGATGCGACGCGAGAGAACGACGTGTCCGTCGAGAATGCCGCGGGCAGCGTCTGCGACCGGCTCGGTCATGTCGTCGCCTTCCACTAACACCGTGTAGAAGCCCGTGATCGAGCCGCCCTGTTCCAGCGGTCCAGCTCGCTCGAGGAGGCGGGGCAAGAGCGCGAAGACGCTTGGCGTGTATCCCTTGGTTGCGGGCTGTTCGCCCGCCGCGAGACCAATCTGACGCTGAGCCTGCGCGAGGCGCGTGATCGAGTCGACCATCAACACGACGTGAAGGCCTTGATCGCGGAAGTGTTCCGCCGCTGTCACCGCAACCGTCGCCGCGCGAACCCGCAAGAGCGGACTCTCGTCACCAGTCGCGACAACGACGACTGCTCGCTTTCGCCCTTCCGGCCCGAGCGTGTGTTCAAGAAACTCTTTCACCTCACGACCGCGCTCGCCAACCAGCCCGATCACTGCAACGTCTGCTGCGGCACCCTTGGCAATGTTGGCTAACAATGTGCTTTTCCCGACGCCTGGGCCAGCAAAGATGCCAAGTCGCTGTCCGCGTCCGACCGTAAGCAGTCCATCGATCACTCGAATGCCAGTCGGCAGCGGCTCACGAATGATGCTGCGGCCGAGTGGATTCGTGGTTTTCGGCTCAAGAAGACACGGCTCGAGCTCGTCGAGACGCGGACCGCCGTCGATCGGTCGCCCAAGTGCATCGAGCGTGCGTCCGAGCCACGAGCGTCCGATGGCGACCGTCGGTGCTGGCCGCAGCGCACGAACCACCGCACCCGGCGCCACGCCTGCGGTGGTCCCGTAGAGCATCACCAGCGAACGCGGGCCGTCGAACCCGATGACCTCTCCGAGTGCCCTTTCCGGCGAGCCAAGATCGACGTCCACCATGGATCCGATCGGCACGCGCAGGCGATCAACCGCGAGCGTAAGCCCGCGGAGCGCATGCACGCTGCCCGACAGCAAGCGCGGCTCCGTCGCGAGCACGGTGTTGAAGGCGTGTTCGAGAAAGCTCACGGGATCAGCGAGCCTCCGGCGGAGAGACCATCACTCGTCCCAGTGGTCGGCCCCACCTGCGGCATCAGCGCGTCCGCGATGCGATCCAGCTGCGTTGTAAGCCTGCCGTCGACGCTGCCCTCGGCGACGCGCACGATGATGTCGCCGGGTTCGAGCGCCGGGTCGGTAGTGAAGGTCACGTCGGAGGCTGAACCGAGCCGCTCAAGCACGCGCGGTAGTTCTTGCCGTAGCAGATCGTGGTCGGATTGCGAGCAAGCGACCGCGATCGACGTGGCTTGCCCGAGTAACTGAAGTGCTGCTTCGAGTTGTGTGGTCGCTAGCGTGGGGTCTGCCGCGATCGCGCGGCGCAACACGCGCTTCGCAATGCCGAGCGCCAGTTGCAGCGTTTGTTGCCGTGCTTCGCGCATGAGCGATTCGCGCTCGGCATCCCAGCGACCGGCAGCGACTGTCCACGCAGACTCAAGCCCTTGGAGTCGCTCAGCAAAGTTCGCTCGTACTTCGTCATACGCCGACGCCGTCCCTTCAGCGCGGCCAGCCTCGAGGCCTTCAGTCCGCCCGAGCGCAAGTCCCTCGACCTTGCCTTCCTCGATCGCCTTCGCCCGCAGCCGCGCGGCTTCTGCTCGCGCCTCGCGAAGTATTCGGTCGGACTCCGTGCGCGCGGCGACGACGAGGCGCTCTCCCTCGGCGCGGAGATCGGCGAGATCCATTGCCACAACGCCGCCGAGCATTCCACCTGTCGCGTGTGCCTTGAGTACAGCCAAGTGCGTTTCCCCGCGTCAATCAAACAATAAGATCGCCACCACCGCGCCCGGCGATAACGATTTCGCCCGCGTCCTCCAAGCGGCGAACGATGTCGACGATGCGCTGCTGCGCAGATTCGACATCCGAGACCTTGACGGGCCCCATGAACTGCATGTCTTCCTTGATGAGCTCCGCGGCCCGGCTCGACATGTTGCCGAAGATCTTCTTCTTGAGGTCCTCGCTCGCAGTCTTGAGTGCGAGACAAAGCTCGGCGTTGTCAACTTCCTTCAGCACCGACTGGATGCCCTTCGCGTCTACGAGGTTGATGTCCTCGAAGACGAACATCAAGCGCCGTATCTGCTCAACGAGATCAGGATCTTCACCCTCGACTCCGTCCATGATTTGTCGCTCTGTCGCGCGATCGCAGAGGTTCAAGATTTCCGCGACCGTTTCCACTCCGCCGACGCGCTCGGTCGAACTGCTCAACAGGTTCGAAAGTCGGCTTTCTAAGCTCGCCTCGACGTCGCGGATGACCTCTGGATTCGTCTGCTCCATGTTTGCCACCCGGCGCACCACTTCGACCTGCTTCGCCTGGGGCAAGCCCTTCAGGATCTCCGACGCCTTGTGATGCGGCAGGTGACTGACGATCAACGCGATAGTCTGCGGATGCTCGTCCTGAATGAATGTGAGCAGATTTTCGCTTTGCGCTTTCTGGAGAAACGAGAACGGGCTGCGCTGCACTAGCGTTTGGATCTGCTGAATAACTTTGTCAGCGGTCTTTGACTCAAGCGAGTTCTTCAGGAGCTCGGTGGCGTACGCGAGTCCGCCTTCCTTCACGTAGTTCTGCGCCATGGCGAGGCCGTAAAACTCGTTGATGATCTCTTGGGCAAGATCTTTTGGAACATCGCCGAGACTCGCGAGCGAGCGCGTCACCTCTTCCACCGTTTCCGTCGGCAACTGCTTCAGCAGTGAGCCCGCTGTCTCGGGCTCAAGCACGAGGAGTAACACGGCCGCCTTCATCGTGCCGCTCAACTCGGCAGCAGTCTTAGGTAATCGTTGTCCCGGCTTCAGCACGCAGCGACTCCGTGATAGTTGGATAAAGGAGAGGGCATCGCGAAGTGAGGAACTGTCACGACGACTTCATCCATCGCTTGAGGAGCGCCGCGGTCTCCAGCGGTTGATTCTTCACGATGTCATTGAGCTGCGCCAGCATCTGCTGACCTTGCAGACTGCGATCGTCGAGCTCAACGCCTTCCATCGGCGGTGTCGACTCCTCGGCCTCGCCGAGCACATCAACATCCACGGTCTCCAGCGTTGGCGGAACGCCCGCAAGCTCACTGGCGCTCGGCATCTCCGGCCGCTCCGCAGCCTTTCGCACCATCATCAGCATCATGCCAAGCGATACGAGCGCGAGAGCACCGAGCGCGATCGTTTTCAAGAGCGAGCCACCGCCCGATCCGGGAGTGATCGCTTCGATAATGGCCGCGCCACTTCCACCCAAACTTGACGTTGATTGAGCGTCGAAGTCGTAATACCACGTAACTTCGACCGAGCCTTTCTTCGAAGTCGCGATAGCGTCCGTCGTGATCTGCGTCTCTAGCAATATCTTGAACCGCGCGATTTCTTCGTCGCGCACCTTGATGATGGCGGCCTCGTCCGGTACGAGCGTCGCTGGATCGGCGCTGCCCGCCGCTCGTCGAGCGTTCATCTCCCACACGCGGCGGAAGTAGCTCCACGGCACTGCAACGCCGACGTCGATTTTGACGGCGTACCCCGTCGGGTCGAACTCGCTCTTCTGCGTCTCTGGGATCCGGGTCGCGAAGCGCGTGTCTTGTTTCTCCGTCGACGCGGTTGATCCGCCGCGCGAGTCAGGAAGCGACATGCCGATGTTCGGCCGCGCGCCCGGTGTCTCCATAAGAGCCGCGCCGCGCGACTGCGTTTCGGTGCGCGACTCGCTTGTCGGTGCGGAGACCCCCTCGCCGAACTTCGTTTCTGTCGCCTGAAGCGTTTTCGTAATGACCTGCGGATTCACCGAGACGAGAACGCCCGGGATGTTCCCCATCAGCACTTGAATTCGGTCGCGCACCGCATCGCCGACGTGAATCTGATGTTCGAGATTCTCGCTGGCCATGCGATCGCGTCCACCGCGTGGACGTCGTTCCGATTCGCCGTCGGTGATCTTTACGTTCTCCGACTTCAGTCCCGACTGCGTGCCGGCGACGAGCGCAGCGATTGCGTCGACCTGCGACTGAGTGAGTACCTCGCCGCCGCGCATCGTGAGGTGGACAGACGCGCTCTGCGCCACGGTCGTCGCGCCAAGTCCCTGTGACGGACGTGGCGCGATGAATACCGTCGCAACCTTTACTCCCTTGAAACCGCTGATCGTCCGCGACAGTACGTTCTGGAGCGCGACCAGTTTCTTCTGGTCGGACTGCCGCATCGTCTCGAACGGGTTGTCGAGCGCGATGAGCGCGTTGAAATCGATGGCATCGCCGCCACCGATCCCCCGCTCGCCCATCTGGCTGATGATCGCACCGTGACGTTCAGCGGGCACCATGATCTTCCCGGCGTCGACCGAGTATTCGTACCCGCGCTCGACGAGGAACCGTTTGGCGTCGTCTTGCGCAGTCGCTGTGACCGCGAGCGCCACTAAGTCGGCCTTGCCCGAGTATTGGGCAACGAGAAACAGGCTCATGACCATGACGACAAGAAGCGCGCCGACGAGAAGTTTCGCCGTCGCGTCGAGCCCGCCCATGCGCCGACGCACCGTATCGAGCTGATCACGCAACCACTGCACGCGAGGCCTCCATGCCTGCCGGTGCGTCCTGCCGTACCCGACGATCGCCGTCCTCCGGACAGCGCCGCGCGTCGGGCGTTGAGGCGGCTAGACGCGCATCTGCTTCACTTCGTCATATGCATCCATCACTTTGTTACGCACGGCAAGCAGCAGCCGAAACGCAGAGTCTGCCTTTCGCGTCGCGAGCATGACGCCCTCGACATCGTTGCGACGGCCGGTGAGCACATCCTCTGCGGCAACGGTCGCGTCTTCCTGAAGCTTGTTGACTTCACCGATCTGCCGGAGAAGTTCCTCACGGAAGTCTCCCGGCGCCCCCTTCGGCGCGCCACCACCGCCCAGCGCGGGTGAGGCGCGCTGGATGTTGGAGATGATGCCGAGGGGATCTGACATGGCTATGAGAGGATCTCCATCGCAGAGTTGGTCATCGACTTCGTGGCCTCAATCGCTGCGATATTGGCTTCGTATGATCGCGCGGCGAGCATCATGTTCACCTGCTGCTCGACTGGATTGATGTCGGGGTACCAGACCCGGCCATCGGCATCGGCGTACGGGTTCAGTGGTTCGTAGCGTGGGATGAACGCCCGGACCTCGCGAATGTCCGCAACGTGGACACCGAGTTCAGAATTGTTCGCTGGATCGCCCGTCGCGAACAGCACCTCACGGATCGACGGCGGCTTGACCGGTCCGTTCGGATTGCCGCCGATGTCCGCCGACGCAAGATTCGCAGCGATGGCGTCCAAGCGCGTGCGCTGGGCGACGAGGGCGGAGACGGAGACATCGAGCAAGCCGCTCATGGGACGATCCGATCGTTAGGCAATAGCCGGACGCGAGTCCGACTGGTTAGGGACGCTCGCGAATAGCAGCGTCGAGCGAGGCAAACTGGCCGCGCACAAGCGCCGCCGCGAAACGAAACTGCATGACATTCTCGGTCAGCGACTGCAGAATCCGTTCCAAGCTGCGGTCATTTCCGTCGTGTCCAAGGATTCCTTCGCCGATCGGACGCGGCGTCAGCTCAAGCCCCGAGGTCGTGAGCATCACTTCGTCTGTGTCTTCGAGAGACAAACCGCCGTCGGCGCCGCTGGCAGCACCGTCTCCAACTCCGCTTGCGAGCCGAGCTTGGCGATCGTCGATCGCAGCGCGGAGCTGGTCTTGGAAGCCTTCAACCGATACGTCAACGGGTCGGAACCCAGGCGTCTCGAGGTTGGCGATGTTGTTTACAATCACTCGTTGTCGCGCCGACGCAAACTGCAGAGCACGTTCAAGCGCGGGCATTGCGTTCCGGCCGACGAGGCGATCAAACATGCGCGGCTCCAGCGAAATTTGCGCGAACAGCGAGCAACGTCGAGGCGATTCGTACCTCAGGTCGTCAACGGAATTCGCGCCTCTTCCTTCCACTTCTTGATCTTGAGTCCCAACGTGCGCACCCCAATGCCAAGGTCGACCGCGCTGCGCCTTCGGTGACCGCGATTGCGTTCGAGTGTCGCGAGAATCACTTCGCGTTCGATCACTTCAAGTGTCAGCGTCCCGTCGCAGGTGATGCGCGGGAGTGTGCTACTCGCCGGGGTCACAGACCCGGTGACGGCTCCGTTCGCGACGCCATTTCCGTGCGGGTGCGCGGAGTAGCCCGAGCCGTTGGTCGTCATGGTTGGAGCGCCGTTACGGATCGAGGCGGGCACGAATCCGTTGCTGCGCGCGAACGTGACACCGGGGATTCCCTCGCCCGCCGTCACGGTTGGTGACGAGTGACCAGTGAGCCAAGGGCGGAGCAGCGGCGCGTCGATCGAGTCGCCAACCGCTAACACCGCGGCACGCTCACAGATGTTCTGGAGCTCGCGGACGTTGCCGGGCCAGCTATAACCCTTGAGCAGAGCAACCGCTGGTTCACTGAGTCGCCGTGGCGCCTTGCCTTCACGACTACTCACTATGACGAGGAAGTGGCGCGCGAGATCAGGTACGTCTTCGATGCGATCGCGCAGCGGCGGCATGGTGAGCGGCAATACGTTGAGACGGAAGAAGAGATCCTCGCGGAACCGCCCATGGACCACCTCTTCCTCCAGATCACGATTCGTCGTGGCAATGACGCGCACGTCCACGGTGCGGCTCTGCGAACTGCCAACGCGCTCGAAGGCGCGTTCCTGAAGGACTCGTAAGAGTTTCGCCTGGAGTTCAGGTGGAATCTCGCTGATCTCGTCGAGCAAGATCGTTCCGCCTTCAGCCAACTCAAACCGTCCCTTGCGGAGCTTGTCGGCGCCGGTGAACGCGCCCTTCTCATGCCCGAAGAGTTCGCTCTCGAGAAGGTTGGCCGAGAGAGCAGCGCAGTTCAGCGCGAGGAACGGCGCGTTCGCGCGTGGGCTGATCGCGTGAATGAGACGAGCCGCGACCTCCTTGCCGGTACCGCTCTCACCGTTGACGAGCACCGTTCCATGACTCGTCGCGATCGGTTCGAGTTGCGCTCGCAGCGATCGCATCGCTTCGCCTGAACCGACCATCTCTACCGGAGACGTCTTGCCCGAAGGCGACGCCGCGGCGCGAAGAATCTGGTTCTCACGGACGATCTTCGCGTGCTCGATCGCACGATCAATCGTCATCGCGAGTTCTTCACCCGAGAACGGTTTGGTCACGTAATCAAACGCGCCCTGCTTCATCGCCTGCACCGCAGTTTCGACGCTGCCAAACGCGGTCATCACGATGACCGGGAGCTGCTCGTCGAGCTTGCGAATTGCTTGCAGCAGTTCAAGCCCATTCATATCGGGCATCTGCAAGTCAGTAATGACGGCGTCGGGCGGGCGCTCGGCAAGTCGTTCCAACGCTTGTTTCGCGCTCGAGCACGACACAGCCGTGTGTCCGCGCCGCGCGAGAATCGTCGCAACGCTGTCCCGCATCATTTCCTTGTCATCAACTACGAGTACTCTGGCCATGGTTCCTCCGAACCGTGTTTGGTCGGCCGATCAAGGCTGACCTCTCTCTCACTCGGAACGCCGCATCAGCCCGAAAGCGGGCCAATCCGGCGACGTACCGCCTCTTGAAGTCCGTGCCGCGTGCCGGGCTGCCGGTCCTCCGGTCGCACTGGTAGCGCGATGTCAAATCGAGCACCTGTCCCTGCGTTGCGAACAGTTCCTGTGTTGCGAACGGAGATCGAACCCCCGTGCGCATCCACGATGCGGTGAACGATCGCGAGCCCGAGGCCCGTACCGTCTCCGCGGGTTGTGAAGAACGGATGAAAGATCCGATCAATCAGCTCTTCGGGAACGCCGGGACCGGTGTCCTCGACGCGAAAGACGATCTGCTCTGTGCGTCGACCATCGGCGAGAGCTCGCCGCACCCGACGCGCCTCGAGGCGTAGCGTCGGAGCGTCGCCGGTCGCTCGGCTCGCCTCCATCGCCTCAACCGCGTTACGGATGAGGTTCGTGATCGCCTGCGTCATCAGAGGTACATCGAGCTTGACGGCACCGGCAGTCACGTTTCGCTCGATCACGACACCCGCGCGACGAATGATCGATTCGCACGACTCAACCGCAGCCTCGAGTATCACGCTCGGCTCGACATCGCAGGTTTGCACGCGCAGATCACGAGCGAAACGAAGGATGTCGCCGACAATCTGGTCGAGGCGGCCGACCGATCGCAGCACGCGTTCGCAGATGCGCCGCTGCTCTGGACGGGGCCCGCAGTCTTCGCGGAGCACTTCGACGTCGAGCGCGATCGAGCCCAGGGGATTTCGGATCTCGTGGGCGATTCCCGCAGCCATTTCACCGAGCGCCGCAAGCTCGCGCGAGCGTCGCAATTGTTCGTTGGCGTTCGCGAGTTCACCCTTCAACTGGCCGACTTGACCCTCAAGCGACGTGTGCGTCGTCTGAAGGCGCTCGGTCACATCCGTGAAGGCGCGCACGAGCTCTGCCAGCTCGTCAGCGGCGATGCCGCGCGGTTGAAACGCGCTCTCGGCGATGGTAGTGAGTGCGATGGCGCTCATGTCAGCCCTTGTGATCCGCAAAGACGCTTCGGCCGAGGTCGTGCCCGGACGCGCGAGCGCCACGCTCGCCGTGGACCCGCGCGCCGTATGCGGCGCGAGCTCCAGCGCCAGTCGTCGCTCGATTGAGTTCCGCTCTTGCTTCCTCACGCGCCCGGCGCAACTCGACCTGCGAAAGCTCGTCGCGATCAGTGATGCGTGAGAGACCTTCCGAAAGACTTCGCACCCGATGTCGAATTTCATCAGCGGCTACGGGTGGGAGCTGCGCCAGTCGCTCCTCAAGAGAGGTTGTGAGATCAAGCAATTCAGGTTGCCCGGACACGAAGCGCTCGACGACGACTTGGCGGTCGGCCATCAGCGCCATGAGTCGAGCCGCGTCGCGACTCTCGATGATTTCGTCCTGTTGCTCGCTCGCAGCTTGTAACTCAGCGAGGAGCGCGGCGCGATCATCGAGTACGCAGCGCAGTCGCGACGCCCAAGCATCGAGCCCCTCAAGGGTCTGGTTGGGGCTTGGTGAGAAACCGTTTGTCGAGAGGTTGGTTGAGACCATGGTCATGGCTCCTGACGGACGCGAGTGCGTCGCGATGGGGTGACGAGCAAGACTCACTCCGGTGTCTCCCGCTCTGGGCGCACCGTTGGCGCAGCAGCGACGGAGCCATCAGCAGGCGAGGGCGGACTATTTCGCAGCCATCGCTCCCACGCCTCACGGCGGAAAATCGAGTCGGCTGACATGAACGCGCTATCCGGGAGCTGCCCGAGCCGAATCTCGGCACGGCGGTGCGCAGTCGCTGCGCGCTCGGAATCTCCGAGCTCCTTCCACGCGTTGACGATCTGGATGAGTGCAACCATCGAGACCGCGCTGTCGTCGTAACGACGTTCGGTAGTCTCGTAGAAGTCAATCGCCTCGCGGTATCTGCCGACGTCAAAGAGACAATCGGCGCGGTACAAGTGCGCGAGTCGGAGGGCATCGATCTCAAGCGGATCGAGTTCCGCGAGCGTACGAACATCGAGCGCCGCAACAACGCGGTCGAACTCGGTCCGCGCAGCCTCCAGATCGGCGACTCGGCGGACATCAATTGCGTCGCGCTGCGACGGTGACAACGCCCCATCGGCGAGGCGTTTCGCCGATTCCGCCGCTTGACCGCGGCGACACTCCCCAAGCTGAAATTGAGTGAGAGGCGCACGATGATCGTCGGGATAGCGACGGAGTGCTTCGTCGAGAAGCGTCGCGCCACGATCGAGGTCGCCGCCAGCGACGACGAGACGCGCGAGTTCAAGCAGGGCTTCTCGGTACTCCTCAGCGTCCGGACGTAATCCCGCCGTTCCATCGACAATCGGCTGAAGCCGAGCAACGGCATCGGCGCGGCGACCTAACGATTCGAGGCAGCGCGACAACGGGACCGCTGCCCGGGTGGCGAGCGGGCTCAAGGGGAACTCGTCGATCACCCGGGCATATTCGGTCGTCGCTTCGTCGAGGCGTCCTTCGCCATGCAGGATTGCTGCGATCCGTGACATCGCTTCTGGTCGGCGCGGTTCGTCGCGCGGAGTGCCGCTCACGAACGCGCGAAAGGATCGAATCGCGTCTTCGCCCCACCCTGATCGCTCGTAGCAATCTGCCGCCATCCAGAGCGAATCAGCCCACGCGGTCGGGATTTCACGGGCAGCTCCCGCGTCGCTTGAGTGCCTCACGAACCAATCGCCAGCAGCTTTCAGCAAGCGCGAAGCGCGAGCTCGCGCTTCCGGTTCGGTCGCTTGGCTGCCGCTGGTCAACTGGTTCGCAAGAGCGTTCGAAGTAGACGCCAGCCGAAGGACCAGCTGGTGCGAGATCGGCCGACCGGGCACAAATTCACTCGCGAGTTTCGCGTACTCGAGCGCTTCATCCAGTTCACCAGCAACGAGGAGCGCGTCATGTCGATCGATGAGACTGCCAATGACGCTCGCTGGCGGTACGCGCTTGGTCACCGCCTCGCTTGATGAGCTGTTCAACTTCGTGCGCAGGGCGCGATAGTCGGCAAGGGCGTCGAGATGAGCCCCGCGGGCCGCTCGCGTTTCGGCGCGGCCAAAGAGGGCGACCGGCGCGCACGACTCGCCCGCGTAGTCGGCGAGCACGCTCTCGAATCGCTGCTCCGCCTCGTCGAGCTCGCCGCGCTGAAGAGCCAACTCACCGAGCAGCACGATCGCCTCGCCCTTTGCCAGCGTTTTGTCGGCAGCGATCGCAACTGCTCGATCAAGCGTCTCTCGAGCCAGATCGGATTCGCCGATTTCGGCGTACGCCCGTCCCAACAGTCCAAGCAGTTCAGCGAATGCGTCCGGCGTCACCGACCCGCGCACCTCGACCGGCGCCGACTCGATGCGCCGTAGGTCGAGCAGCAGTCGATCGGCAGCATCGCGAGGCTTTTCGAGCGCCAGCCGCGACTCTGCCTGCCGCGCGGCCGCCCAAGCTTCGTCTTCAACGGTGATCGTTGGATCCGCTCTGTAGGTCCCGATCGCGACGAGAAGCTTCTCGTAATCGGGGTGTTCGGCGCGCATGGTCTCGCCCCAAACCCGCTCAATGACGAGGCGATTGACGCGCGAGCGCATGACGTCTGCTTCGCCCGGCGATGCGTCAATGCGACCGATGCGTTCCATTGCATCATCGGCGCGGCCCAAGTGCACGAGCGCAGCCGCCCAGCGCAGAAGGCGATCGCGATCGAGCTCAAGGCCGTTCTCTTCGGCGCGGGCGTACCGATCGGCGATCTGTGCGTCGTTCTCCACCGCTCCGGTTCCGATGCGGGCTGCGGACAGCCAGTCAGCAGTCACCGCGTCGAATCGGGCCTTGTCGGAAGCCGCCGCCTCTTCGAGTTTCGGCGCAATCCGGTCGAAGAGAATCGTCCGTGCGTCGTCGAGCCGTCCGGCAGCAAGTAAGCCATCGACCTGGTCGAGCGCACCGGCGAAGTCGTTATCCCGGGGCAGGCTGGAGACGTAGATCAGGCCGCCAACGACCGCGCCGGTCGCGACGAGCAGCGTCGGGAGTTGCCAGACATCACGCCAACCAAGCCGCGACTCCGCAGCACTCGCCGCCGGTGCCGGTGTCATCGCCGCGTGCGCGCCCGAGTGGGGCGTCACTGTCGGAGGTTTCGACTGGTCCAGACCGTCCGGCATGAGATCCGCTCATGGCCCTGACCCATCGTCGACGCGCTACGGCGCGAGACGGTCACGGCGACGATCCACGGCGACTCCATCGCCGCGGTCGAGAGGCAACATCGGCCGATCCCGCGCGATCGCTTGACTCGCAGCGCCTTTCCTGCGCAATAACCCAAGCTCGCGCGAAGCGATCACGCACTATCAGCCGCGTTGACAACCCCCGAGCGTGCTCGGCCGTTCAGTTCTGCGCGTCCGACTCGTTCTTCGCGGGAATGCGGGCGTCAGCGACGAGGGTCCGCGAGAGAACGTCGCCCATGGAGCGGTTGCCTTGGGTGAAGAGGACGAACACTGCAAGCACTGGGGCACAGAGCGTGAGCGACTTCAAGATGCCGCGCACGAAAACTTGGCGGAACGACGCCGGTGAACCGTCGCCGCTGACCACGACTCCTCCCACCACTGCCTTCCCGAATGAACGACCGGTGAAGAGTTCGCCAACTCCGCTGTGCAGGCAGGTGACGAGAATGGCAACCATCGCTGGCTCACTCGATGTTCGATCGAGGGACCACGATGGAAGTATGAGGAGTTCAAGAGGAGTCGCGCCGAACATCCACATAGCGACGATTGCCCCCGGCATCAGGTCGATCGCGAGCGCCAGTGCGCGACGTTCGAGCGAAAGCGGTGGCGGCGCCAAGAGCGCCGTACTTCCACCGTTCGTTGGAAGCGCCCGCATGAACACGAAGGCGATGACCGCCGAGAGCGCAACTGCTGCCAAGAGCGGAAGATGAATCCAAGGCCCGGACCGAAAGCCCGGCGCCTCAAGCTTGACGATCGCTCCGGCCTGGCTGTCGATCGGCCCGAGTCGCCGCAACTGGTAGTTCGCGGCGCTTCCGCTGACGACAACGGCTCCGCCACTGTCTCCACCGACGAACCACGGCGCGCCGGGAATTCCAACTCGGCCCCAGTCGAGCAACGCACTGCCGCGAAGGTACTTAAACCGAATGTCTGGTGCCTCCGGGAAGGCGACGGCTGGACGATCAGCTGCGGTGAACCATGTCGCACCGAAAAATGGAACGGACACGACCTCGACGGTTCCGAGGCCAAGCGTCGCGGACAGTGTCCTCCCCGCTTGGTCCGCGCCAAGGACAACGATCGAGTCGCCGACCCGAGCGAGCGTGAGTGACGAGGCCTCTTGAAGTCCCGCCGGAAGCCAACTCCCGAGCGGCTGAGCCTCCCAGACCGTGCCCGTCAAACGCAGAAAGGTTGGCTCGTCTCCGCGGGCTAACGCTGGCACAGACTGAGATCCTCGGTCACGCCGGACGCCGTAGCGCGACGCTGGCGAGGCTTGAAAGAGCGCGCACGGACCGCTCCGGTCGGCAGCAAACCCGACGAGTTCGCCAGCATCGCGCAGGCTTGCGACGAGTTCGCCGCCGCCCGGAGGGTCGGCGTAGAACAGTCCCGTCGCCACGCTTTGGCGCATGACCAACGTGACGACGTCACGCATCTCGGCGCGGCCGGCGACCGGAGGGAACGTGAGCCACACCCGATCGCCAAAGGCGGCGATTGCGTCGGGTGCCTCGTCATACCGCGCGATCTCAGTACGAACCGCTGGGCCCTCCGTCGCCGCGCCAGCCGAAGGGGAAGGTAGTCCCCCGCTCGCTTCCGGCGCGGCGTGCAGAATGAAGACGCCGTCCTGGCGGACGTCGACCCACCAAGCATGTCCAGCGCTCGACGTGCCGAGAAGGCGTCCGCGCGCGGTCACCTCCGCGCTGAGGGGCGACGCCAACGCAAGCGCGAAGGCAACCGCCAACAGATACCGAAGGCATCGGAACGATGTGGAGTCGCGGGGCGACTCGCACGCGCAGTAGCGTCGAGCCATCATCGCTGCTCGCGCGGCGCAGGCGCTCCCGCACCAGTCGTGGCTCGGCGGTTCTCAACCCACACCGTTTCGTCGGGGCGCAACGAGAGCTGGAGGTCCTTGAGGTCGAAGAAACGCGGCTTCACGCCGTTTGGGCGAGCCGACACCGCTTGAAACGACAGCTTCACTGAACCGGTGCCATCAGCACGACTCACAATGACGCGCTGCGCAACTTTTGGGTAGTCGCCGGGGGTGAGATCGTCGGCCGGAGCGCTCGCGTACTCGCTCAGCGTACCTGTCACCCATACTCTCCCCCCTGCTAGCCCACTTCCGTCGAGGAGTTCGATCGTCGAGGGAAGCCCGGTCGAGCGATCGATCGTCCAGCGCGATGACTTCGTCGCCGCGACCAGCATGCCAGCGTTGTCAGTCAACGTCACCTCGCTCGCGGCCGGAAGTGGCGCCAAGCCCGCAAGGACGAGAATTGTCCGCGGCGAGACCACCGAGCGACCAGTGTGCTCGTCAACAGGCACGGCGGCTGGTTCGTTCCCGCCGCTGCTCTCAGGCCAGGGACGCACTTCGAGCGTCTTGGGCGAAGTGTCGAGGCGAAAAATCCACCAGCGTTCTGCATCGGAGCCGATCCACGCGATCGTGCCCACCTTCGTCAACCGCAACGCCGTTTTTGAGGGGAGGAACGCGTACAGATGCATGTCGCATTGGTCGAAGTGCTCGGTCCCGTCCTCGAGGTAGCGGAGTTCAATGACTCCGTAGCCATCAATCGTTTGCAGCCGCTTCAACCGTTCGGTCTGTCGGGTCACGAGGTCGGCGTAGACGGCAGCGAGGCCGCCCAGCGGAGGCGTTAGAGTGGGAACACTCACGACGGGCGGTGTTGCGAGTTCGACAGTGCCATCGGGCTGAGTCGATTCAGGATCCGTCGCGCAACCCGCCGACAGCATCGCGAGCGCCGCGAACGTAACCGCTGCAGCGGTACCGCCCGCGCGTATCCCCGCGCGTATCCCCGCGCGCATCCCCGCGCGTATCCCCGCGCGTATCCCCGCGCGTATCCCCGCGCGTATGGTGGAGCGCGACCGCTTCATAGATTCCCCTGCATGATCTCGCCGAGCTGTTCCGCGATATCGCGGATGTCGGCGTCGCCGAGCCGCGGATTTTCGACTTCGATGGGCGGCGAGGAAGGATCGCTCCCGCGCGGCTGCAAGAGCCAGATCTCCCGTTCGCGCTCCGGTGTCACGCCGCCTTCAGAACCGGCGGGGGCAGAACCGGATTCGGTCGACACGACGCCGCTCGTTTTCTCACGCCGCTGGCCAGCAACCCGAAGAAGGCGTTTCCGCACTAGGAGCAATCCGAGGACGAATCGGAACGCGACGCGCTGCGGCCGCTCGTCTGACTCGAGTCGATGAAAGAGATCGAGCAGTGTCTCGTCATCGACGAGCATCGTGCGGCGCCCGTCACCGCTCGCGACGGTCGTTCGCCAGAAGTAGAGGAGCCCCTCCGGGCGCGCTCCCGCCTCCCATGCTGGAATCGAATAGTCGACGCGCCGCAGAAAGAGCGAGAACGGCGTCCCCGCGTTCGCGCTGTCGGCGCTGCTCGCCTCGCAGAGCGCAGTCACGCAAGGCGTATCGGGCGGCAGCGCTACGCCAGTCGCGGCGCAAGTGCCCGTGAATCGTCCGAGGTCATAGGCGCCGGAGAGTCGGGTCATCGTCATGCGGTCCGCTTCGAGCGCTTCGCTAGGAGTCGAGGTACTACGTCGCTTGCCTCGCGCCCGAGCCGTCAGGATCGACCTGATCGACGCTGCGTCGTCCGCCGACGCCGCTCAGTTTCGATCATACCCGCGCGCCGCTTCTCTATACTCCGCGCCGAGTTCATGACCAGTATCTTCAAAACGCTTTTTCGCGGGTACGACCCGCTCGAGGTCGCGGTCGAAATCGCCGTGATCTGGCTTGGCGTGTGGCTGGTGGTGAGGTTTCTCCGCACGACGCGCGGTGCTGGAGTGGTCAAGGGCTTTGGGTTGGTCGTAGCGTTGGTCGCGCTCGGCGTCCGCGTACTCGCGCAGCTCGGTGGGGGCGACGCCTTCGGCCGGCTGCGATTTCTCGCCGACCAACTCCTCCTTCTTCTCGCCATCGCACTCGTCGTGGTTTTTCAGCCGGAGATTCGGCAGGCGATGTCGCGACTGGGACAGGCGCGGCTGTTCCGTCGCGGACGCGGCCTCGCCAACACCATCGCGGAAGAGATCGCCGAAGCCGTGGATTTTCTCTCGCGCAGTCGCTTCGGCGCCCTCATCGTCATCGAGAAAAGCGTGACGCTCGGCGATCTCGCAGAGGGCGGGACTGAACTCGACGCCAAGGTCACCGCGTCGCTGCTGCAGAGCATCTTCTGGCCAAACAATCCTCTGCACGACCTCGCCACGGTTGTCCGCGGCGAACGCGTGTGGAGCGCAGGCATTCAGCTACCGCTGGCCGAAGAGGGTTCGGTACCACCGCACCTCGGCGCGCGGCATCGCGCTGGGCTCGGCATCACGCTCGACACCGACGCCGTCGTCGTGATCGTGAGCGAAGAAACCGGCTCCATTCGAATCGCGTATCACGGGTCGATGTCCGCGCCGGTGCCGCGTGACGCGGTTCGTGACCGACTCGTTGCGCTCCTCGAGAGCGACGCGCCCGACGCGCGAGCCGCGGACGCAACGTTGGAGCGCGCTTCATGAACGCGTGGGCTCGCTGGCGTCCGAAGGCAACGAACTTCACTGTCGTGACGGTGATCTCGCTCTTGCTCTGGCTGTGGGCGGCTGGCCGCACGCGCGAGATCGGAACGGTCGAGTTGTTCGTTCGATTCGTCGTCGCCGACGCCGACCAAACGGCCGCGCTTCCCATCGAGGCCGTTCCGGTTGAAATAGAGTTGCAAGGCACTCGCCGCGAGCTCGATCGCGCCGCGGAACGCTTCACAGGAAAGATGATCACACTTCGTGTCGGTCGCTTCGGCGTCCCGGGAACGCCAGGAACGCACGCGATCGACCTTGCGGCGGCGCTCAGTCGGACCGAGGAGTTCGACTCCACGGGAGCCGCAGTCGTTGCATCGACGCCAGCAACGACGCCGCTCGAAATCGTCGAGACCGAGACAATCGAATCCTCAATCGTGCCGCTCTTACCGGGGGTCCAACTGGTTGGCGACGCGATTGTCGAACCAGAAACCGTGCGGGTGACTCTGCCAAGGGCGCTGGTGCCTGCCCTCGGTGCTGAGCCGCACGTCCAAGCGTTCCTGCCGTCGACGCAAACGAACATGCTCCAGTCCGGACGCCGGCACGGCGTCGACGTCACATTGCGTGTGCCCGAAGCGCTTGAAGCACAATCGCGGCTCGTCCGGATCGTGCCCGACAAGGCCCGCGTCTCGTTCACGCTTCTCTCGCGCTCAAGCACCTCAGTGTTACGGCTCGTACCGGTGCAAATCGCCGGTCCTCCCGACGATCTCAGCGAGTTCTCCGTCGACATTAACCCGGCGGATGCGTTTCTGCGCGATGTCGAAGTCACGGGCCCGAGCGAGATCATTCGCGCACTCGAAGACGGCCGCGCGAAAGCGTTCGCGATTGTGCATCTCTCCGCAGACGACCTTGCGCTTCGTGTCACTCGGAAGCGCGTCGACCTTTGGATGTTGCCGACAGGTGTTGCCGTCGGACGTATTGGCGAGAGTTCCGATACCGAGCCACTGATCCGCATGACGGTGACGCAGCGCCCAGCGCACTGACGCCAGCAACGGACACAGCGCTCTCTGCGGCCTCGCGCGCCTATCCCCACTCAAGCGCGTGCCACTGCTTCTTGCCGCGGCGCAAAAGGGTTGTGGTGCCGTGCAAGAGATCAGCGCTGGTCAGCGCGCGGTCGAGCGCGGCCTTCTCGCCATTCACGCTCACTGCGCCGTTCTGAAGAAACTCGCGGGCCTCGCGCTTACTCGCCGCGAGCGTCGTCTGCGCCAGCAGGTCAACGAGCGCCACACCAGCGCCAGCGAGCGTGTCTCGCGCGTGCGTTGATCGCGGAACTTCCGCGAATACTTCCTTGAGCGTCGCCTCGTCGAGGCCGCGGACATCACCCGAAAAGAGCGCCTGCGCAGCAGCTTCGGCCCGCGCGAGTTCGGTGTCGCCGTGAATCATCCGCACGACTTCGCGTGCCAACGATCGTTGAGCTTCGCGAGCACCGGGATTCGTTCGCACGGTTTCAATGAGCGCTTCGATCGTCGCGCGGTCAAGGAGCGTGTACCAGCGCAGATAGTTGACGACATCGGCGTCGGTTGCGTTCAACCAGAATTGATAGAAGGCATAGGGACTCGTGCGGTGCCCGCTGAGCCAGATGGCGCCCGACTCGGTCTTGCCGATCTTGCCTCCGTCAGCCTTCGTCACGAGCGGCGCTGTCACGCCGAACGCTTCGGTGTCGGAGCTGGCAGCGCCCGGCGCAGTGCTCAATGCGATCCGACGGATGAGATCAATGCCTGCAACGATGTTGCCGAACTGGTCACTGCCGCCTAACTGAAGCGTACAGCCGTACGTCTTGTGGAGGTGGAAGTAGTCGTACGCCTGCAAGATCATGTAACTAAACTCGGTGTACGAGATCCCCTGCTCGCGTGTGTTGAGACGACTCGCGACCGACTCCTTCTGGATCATCATGTTGACCGAGAAGTGTTTTCCGACATCACGCAGCACATCGAGATACGAAAGCTTCGACAGCCAATCGACATTGTTGACCAAGACCGCTGGCGCCTTTGCCGACGGCGAAAAATCGAGCACCCGTTCGAAGAGCGGGCGAATGCGCTCGACGTGAGCCTCAACCTGGGCGCGAGTCTGCAACTGCCGCTCGGCGCTCTTGCCGCTCGGGTCGCCGATCATGCCCGTTCCTCCGCCTAACAAGGCAATCGGACGATGGCCGTGCCGCTGCACATGGGCGAGGCACATCATCGGAATGAGGTTGCCGATGGTCAGGCTATCGCCAGTCGGGTCGAAGCCGACATACACGCTACGAACACCGCTCGCGAGATGGGTGCCAATCGCATCCGACGTGGTCTGATGCAGAAGACCACGCCACGAAAGTTCGCTCAAGAGATCGGACATGATGACTGTGAGACAAAAAGAGCCAGAGAGCGCGAAAAAGCGACAGAGCGATCGCGTCAGCGGGCTGCGAGCGAGCCAGCCTTTTTCTCGACGACAGCGATGAGTTCACGCCAACTCTTGTTGAACGAGTCGCGTCCTTCGATCTGAAGTTGTTCGGCTACTGCCGCGAGATTCACACCAGCCTTCGTAATCTCCGCAAGCGCCGCAGTCGCGCGCTTGCCGTCAGCGGGCACGAGCGCGGAAATCTCGCCGCCCTTAGCGAACTCGAGCAAGGTCTCTTCCGGAATCGTGTTGACGGTGTTCGGGCTCGCGAGGCCGTTGACGTACATCGATGGCGAGAGCGCCGGATCTTTGGTTCCAGTGCTTGCGTAGAGGAGCCGCTGCGGTCGCGCGCCGTTCCGCTCCAGCGCCTTAAAGCGGTCGCTTGAGATGAGATCGAGGTACGCGCCATAGCACTGCATTCCGACCGCGAGGCCGACCGTGTTCTGAAGCGTCGCTGGCAACGATTTCGCGGTGGCGCGGTCCCAGCGTGAGACAAAGAGACTCGCGACGCTCGACACATCTGCGGACAGGTTCTTGGCAATCCGGCGCTCAAGTCCGCGCACGTACGCTTCCGCAGCGGCCAAGTACTGTTCCTTCGAGAACAGCAGCGTCACGTTGATAGGAACACCCGAGAAGATGAGCTCTTCGATCGCCGGAATTCCTTCGCGAGTTCCGGGCACCTTGATGTAGAGGTTTTTCTTGTTCGCTTTCGCGTACAGCGCTTTCGCCTGCGCGACCGTGGCCGCGGTGTCGTTCGCAAGTAACGGCGACACTTCAAGCGAGACGAATCCATCGATACCGCCGCTTCGATCGTGGATAGGTCGGAAGAGATCGGCGGCGCGCGTGAGGTCGGCGATTGCCAACTCGAAGAACACTGCTTCGGGATCGCCCGATTTGGCTGCGAGCGAACTGATCTGCGCGTCGTAGTCGGTTGAACTCGAGACCGCCTTCTCAAAGATCGTGGGGTTGCTCGTCAGCCCGGTGACGTCGAGCTCAACGATGTACTTCGCGAGTGTGCCCGAATCGAGCAGGCGACGGGTGATGTTGTCGAGCCAGATGCTCTGTCCGATGTGATGCAGGCGGGCGGTAACGCTCATAGTGGGAACCTCAATTGGAAGAAGACGAGTTCAGCCTATCGGCTTTCCGCTCGCGCGGATGTCCCACCACTTGGCGAGAGCGCGAACGACTCCGACACCTTCCCGCGGTTCAAAGGCCTTTTCGGCAATTTCGGCGGCCGGAGCGTGCTGCCTGTCGGCGTACCCATCGACCGACGCGGCTGCTAGCAGCGGATTGATCCCTCATTCCGTAGTATCGCGAAGACGCTGCGGTGGAACCGGCGATCAGGATTCCCGCCTGTGAAGGCGGCCACGACGGAGACAATAGTTGTGGACACCATCGTCGTGGGCATCACCGCGTTCCTCGCGTTCTTGGCTAGCTATGGGATCGTATTGGGGCTGCTTGGCCGCGCGACGTTCGACGCCCCGCGGTGCGGACGTTGCGGAATCGGTGTGCGTCCATTCGCGTGGTCGAGCGACGGCGGAGCGGCCGCGTTGACAGCCCGTGGCGTAACCCAGTCATCCGCGGAACCGCTCGCATGAGTAATGTCTCCGACGTACCCACGCCGCAGCTGGCGACGGCGTCTGGCGCGGCTGG
>JAWXCC010000174.1:0-14137 GCA_034440475.1 Phycisphaerae bacterium | reverse complement strand
GGTGGTGGCGGTGGCTTCGGCGGCGGTGGCGGTGGTGGCAACAGCGGAGGCGGCGGCGGAGGCGGAGGCGGCGGTCCTCCGTTCGGCGAGCCCGGCGACGAGCCCGAGCGCAAGACGCGCGAGGAACTGATCGCCCAGATCGTCGACATCATTCAGAACACCGTTGATTCGCAGGACGGCTGGGTGGATCTCGGCGGCTCGCCCGGCACGCTGCAAGAGCTCAACGGCAATCTGATCATTACCCAGACGGCCAAGAATCACCGTGAGATCGAAGGGCTGCTCACGCAGTTGCGGACGATTCGCGCACTTCAGATCAACATCGAGAGCCGCCTCATCAACGTGTCCCTTGAATGGTTCGAACAGATCGGGATCGACCTCGATCTGTACTTCAACACGAACAAGGACATGTACAGCAAGGCGCGGCAGGCTGACCCCAACTTCAACCTCAGCGACTTCTTCTACAAGAACCAGCCAGCGACGAGCCCGTTCAAGAACGGCACGCTCAAGAATCCCGTGATCTTCGACGCGTTCCCGGTTGGCGCAACGCCAACGAACGGCTTCTCAAACCAGATCGCGACCGGTGCACAGTTCGGCCAGCCGAACCCCAACGATCCGACGCAGATCCAATACGTGACCGGTCCTGTCGGTACGCCAGTCGGTCGTCAAGACGGCTGGGCGCCGATCGGCGTGAACCAACAGTCACTCGGACTGACAGAAACCCTCGCGGTCGCTGGCCTTGGCCCAGTGGGCGCGGCGGCTATTGCTGCACCCGCGATCAACATCGGCATCTCGTATCTCGATGACGTCCAAGTTGACCTGCTCATCAAGGCGACCCAAGCAGACCAGCGCAACGTCGTCCTGACTGCGCCTCGCCTAACGCTGTTCAACGGTCAGCGCTCGTGGATCTCGATCGCCAAGGCGGTCTCGTTCATCTCTGGCCTCACGCCGATCACGGGTAACTCCGCTGGTGCGTTCCAGCCGCAGATCAGCGTGATCTACGAGGGCTTCGTTCTCGATGTGGAAGCGGTGATCTCTGCCGATCGGCGCTATGTGACGATGACTGTTCAGTTTGGACTCAACGAGAACGTGAAGTTCCGTGACGTCAAGTTCACCGGTGCGGCCGGTGCTTCCGACATCGTTGGTCGTGGATCGAACACGTTCGAAGCATCGTTCCAGCTCCCCGAGCTTGAAGGTACGCAAATCGCGACGACGGTTTCTGTACCGGACAAGGGCACGATTCTCATGGGCGGACAGCGCAAGCTGACCGAATTCGAAGTCGAGTCCGGTGTGCCGGTGTTGTCGAAGATTCCGATCATCAATCGCTTCTTCACGAATCGCATCACCAACAAGACGGAGTTGACGACGCTTCTCTTGATTCGCCCCGAGGTCATCATTCAGCAGGAGAATGAAGACCTGCTCTACCCGGGTCTGCGGGACACGCTGGGTAGCGGCGCCGCTGGTAACTGACGAGCGAGTGGCTCTCGAACGAGGCGTAGCAGCTTCGGCATCGTCGACGACAACTGATTCCAAAGCGGCATCCTTCACGGGATGCCGCTTTTTCGTCACCGCGAATTTCATCGAGAGCGAAGGTCGCCGGCTCATGTTGCGTCGTTCGCTCGCTAGGACTAGGCTAAGCCTTTGGCGCTGGCCGATCTTCCGGCGGGCGCACCTGATCTTCCGGAGCGTGCTCTCATGGGTTCCGTCGCCTCGCGACTCAACGTGCGTGTCCAGAACGGAGTCACGCGCATTGAGTTCGTGGACCGCAACATCCTCGACGAGACGAACATCGCCCAGATTGGCGAAGAGCTCGGTCGCATCATCGATAGCCAAGTCAATCCGAAGCTGCTCATCTGCTTCAAAGCAGTCGAACATCTCTCTTCGGCTGCCCTCGGCACCTTGATTACCGTGAATAATCGCGTCCGAGCGAAGGACGGACAGTTGCGGCTCTCAGACATCGATCCGCAGATCTATGAGGTCTTCGTGATCACAAAGCTGAATCGTCTCTTTCACATTCACGAGACGGCCGACAAGGCACTCGCGAGTTTCAGCTGACCCGCAGGGCTCCACCGGATGGCACCGACTAAGAGCCGACCGCCTTCATCGGGGGACTTCTCCGAACGGCGTGTCCTCCGCGACCAGCGGACCGACATAGAAGACGCTCAATCGCTCGTCGCGAGCCACCTCGCCGCGCTCGGATACGAGGCTTCAGCGTGTTGGGCGATCAGACTCGCTCTCGAGGAAGCGATCACGAACGCCTTTCGGCACGGGAACAAGAACGATCCCGCGAAGTCAGTGCGATTCATGCTGCGCATCTCGGCACACCAGGCGTACTTTGAGGTCGAAGATGACGGCCCCGGATTCGATCCGACGACGGTGCCCGACCCCACGCACGACGAGAACATCGAAATCCCCTCAGGCCGCGGCATCATGCTGATCAAAGCGTACATGTCGGAAGTGGCGTATTTGCCGCCGGGAAATCGACTGTCGATGACGTATCGACGCGGGTGAAGCACTCTTATCACCACGTGTAACGCACGGTGTATTCGATCGTCGCGCTACCGGAGGCAGGCACGATCACACTCCAACTGATCGTGCGGGCATCGAGCTTTTGGAACGCTGCGCTCTTCGCAGTGATCTCCCAGTTCGACCAGCGATAGAGCGGCTCGCGCACTTCGACGGTCTGCGCGGTCGGCTTCGCGTTCTTCAAGGTGATCTTGAAGCTCTCGATCATCTCTTTCCGCCCGCTGTCGACCTTGAAATCGGTTTGCACGCGTTCACCAGTGACGTCGAACGAATCGCCGAGTTTGAGCTTGATCGTTTCGTTCTTCGGCGTGTGATCGATGATGTCCTCGCCGACGAATTCGACACTTCCGTCCGCGCCGCCCGACGCTCCGCCTGAGGTCTTGTAGACGCGCACGCGACCCTTCGGAAGTGGCATGCCGAGCTTGCTCGCCTCATCGTTCTTCAGCGTCACGAACACGCCAACCTTCTTGTTTCCGCCGCCGCCAAGATCGCGATCGATCATCACCGGACCGTCATATCCGCTGAACAGCGCTATGCCGACGTAAACGAGTTGCTTCTTCACCGTAACGCCTGACACTGGCGGAAAGAGCGCAATCTGCTGGCTGGTGTTCGCAAGCACATCGGTCGCGCGAGGCAACGTGTAGAGGTGATACTCAAAAAGCGCTTCTTCGTGAAACCCCTCGTCATCGCCCGCCGATGCGCCGCGCATCGCTTGCATGCGGCCAGACTTCGGCATCGCCTCGGGACGCAGCGTCTGCACGTCGCCAGCAATTAGCTTCAGCTGCGCGTTCTTGAATCCGGTGCCCGAGACGTTCATCAGCGTGACCCATGGCGTGAGATCAGCTGCGGTGTCGTCAGCATTCAGAACGAGGTTGTAGTCGGCGCGCCACGTCATACCTGCGGTTTGATAGCTCGTGCGAATCGTGTGGTCGCCGTCACTCTTCGCGTCGAGCTTCCACAGCAGCGTCGGCTTAGTGAGCAATCCGTCGGGCAGGGCAGGAAGCGAAACCCGCGCTTCCGCAGAGGGAATCATCGTGAGACCCTTGTCGTGGGTGATGACGAGCTGGCCTTGATTCGCCGACAACAGTGTGCCGGTCAGCACCCGCGTCGAGGTGCCTTCCTGTGTGACAACTTCGATCGTTTGGCCGACGTACTTTTCCAGCAACTTGGAAGGGCTCACAAGATCGAACTGGAAGTTCTGTTCGAGCACTTTTGTCTTCGCATCGGTGAGATCCGTGAACGACACCGTCGTCGGGTCGATGAACGCGGCGACGTCGCTGAACGGCAGATCGTTGGTACCAACCTTGAGCGGCACCGTGCGCGTTTCGCGAACGATGCCGAAGCCTGGCACTTGCCACGCAAACGTGGGGTCGTTGCCTAGGCGCTGCTGCGCCGCGAACTGCTGCGGATCGAATCCGCGCACGTCGGCGGTCGAGTAGATGGTGACGGACACGCTGGGTTCAGCAGCGAAAGCAAGGGCGACGACGAGGGATGTGGTGAGCATTTGGGGTCCTTGGGAGAGATTCGTGATCGGTGATGTTGTGATCGCGCGCGGTTCACGCGCGGGCGTGCCGTAACTCCACGATCTGCGCCACGGTCAGCACCTCTGGCCGCATCGTCGGATCGATGCCTTCTGGCCACGTACCACCGCGCCCGAGAATCGCGCCGAGCTGCTTGCGGCGCTTCGAGAAGATCGTGTGCAGAAAGGCTTCGAACGCGTTGAGCTCCTCAGCGTACGCGAACGGCCGTTCATGATGCGGCTCGATCGCGATCATCGAGCTCGTCACGTCGGGCGCGGGCCAGAAGCTGCCGGGTTTGACGACGGCTATCTCGCGAACTGTTGCGAAGAGTTGAAGTATCACCGTGAGCGGCCCGTACTCGCGAGTGTTAGGCGTTGCGCGGATGCGATCTCCGACTTCCTTCTGCACCGTCACGTATTGCCCCCGACATTCGGGATGACGCGACGCGAGAATCGCCATCAGCGGACTCGCCGCGTTGTAGGGCAAGTTTGCGATGAGGGCGAACGGTCGCCCGCCGAGTGCGTCGAGCAATTCACGACCGAGCGATCGCTTGCCGTCGAGGCAATCTCCGGCAACGAGTTGCACACGGTCGCCCATGTGCTCAGCAAGCCGTTCGCGCACGATTGCTTGCATGTCGATGTCGATCTCGCATGCGATGACTCTCGCGCCAGCGGCGACGAGTGTTTCGGTCAGCGTGCCAGTTCCGGGACCGATTTCAACAACGAGTTCACCAGGCGTGATCGCAGCAGCGTCGACGAGTTTCTTGAGCTGGTTGTGATCGTGCAGAAAATTCTGTCCGAAGCGATGCTTCGGACGAATGCCGCGGGCGTCGAGCAGAGCTTTGATCTCGGAGAGCGATTGCATCGCGTGAACGATCACCTCAGAACCACTGCCTCTTCTCAACGATGTACGTGCGGTAGAACTCCTCGTCGGTGCGCGTGAGGTAGATGATGCCTTCGCCGATGCCGATCACGTACATCACCGGGAAGCCGATGACAGTGCAAGTGAGAAGCAGCATTGTGATGCCCGCTCCCGTGTTCCCCAGCATGAATTTGTGAATGCCGAAGAACCCGAGAAGGATGGCGAGGATGCCCGTGGCGAGCTTTGTCCCGCGCACGCTCTGCGGGACCGTCTCGACGGGCGAAGGCGAGACGGGCGGAACGGTCCAGTTGGGCGAACCTGTCGCGGTCGCTGCGGTCGTCGGCGGAGCACCGGGCAGATTTGGACTGGACGGCGGCGTGTACTGACTCATCGTGATGGCTCCACGTTTGCACGATATCGCCACGGACTGCTACGGCGCGACGACGACTGAGCGGCGCAGCTCGATCGGCTCGGCCCAGAGCGCGTCGGCTGGCAGAATCGGGGTACCGTCGGCGTTCCACGTCAACGGCTGCTTCAGGGCGCCGTAGCCGCGAGCGACGAGCCACAGACGAATGACGAGTTCGCGAGCGCCGCTGCGGTCGGACACAACGTCGATCGTCGGTGTTGCTCGCCCTTGCGAGATGTCGAGCGTCCACGCACCAGTTGTCGTCGTTGCGAGGGAAGGCTCGGCGCCATCAAACCACGCGCCGACGAGATGGACCGTGACGCCGCACGCCGGCGGCAAGAGCGGCGCGACATGCTCGCCGTGAATCTCGATGCGAAGCGTTTCACCGGTCCTCACCGACGCGGGGAGTTCGACCTGTGGCTCGAACGACTCGCGCCGCCACCGAGCGATCTGTGCAGGTGTCGCATTGCCCGCTGCCATCTGAGCGAGTACCCATGTGTCTTCCGTGCCCGGGAGATTGAGTTGTGTCTTGCGAAGATCGAGGATCGCATCGAAGAGCGCTGTCTCTTCTTGTGCGGTCAGCGTGCGCTGTCCGAGTTCGGACCACGCTGTCATGCGGAGCAGGGGCGAGTTCGACCCTGTCGAAGTCGCGGCCCGGATAAGGCCCGTCGTCGGCTGCATTCGACGAAGCCAAGCACCGCCACCCATACTCCAGTGCCACATGAGCACGAGACCAACGATCGCGACGGCACCGCCTACGACGAAGAATCGAGGGCGCGACGGTCCACGATTGCGACGACTCGCGCCAGCCGCGCGCCACGCATTGCCGCACTCGGGGCAGCGCTCGCTCGACATGCTGCCGAACGTGGGATACGAGCACTGCTTGCAGACTCGCTCGGTACCGATCCATCCGCCGACGCCCCGACCCGCGAGATCAATGCCGTAACCCAGCAGCGTGCGCGGTACGAGCAAGAGGATCCACGACACGGCGTCCGTTGCGCCGCTGCGAAATCCGTCGAAGACGAGCGCGGTCGCGAAAAGGACGTACGTCATAAGGCCTGGGTGCCACGATGCCCAACTGGACGCCGCTGACGATGCCAACGATCCGTTGTGCGGCATGTCGCCAGCGCGAGCCGGATGAATCTCTCCGTTCTCAACGAGGGACCACCATGCCTGGTATTGCTCGCGCGACCACGACGTTGGCGCGTTCCCACAGCACCGCGACTGCGTCGACGATGTCGCTGGCGTTCCGAAGCAGTACGGACAAAGTTGTCCGTCGCGTGATTTCGCGTTAGGTACCGCCGAAACAATGCGGCGGAGGCGGCGGTTTACTCGAAAAACATAGCTCACGAATATGAGCGCGAAGACGGCGACGCTGATGAGAATCGGCATCGCTTCACGATGCATTGAAGGACGAGCGCGACTGAAGAAGGCGTAGCCGAGCCACGCGAAGGGCGCGAACAAGAACAGCGCCGACACGACAACCGCGCTACGACGAAGCCTCGTGCTCGGTTGAAAACCTCGTTCCTCGTTCATGCGCGTGTTCCCGGACTAGCTGGAGAGCGCTTGCCTCACAACGGAGTTGTTTATCGCGCCAGCGCTTCTGCGCGCACTTCGCGCAGCACCGTTACCTTGATTTCGCCGGGGAACGTCATTTCCTTCTCAATGCGCTCGGCGATGGCCTTCGCAATGGCGAACGTCTCTACATCGTCCACGCGTCGCGCGTCGACGATCACGCGCACTTCGCGACCGGCCTGAATCGCGTACGCCTCCGTGATGGCTGGGTGTTCCTTCGCAATCGCTTCGAGTTGTTCGAGCCGCTTGACGTACAGCTCCATCGACTCGCGCCGGGCGCCGGGTCGTGCCCCGGAGATCGCATCGGCCGCCATGACGATGGGCGTGTACGGCGTCGTTGCGGGAATGTCACCGTGGTGACCCGCGACTGCGTTGAGCACCGCCTCGCTCTTCTCGCCGTACTTCCGCAGGAACTCCATGCCGATTGCCGGATGTCCGCCCTCCATCTCATGATCCATCGCCTTGCCGATGTCATGCAGGAAGCCAGCTCGCCGCGCGATCTGGCCGTTGAGTCCAAGTTGATCGGCGATCATTTGCGAGAGGTATGCGACTTCGAGCGAGTGTCGCAGCACGTTCTGTCCGTAACTCGTACGGAAGTGCAGCTTGCCCATCGCCTCAATCACCTTCGGAGGCAATCCGCGAATGTTGCCTTCGACGACCGCTTCATTGCCATACTTGTTGATGCGTTCGTGAATGTCGCGCCGTGTCTGCTCGACGATCTCCTCGACGCGTGCAGGGTGCACACGTCCGTCGGCGACGAGCTTCTGAAGCGACTCCGCCGCGATCGCCTGACGCACACGGTCGAAGCACGACACGCTGATGACGCCGGGGGTGTCGTCGACCAGAATGTCGACGCCGGTCGCCTTCTCGATCGCCCGAATGTTGCGACCTTCGCGGCCGATGATTCGGCCCTTCATGTCGTCGGACGGGATCTTGATCGTGCGCACGGTCGAGTCGGCGACGTGCTCGGCGGCGTAGCGCTGGATTGACATGAGGGTGATCTCGCGGGCCCGATCCCGGGCACCACGCTCCGCCTCGTCGAGGATCTTCTGGTTCAGCGCATTCGCGTCGTGCTCGCTCTCAACGCGCACCTCGGCGAGGTAGATCTCCCGTGCCTCTTCGCGCGTCATCTGCGCCACTTTGGCGAGCTGAGCCTTGGTTTGGTCTCGGACCGACTCGGCTTCCCGAGCGGCGGCTTCGGCGGCGTCCTCGCGCTGTTTCGCCCGAGTTTCGCGCTGGTCGAGTTTGTTCTCGCGCTGATTGATCGACTCAAGCTTCTTGTCGAGCGATTCCTCGCGCCGATTCACTCGCGTCTGAGTCTCCTTGATTCCGGCGAGCGCCTCGGCCACCTCGCGATCGATCTGGGTCCGCCGCTCCGACATCCGCTTCTCGGTGTCGAGTTCGAGTTGCTTCGCGACGGTCTCGCCCTCGGCCTTCGCGGTCTGACGGATGAGGTGGGACTCTGCACGAGCCCGCTTGAGCGAACGACTGAAAAGCGTCGACATCACGAAGATGCCGACACCAACGCCAAAGAGGTGGGCGAGAATCAGCAGCCCGACGCCGAGCGGGGTGACGAGAAACGTCTGTTGGGCGGCTGCCGTCGCGAGGAACGACGCGGGCGTCAATGTGACGAACGCTGGGGCGACGAGAGCCGAGTTGGCCAGGACGGGTGGGGCGAAGCCAAGCACGGTGCACCTCCGAAAGCGGTCCGCCCATAGGGCGCGACGACAGCCGTCGCGAGCCTCAAGGCACCGCCGAAAAGGGCGACCGTGATTGTCGTGCGATCAGTTGCCGAGCTTCCCAGCGCCGTTGCTGCAACACAGTTGGAACGTACAGCCGCGCTCGTCATGGGGACGAGCGCACCGGGAACCGCTGGCATTGCGACACTGGGAGGGGTGCTCCATGAAGTCCCCAAGACGTGCCCCTCAAAAACTGGCCCCCCTGTGGGGCGAACGTAGTGAGGGTGAACTCCGATGAACTGCCAACTGATCAAACGTCAATCTATCGCGGCGTTCGGGTAAAGTCCGTTTGGATCAACTTCTCGCGAATCGAGAGCTGAGCGAGCGGGGCCGAAGGTCGCGGTACCGATCTCGACCTGAGCGAGGAGGCGGCACAGAAGAGCGGTCGTCCTTGGTCCGCTGGCGCGAGCGACTCATTCTTGAGCCGTGCGAGCCGCGGAACGGCGGGGACTCGGACCGAGAAATTTCCGGGGACCCTTCTCCAGCGACGGAGACTCAGGCTCCCGGTCGGCTCCAGTATTGCGGGACTGGCGTGGGTGTCAAGGTAGTATTCAGGCAGCGCCCTCCGGTCACGCCCGCAGCCACGGCTCAGCGCCGCCATCTCTATGCCCCCATTCGTACTCTGGGTTTCCCGTCTTCTCCCGACCAATCCGATCGTCGTGCGGCTGGTGCACGGTGGTTCGCGCCGGCTGCGCCATCTCTATATCCGGTCTGGGTACTTGGCGATCATGATGCTGATCCTGTTGTTCGCGCTGTTTGGGCCAGCGACGACCATGAAGCAGTTGGCCCAACGCGGCGCGAGCGCGTTCACCGTGATCTCGTTCGGGCAGGTCGGGCTTCTCTGTCTTCTCACGCCCGTCTTTATGGCGGGCGCGATCGCGCAGGAAGCGAGTCCCCGAACCTGGGACATTCTCCTGACGACGCCGCTGTCGAATCTACAGATCGTGCTGGGAACACTCTTCGGCCGTCTGTTTTTTGTCCTCGCGCTTCTCCTTTCCACGTTGCCGCTCTTCGCGACCACGCAGTTCTTCGGCGGTGTTCCCGGCGACTCGATCTTCCTCTCCTACGCAATCGCGGCGTGCAGCGCGCTCCTCGTGGCGGCGATTGCCGTGACCTTGAGCGTGACGCGATCGGCGGGCAAGCGCGCCGTCTTCGTTTTCTACATCACGGTCGTGATGTACTTGTTCGTCACCTACGCGATCGACCTCTTCGTTCGCTGGAACCAGCCGGTCTCGGGCACCGTCGGCGTTTACAACACGACTTGGCTGACCGCGGCGAATCCGTTTCTCGCGCTCGAGAGCCTCTTGATGGCGAACACCTACGTCGTGCCCGACGTGACCGCCGACGGCGGAGGTTGGATCGCTCGCATGTGGGTGGGTCGGCCCGTCGGCGCGTTCTGTTGGGCGTGCGTGCTGCTCTCGCTCGTCATGGTCGCGTATTCGACGCTGCGCCTCCGGATCATCGGTACCCGCGGCGCCACCGTTGCGTGGCATAAGCGGCTGTTCGGGCGCATTTCGAGCACTGGTCAGCGTCGTCTGCGCACGGTTGGAAATAACCCGATTGCTTGGCGTGAACGCACGAGCCGAGGCGATTCGTTCCTCGGACGCATGGGACGCTGGCTGTTCGTACTTGTCGGGGCCGCCGCTGCGCTCGTTGTCATTATTCTCTTCCACCGCGCGATCATCGGACCAGTCGCATTCCAAGGCGCGCTGCTGACGATCGTTGTTGCTGAGATCTTCATCGTCGTCTTGACCGCGACGAATCTCAGCGGAGTCGCAGTCAGCCGCGAGCGCGAAGACGGCACGCTCGACCTGTTGCTCACGACACCGATTCAACCCGGACCGTACATCGCGGGCAAGCTGCAAGGCTTGGTGCAGTTCCTTCTCCCGATGATTCTGGTGCCGTTCGTCTCGATGGGCTTGGCAGCGATTTACGTGTTGATCGGTTTCGGCAACAAGAATTTGAAGACGAGCATCATGGTGGGCACGACGCCGACGTCAGTGCCAGTGCTATTGCCGGAAGGCGCGATTCTTGTCCCGCTTGTGCTCGTAGCCTTCGTCTCGCTGTGCGTCATGATTGGCTTGGGCTGGTCGATCAAGAGTAAGGGCACGATTGGCTCAGTCATCGCGTCGTTCGGCGTCATGCTCGTCGTCGCGGGTGTGCTCGGGCTCTGCGCCGCAGCGACTGGCAGCAACGTGCCGGTGTTAGGTGCGGTGCTCAACGCGCTGAGCCCGGTGAACCTGACGCTCGCGACGATCTCGCCCGAGCTCGTGATGTCGGCGAGTCTTGCCGATCTCCCGTCGGCGCGAGTGAGCCTCATCGTTGGCAGCGTGATCGCAGTGCTGTCGTATCTCGGCATCGTGTTCGCGCTGCACGCGAACATGAAGCGCACGTTCATGATGACGGTGCGCAGGCTGGCGGGGTCGAACTGAGCGGGTTATCCACCGCACGAAGTACCGCAGCGCCGAAACGCGACCTTCGGACCATCGGCGCGGGAACGCGTTAGCGACACTCGATCGGTCACCACCGAAAGAGAGGAACGTATGCAAGTTCGTGCGTCTTCAATGGTCGCCGCTCGCTATTCGCTGTAGCCGCCGGTCTAATCTCGACCCCAGTATTCGCCGATCTCGTCGTTGTCGATCAAGCGACTCCCGGTTTCGGCAGCTTGGTTGGACTTGGCTTCGACGTCACGACGGGTCGTATTTGGGGCTACGCGAGCGTCGCTGCGGCGATCAAGAGCTTCGACGAAAACGGCGCACCGCTCTCGACCGTGCCACGACCGGGCGAAAGCGCGGACGACGTCGATATTGAGTTCGCGCCTGAAGCGATGACGCTTGGTTCGACCTTGATTCCCAAGGGAACGCTGTTGTTTATTGACGGAGAAACAGGTTCGGCGGACATCTATGCGGTCGACAAAACGACTGGCGCGGTGTTAGCGACGCTCGTTACGGGCTTTGGCGTTAGTCACGTGGTCGGCGGCGCATACCACGCAGGTCGCAACTCGTTCTTCCTCGTGCAAGACAAGGTTCCCGGGGCGCCGAACGGCAATCGCATCGCCGAGGTGAGTGCGACATCCGGCGCTGTGCTCAACACGTTCTTAGTGTCGTCGTTCTTCAGCGTGAACTACGGCGGCCTCGACATCAATAGTGCGAACGGCAATCTGTTTCTGGGCAGTAGCGACGAACCTCGCGTTGCCGAGGTCACACCCAGCGGACGATTTGTGCAGTACCACGCGCTTCCCTTGGGTGTTGTTAGCCTCAGCGGCATTGGCTTCACCGAAGCGTGCGGCGAGGCATGGGTCGGTGGCACCCGCGGTGCCGTCTGGAGGCTCAGTGGTTTTGGTGGCGGAACCGTCTTCGCCGACTTGAATGGCGATTCGACGGTCGACGCCGCGGATCTCGCGATCTTGCTCGGCAGCTTTAGCACCGACGATCCGGTAGCTGATCTCGATGACAACGAAACCGTCGACGGCGCGGACTTGGGACTCTTGCTTGGTGCGTGGGGAACAGGCTGCGCGTGAGCGAGCAGCGGCGCATCGACATGGATCACCGGAGCTGTTAGCCCGTCCAAGCGCCGAGCAGCAGCCCAAGATCCTGGGCATCGACAATTCCGTCGTTGTTGAGGTCGCCCGCTCCCGGGCCGCCCCAGCTTCCGAGCAAGATGCCGAGGTCCGCCGCGTCGACCTTTCCGTCGCCGTTCAGGTCACCGAGCAGCGCTGGCCTTGAAAGCTTGATCGTTGCGCTGTCCATATCAATCGGTGCTGACTTCCCGTTCGAGACCCAGAGGTTGTAGGCGGTCTGACCTGTCGAGTCGGTGACGTTCGCGTCGCGTAGGAACTCGATGTACTCCCTTGATGTCGTCTGGTGATAGAGCGTGACGACTGCGTGCGTCGCGTTCCTCGGGATCGCGAAGCTCGAGTCGTCCCAATACTGTCCGTCCGAGTACGAGGCCGCGACCGGCGAGGCTTGAATCGCGGCGAACGCCGCGTTCGTGAATCCGCGCGGCGGAATGCGGTTGTCCTTCGTGATCGTGTCATTCAGCGTGAGATGGAACTCGGTTCCAGCCGGGAGCCCGGTCAGCTTGCCAACCGCGGCGGAGATGGAGTGCTTGGTCTCCCAGATCTTTGCGCCAGTCTTGTTGAGAGTGGCCGTCGCGTTGTCGTAGCCGCCGATCTCTTGCAAGAGCACATTGCGCGCGTCGAAGAATCGGACGTTGAGCCACATGCGTCGACCCTCGGGGTACCCCGTCGGCAGCTTGTGCCCGCTTTGGTTGGTCACGCGTGCCACGAGCGCATTGCCGCGCTGCGAGACGCTCATGTCGGACGCGTCGCGAAGCATCTGCACGTTCCGCGCTTTCGCTGCGTCGACGCGCTCCTGCGTTACGCCGACGAAGTCTGCTTCCTCACCGAGTTGCTCGCGCACCGCTGAAATGACCCACGAGTTCACGCCTGAGAACGAGTGCTGCGGAACCGGCCGCTCAAAGAATGGTTCGAACTCGTAGAACGCGCACGCGCCGCCAGCGTTGATCGGCATGTGACAGTCTTGGCAACTCGACATCACTCCAGTTGGATGGTCGGGTCCGCCGAAGCGGTTGTCGGGATAGCTCACGCCCGTCGAGGCGAATTCGCTATTCGCCCACTCAGAGTACGTGCGCTGTTCCGGGAACATGTCGTGCGCGTCCTGTGTGGGATGCGGCGAGTTGAGTTGCCCCAGCGCGTATGTGCCGTTGCGCTGTTTGACGAAGAGTGGATTGCTTACATCGTGGCAGGTGCCGCAGAACTCACTCTTCGTGTGGAACGGCGAATCAATGAGCTTGACGAGTTCGCCGTTGAGTGAGAGTCCGTGCAGATTGTCGGGAACGTCCCCGAGGGGGCCGCGGCGATTGTCAGCCGGATCGACGACGTAACGAGCATTGCCTGGGCCGACGGGGAGAAGCTGCTGCGACGCGAGCGCCTTGAGGATCGGCGCGTCTGGGTTCGCGGGATCGCCGGGATAGCCGATTGCGCTATTCTCGCCGAGCACGGGATTCACAACGCGGTGGCAGAAGTTGCAGGTGACGCCGTCGTAATCCTCTGGTGTGAATTCCGCGAGCGTGCCGGTCGACGACCGTCCACCAAGCCACGCACCTTGGGCATGACAGCGGATGCACGTCTCGCCGCCGATGTTCGCGTCCTGATTTGCAATCGTGACCGCCGCGTGCCACACAGGGTCGCGAGCCGCCTGCCCCTTTAAGCTCGCGACCCACGAGTCAAACGGCGCCGACGACGGCAAGTAGTCAGAGTGGCAAAACGTGCAGTTTTGCGAGGGAACAATTGGGTTAAACGCAAGCGAGTCTGGGTTTGGCTGGGTTCCGGGCTGGAAGAAGTCAGCACCCGTCGAAGGGACCTTGAGCTGCCGCCCGCCTCGGCCGCCGCCCGCCATCACGCTGGAGACGCCTAGTGCGAGCGCGATCGCGCCGATTCCTCCCCATACTGCGATGCGAGCAATAGCGACACGTGACGTGCGCGGGGCACG
>JAWXCC010000173.1:0-4028 GCA_034440475.1 Phycisphaerae bacterium | reverse complement strand
GTGGGGCACGACACCGGGCGAGGAGCGCGAACTTCAGGCCGAGAACGCCCGCGGCAAGCCAACCCGCGGCGGAATGGACGACCACGGCGCAATGGGTACGGACAAGATCAGGTTCGAGGAGTAGCTAAGCGGAGCTAGTTTTAGCGCTCCGTAGCGCCCTTCGGGCGCACACTCGCTCTGCGCGAACTGGCGCGTTGCGAGGTTCCAGCGCCCTTCGGGCGGGCGCTCGCTGTGCAGAGTGACATCCTGACTTCGTTCAAGGCCCCGGCATTTGCCGGGGCCTTTCTTGTGGTGACTAACCATTGCTTGCGCACACGCGAAGCCCAGCAACTTCAAGACGGGCTTCTACTCATCGACGATACGAAGCAACCGCGTCCTGTACTCACGAATCGCGCTAGCGGCATGCGCCACATCGAGCAAACTCAGCAACGCCCCATCGGAACAGAGCCGATCGTGAAGGAACTTGAACGCTGAGTGAATGCGCCGGTCAGCTAGAAGTGTTTCGTCATCGCTGGCTCGGACAAGCCACTCAAGCACATGCGCCTGCCGCGAGAACTCCCGACCGTTGACCGACGGTGATTCTGATCGCCACTCCGAGCGATCGGACGGAAAAGCCACTGAGATCGCCCCGTGCCCATCGATCCCACCAAGCACCTCATGGACTGAGTTCTTCAGCATTTTTCGCGCAGACGAGGCAAGCGTGTCGTCCTCGATCCAATCGCCCGATAGCACGAGGACGAGTGCCGCGTGCCAATGAGCCGCAAAGCACGCACGATCTGTGAGAGGCCGTCGCAGATGCTCTTGGAGCAGGTCGTCCAGACTCACCTCAGTAGCCCAGCGCGTTTGCCAAGTTGTCCTCCGGGTGGCGAACAACAGTGCAGGAATCGCATAATCTGTGTCCAGCAGAGCCAACGGAACGCCCAAGAGCCCAATCGCCAGGCTCTCGGCTAGCACCTCCGAGCCGTCCGGGGCGCGAAGCCGCAGCGACGTTTCGTCGATTCCCGCGAAGCCCGCGTACGCAAGTAGTTGTCCAGCGTGCCCTTCACCCGTGCTTCCGAGGACGGATGAATCGTGATGCGATATCGCCCAACCGTTCGGCGCACGAACAAGATAGGGAGGAAATCCGTCGGTCGCTTGGGACGAAGCGACCGACGTGATCCACTTGAGGTACGAACACTCGCCGTTCGGAGCAGAGACTCGCAAGGTCGCTGACCTCGGTCCAAGCGCGAGGAGGAGATGAGCGTGATAGACGAGCGGTCGCGCATCGAGTCTGGCGGCCGCTTCGATCAACGGCGTTGCGCAATCCGCTCTGGCCAGCGCGTCGCGACACTCCGCAAGCACTTCGGGGGACCATGACGCCCGCGGTCGTGGTTGGGGCGGGGTCTGTCCGCATGCGACCACGAAGTTGGCTGCAATGGTCGCGCACCACGTTAGCGCGAAGGCACGACAGAACTTCAGGATCGAGATTTCAGGGTGAACGCGCATCGGTGGTGCCCGAGAGTCATCCCCACAAACCACGCGAAGACGACACAGGCAATCATGGCCGAGATGGTTGCCATCGATGACGACGCTCGGGCCGGGACGACTACTCCGTTTCCGGTCCACGCTTGGAAGACTGTCTCGGCTGTCAGCAAACGCTGATCAGGAATCGATAACGTTGCGTCGAGAAATCGCAAATCTTCACCGCGTTGCACAACACAGACGACAAAATGGCCTTTCGGAATGCTCGGAACCGACTGGATCGGTCGCGAGAGGTGCAGAATCCAAACGGCGTCTGTGCCTCGCAACAGCTCTGGGTTGCTCAAAACCGCGGTCGCTGGATAGCCATGTGCGCGCAGCAAATTTGAAATCTGCTCCAGCGACACGCCATCGTCGTCTCCTGCCAAGCCATGGAGGTCCTCGGCGCTTACTCTTCGTCCGAGCAGGGCGTCGACAACCGCGCAACTCGCCACGCCGCAGGGGCTGCTGCCCTGCGTTGATTCTGATGATTCAACCACATGCAGGGCCCGTGGCGCCCGCTTTGGACTTCGCTCGCCGCCGCTCCGCCATGAAAGCAGCCACGCCAGCAAGCACACTGCATCCAGCTATCCAAAGAACCCTACTCTCTCGCCCTCGTAGCTCGCTCGCATCACGCGCCGGAACCGAGGCGAGTACGCTATCCACCGCTCTATCCAATGCGGCCGCGTGAGCGATAAACACAGTCCCAGAGTTGAGATCGTGCACCTTTGTTCCAGCGGGGAGTAAGTCGAATGGATCGAGTGGCAATAGCGCGTGCACGTCGCTCGTCGCGCCACCTGGTACCACGCCGTTGTCATCAGACATGACGTATCGCTCGGCCTCGCCGGTTGAACGCGTGATCACGACATCCGTCGGAACGAAGGCACCGGACTCGAGTTGGGCGAACGCGACGACGTCAATGAGGTCTGACGACTCGCCCCCGTGAAACGACCACCTCTGCCGCACTGGCAGACAGCCACGCGATGGATCCACCCAGATTGTGGCACTGCATTGAGCCAGATCCGCCGGGACGTCGATCCGGACGCACGCTGCCCCGTTGATGGCTTCTGATCCTGTAGCAACGGTCACGTCATCGCGAGCGATGAGCGACACGAGATCTCGCCTCTTCGCCACATCTTGCGGAGTCGAGGGCCAGAACAGCATCAGGCGACCAATTCTCGACCCAGGAGCAGGTTCGCCCGTGTAGGACATGAAATCGGAGTCTGAGCAGACGCTCGCGGCACCGAGGGGTCCAACCAAATAAATGTTTTTGTCGCCGCCGTTGAACGTGATATCCCGTAACAGCGGCGCAGCTGCATCGCCATCCGGTGGATAGTTGTATCCCACGCGCCAGCGCGATCCCGCGCGGATAAACCATCCGCGCCACTCCTGATGCGCACCGTCTGGCGAGTCATGGGTCGCTACGAACCCGAATCCGAACGTTTCCAGCAAGACCCTCTGCTCTTGGATCACCGACGTCAGTTCGGCCTTGCCCAATTCGGGGCTGGGCGCAACGAATGAACCCACACTGGCAACCGACACAATCGCAGCTGAGAGGAAAAAAAACATGGCCACCCTTTCAATCAGACGAGGTATTGAGCCGACCCACCTTCACCACGACCGGCAACGCGATTGATTTCTAGATAAGCCTCAGCCGGCGCACGACACTCGCCACCTATTTCCGAGGGGACACCGAGGTTGCGGCCCAAACTTCGGCGACAGCGGATCACACACGCAAGCGCCATTTTCTCCGTTGCAGTCGAATTCCGGCAACGTCGAAAAATCCCTGCACTCCACGTCTTTTACCAACTTTGGCGCTCCACCCCCGGCGACGGTCCACGACGTGGGGACTGACGTGCAGCCGTTCGGCGCACACGCACGACCGGCACAGCCAGCCTGCGCCCCGGGGCAATTGTCGAAGATCGCTGCCCCTCGACATCCATTGCCGGTCTGCTTCAGGAGCAAGGTCGGATCCTCTACGCATAGCGGGTCGGGATCCGTGTGGAACCCAACGATCCGATGCGCCTGCTCGCGTGAGAGCACCGCACCCGGAATTGGGTGGACACGGGAACCGAAGACCACCATGATCGCAGAGACGGTCAATATGCCGAAGCTAGGAAATCGCATCGTCAAACTTCCTTTCGCAATCCATGGCGGCGGAACGTCCCTGCGTCTTGAACCCGCGACGCATCATTCCAAGGCTAATATCCCCCCTTCCCCCCCCCCCTGTCAAGCGAAAATGTGAGTTTGTTCAAATATCCAAAGATCGCCTTGCTAGCGAGACACTGCGGCACAGCTTCGACGGCCGCTGAACATGTGGCTTGAGTCACGGACAGCATCGCCGTCGCATGTGATGTTGGAACTGCGGACGCCGCAGTGGAATGAGAGCGTTGGCTCCGTCAGGTGCGCGGCTTGTCTGTCCCCGAACAACTCCCAGTGGGGCACGACACCGGGCGAGGAGCGCGAACTTCAGGCCGAGAACGCCCGCGGCAAGCCAACCCGCGGCGGAATGGACGACCACGGCGCAATGG
>JAWXCC010000172.1:0-5684 GCA_034440475.1 Phycisphaerae bacterium | reverse complement strand
CCGAACTAGCAAAACGCTGGTGGAACGATTCATCAGGTCGATCTATCGTCGGACCGCCGCACGAGCGTGGCTTCCCGAAGGCGAGATCGCGATCTCGCCGAGCTACAACGCGCGGTCAATGGCGATGAGTGGCAATCGCATCGCGATCGGACGAACGAGCGTGGGCATTCCGATGTTCGTCCGCGCCGCCAACGGCGCGTGGGTTCAGACCGCGGAGATCGATGAAGGCGTCTACGGATGGGCTTTCGGGAGCTCCGTGACGTTCCCCGCGAACGGAACCTTGGCCAGCTTGGCGCACAAACTCAATCCGCAGTCGAGCACCGATGAACTGTGGTTGCTCGATCCTTACAACGACTGCAACGCCAACGCGATCGACGACAGCACGGAGATCGCCGAAGGACTCGCCGACGAAAACTCGAACGGCATTCCGGATGGGTGCGAACAACCGGGCGATCTGAACCTCGACGGTACCGTGAACGCAACCGATCTCGACCTCTTCCTCGGTCGCTACGACCAAGGTCCCGGACTCGGCGATCTCAACGACGACGGCACCGTCGATGCGTCGGACCTCTCGATCCTGTTCGCTGGTTGGGGGGCGTAACCGCCGCCTCGGCTGCGAGACCAACGCATCCAATTGTCGACACCGTTCACCGCGGAGGCGCTGAGGGCGCGGAGATGACCCAGAGCGTCGGCAGGAAGGCCCTAACACTGATACCACTTCCACCGTGGAGGCTCGCTCCGCGAAGCGAAGCCCTTGCGACGAAGGTAAGAACGCTGCAGTGCTAGTCCCGCTGGCCGGGCACCCATCGAGAACAACGAAGGCCGCTCTCGGTCGAGCGTTGGGTTCCGTGTGACATGGAGCTCGTTTTGCTCGGCGCCCGGCGCTCAAACACGATCGGCGGGAGCGGCACCGCGTTGCCCAGAAAAATTTGTTTCGCTGAATCGCGCCGACGGCGGGCTCCGATGCGGTCGCGGGATGGACGGGAAGGCGTCGTTCCGTTCGTCACTGGCAACTCTATTTGGAGAAGAACAATGTCACCTCTACGCGCGACTGCCGTCGCGTTGCTGTCCACTGGACTTTTGTCAGCCGCTTCGAACGCCGAGCAGATATATGGCGTTACACAGACCGGCTTTCTCACGAGTTGGGATTCCACAACGCCAGGCACACTGGCAGCAGGCGTCGCGATCCAAGGGCTCGCTCAGAATGAACAAATCGTTGGCCTCGACTTGCGGCCAGCAACCGGCGAGCTGTACGGAATGGGGAGCTTCAGTCGCCTCTACAAGATCAACCCTGCGACCGGCGTTGCTACGGCGGTCGGCGCGAATTTCTCCCCGGCGTTGAATGGGAGTTCGTTCGGATTCGACTTCAATCCGACCGTTGATCGCATTCGGCTCGTGAGCGATGCAGACCAGAACTTGCGATTGAATCCCACATCTGGGCAAGTTGCCTTTGTGGATGGAAACTTGCAATTCGCTGGTGGCGATCCGTTCGCGGGGACGAATCCAAACGTCGTGCACGCCGCGTATACCAACAACTTCGCTGGGGCGCTGACGACCACGCTTTATGGCATCGACGCGGCACTCGACACGCTCGTCATCCAGTCGCCGCCTAACAACGGAACCCTCATGACGGTGGGATCGATCGGCGCAGACATGACGGATATCGGTGGTTTCGATATCTCCGGCGCGACTGGACTCGCGTACGCCGTCATCTTGGATGCACAGTCCGCCAAGAGCACGTTCTGGTCGATCAACCTTCAGACTGGCCTCGGGACGCTGCTCGGCGAGATCGGTGGCGGTGCGGTGATCACAGCGCTCACGGTGCCAGCCCCGTCCGCGGCGGCACTGATCGCACTCGTCGGTCTGCGCGGCCGACGGCGTCGCGCGTAACCGACTTCACGTTCACTCTCAGCGGGGAACCTCAGAGGGGATGCGGCGGCGGGCTTCGGTCCGTCGCCGCTTCTTCATGAGTACGGCTCGCAGAGCACGCCACCTGCCCTGCTCACGAATTTAGCGCTCACGAATTCAGCAGCGTTCGCAATTCGTCCTCAGACTTAGCGATCGTGTACAGCTTCTCGATCTTCATCATCGCCAGAAGCTGGAGCAAATCCTTGCTCGCCCCATAGAGCACCGACTTCGCCCCGTTCGCCGCCGCTTGATTGCGAAAGGCGATGCACATTCCAAGGCCCATGCTCGACATGAACGTGACGTCGGAGAGGTCAAGCACCATCATCTTGAGGGTCTTGCCCGCAAGCTTGAGGAAGGGGTTGACCTCATCGGTAATGATCGGACTCTCGCGCTGCCCGACCTGAGGTCCGGCAGGCCGAACCGTTAGGAACGGCGTGGCCCATCTGACTTCCACCAGAGCGGTCTTTTTGTGATTCGGGTTCGTGTCTGCGCCGGTCGTCATCGATTACTCCGAAGAACGGCGAGTGTAGCAATCACGACGACTCAGCGGGACGCACGCCGGGCCGCAAAACGCGGCGGGACGAGCCAGCGGAGATGCGCGCGGCCCGCGGGCAATGCGAGCGCTGTCGGGTCGATTTCGAGCAGCAGCGCTGCGCCTTTCTTGAAGTCGACGGCGAGTCGCGCGGGGTCGCCCGTCAGCAGCCACGATGCTGTTTGCGAGAGCGATGGCTCGTGACCTACCCATACGATCGTGCCGCTCGAACCATGGGCGCTCCCTTCGGGAAGACTCCGCGGAAGTATCGAATCGTGCCGAAGCACAACTGTCGTATCGTCGGGCAAGAGCGCGTCCGATCTCTCTGGCGCGGGCCAGCCCGTTGTTTCGTGCAGCAATCGTGCGGTCTGCCACGTCCGAGTTGCGGGGCTCGCATAGACGCGAGCGACCTCGGGAAGCATTAGGCCCAATCGCTTCGCCAACCGGACGAACGCCGTACGTCCGGCCGCTGTCAGCGGCCTCCGCAGGTCGTCGGGCCAAGCGCTGGCGTCGCGCTCAAACGCTCTCGCGTGCCGTATGAGGAGAAGGTTCATGGTTCACCTTTCGTTACGACGCTACCACACATGTGGCTCTCCACGGTAGCCTCCCGAGCGCGATGCAAGGATTCACAGTCGCCAACGCTCGGATTCTCACGCTTGCACCGGCCGGCGCGGCGGCAGGTCCGCGGCGGGGACGCTGGCTCAGCGAGCTCGGCGTGATCGGGCGGGGCTGGGTCACGGTCGAGGGTGAGCGCATCGCGCGCATTGGCGTTGGCGACGCACCGCCCCACCTTGGCAACATGATCGACGCCCGTGGCCGGGCACTGTTACCGGGATTTGTCGATTGCCATACGCACGCGTGCTGGGCGGGCGATCGCTTCGACGAAGCCGACCTTCGACGCGCGGGCATTCCGTATCTCGAGATATTGAAACGCGGCGGCGGAATTATGTCGACCGTGCGCGCGACGCGCGCTGCGACCCGCGAAATACTCGCGGCGGCAACACTCGCCCGGTTTCGCGCGGCGGCTCGGCTGGGAACGACGTGCATCGAAGCGAAGAGCGGTTACGGGCTTTCGACCGACGCAGAGCTGCGCCTGCTCGACGCGATTGCCGACGCCGCGCGCGGTACGCGCCAGACTGTCGTGTCGACATTCCTCGGTGCCCACGCGAAAGATCCAGACAATCCCAAGTTCGTTGAAGAGACTATCAACGTCACGCTGCCGAACGCCGCGCGAGTGCGACCGGGCATCACCTGCGACGCGTACTGCGAGGAAGGCGCGTGGTCGCTGGACGAGTGCCGACGCTACTTCGTCGCCGCAGTCGCGCTTGGATGCCCGATACGCGTCCACGCCGATCAGTTTCATTCGCTCGGAATGGTCGGGCTGGCGATCGAACTTGGCACCCGAAGCGTCGATCACCTCGAAGCGACGACGGAGGGCGACGTTCAGCGTCTCGCGGCAAGCCGCGCCATCGGCGTCGCGCTGCCGGGCTGCGGCTTTCATTTGGATGGTCGGTACGCGCCACTGCGAAAACTTATCGATCTCGGCGGTGCCGCAGCCATTGCGACCAATCTCAATCCGGGATCGAGTCCAACCCCATCGATGCCGTTCATCATTGCGCTGGCGGCACGGCATCTTGGTCTCTCGCCAGCCGAAGCCATCGCGTGCGCTACCGTGAACGCAGCGCACGTGCTAGCGCTCGAAGATGAGCTCGGGACGATCGAGGTCGGCAAGCGGGCAGACTTTCAACTTCTCGCGTCAGGTGACGAACGCACGCTCGCGTACGAGTACGCAGGACCCGAGCCCGACGAGGTATGGATCGGTGGCCAGCCGCTGAATGAGCTGCGGCGGGTGTGACTCGGCGACCGAACGGGGTGGCGATCGCGGAATGCCAGGGTCGGGTTGCAAGGAAGTACCGTCATGGGCTCGTCGCTGTCTCCTGCGACGATTTCGCGATACGCAACACGAAAAACGCGCCCCGCACGTCGTACCTGATCGAAGTCAAAGAGTCGTACTCTGGCGAATCGCGCAGGCGATTGCAACCCCGTCCGAGTGTTTGCACCATCTCACTCGCTGCGTCGACGACTGCGACCCAAGAGCGCGCTGGACGCGAGAACGACCAAGGCACTCGGCGCTGGCACGCCACCGAAGTGGACGTTGTCGACTTGGATACCGTCGAATATGAAGACCTGGTCGAACGGGGTATCTGAAATTATTCCCGTAAACGTCGGAAACGCGAATGCGCTTCCAATCACCGCTTCGCCAATGGAAATGGTGAATTGGGAGTCTCCGGATTGCTCAATCGCGAACCACTGCCGCGGAGTGTGAACTGAAGCGTTGCGTTGTAATCAGGGCTAGCACCGAAGAGCGCCCACCCATCACCACTCGGGCCATTCCCCTGCCCAGCGATAGCGTCACCCAACGGAAACAGCAGACCTACGTCTGCGTACTGGTCAGTTAAGAACGTTGATTGCGGTTGTACAGAGTCGACCGTGGTCCATGATCCGACCGCTTGCTCCCACGCTGCTTTGTCATAGAAAACTTGGATCGCTGCAAAACTTGAGCTCGCGGCGCTGAGAGCTGCGCTGAACGCGCCGACGAGCAACATCGCTGGATGATGGCGCATGAATAACCTCAATTAGAATTGCGGATCTTGAGCAGCTATAAACTGCTGCAAGTAGAGCACGATCCCTTCGACGTTTGTTTCTTCCGCGCTCTGAACCCACTCGGCGAAGCTTGCGACCGATGCAAAGCCAAGCGCGGCGAGCGCACCTTCAACATCCCAAGGAGCATCGGGCGGTGCAAACAAGCCAGCGCTTCCGCAGGCGCAGGTGGTGCCCGACGGCGCGAACGCGGGTCGCAGGATGTCGCTTCCCGACCACGACGTCACGAGCGTGCCAAGTACCGCGTCGGAGCAACCATCGTTTCCCGCAACGGGAATGCCCATCGCGGCGCGCGGCAGCCACAAGAAGGCGAACAGTCGTTCGTATGAGCCGTCGGGAAGCTGATGAGAGATCGAGCCGCAGGTCGATTCCGTCGGCGTAATCCAGCGCATCGTTCCCACAAGTTGGCCCTGGTCGTTGATGCCGAAGGTGTTATCCGCGCCGTACACGGCGTCGTTCCCTTCCGGAATCCCACAGACATCAGGGTTGGGAACCTCGCAGAGCCGGATCAGGCGATAGGTCTTGAGGCAGCCATTCGCCTGCGCATTCGCATGCGTCCCGATAACGGCGCTGAGCATGCCTG
>JAWXCC010000171.1:0-12587 GCA_034440475.1 Phycisphaerae bacterium | reverse complement strand
GTCAAGGCTGATCTTCGGAAATCGCTGAAAATCCTGCTTGAGTGGTTGCCTTGCACTATCAATTCGCGAATCACATTCTTGAAGCACCCGAGGTAGCGGGCTAGGCAGCTTTGTGGAGCGCGGTCGCACGCTGCCTGCAAGGTTGAGCCATTTGCGTTCGTGAGCGATTTGCTATCGGACGCGTGGGTCAAGAGCAATCCGGACAAGGGCATGGCAACCCGTGGCGAAAATCATTCGGGCTACGAACGAGGCTGTTAGCCCCAAACATTGGTTGCCGCGACTCCTTGCCAGCCACGAACATGTCGCGCCAGAAACGTAGCTAACTTCCGGGACATGACACTATCCGCCGCGCCCCCGTGACGAACGCGCGACGAAATCATCTGGCGCTGCCATTCGCGCGGCGGGTGTCCCACTCCGAAGCTCAGCAGCCTTGCCGGGGCTACTCAAGCCGCATAAAACCTCAAAAAATTTGAGGGTTTGTGCATGACATACCGCGACACCAAGACGGCCCTTCGGACTCTCGCAGAGGTTGCCGTTACGCAGGGGGGCTACGTCACAGCGCGCTAAGCTGCGGCGGCGGGATATGCCTCCTCGCACCTGCGTTACCACCTTGCCGCGAACAACTTCGAGCGGGTTGCGCACGGGCTATACCGCATTCCGACATTTCCGCGCGCCGAGCACGACGATCTGCTGCGTCTTCGCTTCTGGAGTCGGGATCGAGACGACCAGCCGCAAGCAATCGTCTCGCATCAGACCGCACTCGCCCTTCACGCCCTCGCAGAGTTTATCCCGACGCAGATTCACCTGACGGTACCGGCGAAGTTCCGCAAGCGCGCGCCGAAGCCATGCACGCTGCACAAAGGTGCCGTACCGACGCCGGACGCCACTGAAATTGACGCGCTGCTTGTGACGACACCAGTACGCACGCTTCGTGATCTGGCGAGCGATCCGGCGATGCCGACAGAACAGTTCGAGCGCGCCGTCGAGGAGGCTGTGAGCCGAGGCCTCATCCGGCGCTCCGAAGCGGGTGCGTCGACCACGATCTGGCGCAACGTCGGCACGACGATGCGCTAAAAGCGGGGCAGCCGATGAGCCACTCCTATCCGAACGCGGCGGCATTCCGACAGGCGCTCGAGACGCGGATTCGCACAGCGGCGGCGGAGCGCTGCGTGCAGATCCAAGGACTTCGCCTCAAGATCGCGATCGAACGCCTGCTCGCGAGACTGTTCCATGACGCTCACCCACCGTGCCTGCTCAAGGGGAGCTACGCAACGGAGCTCTGTTTTCGTCTGAAGGCTCGGACCACGCGAGATGTTGACCTAACAATCGACGAAGTGGTTGACTTTAGCGAGCTGCCGAAGCGGCTCGTCGAAGTGCGCGAAATGCTCGATATTGCCCGGAAGCTAGATCTGGCCAACTTCTTCGAGTTCATCATTCCGCCCGCACGAGGTGAGATCCAAGCCGCGCCGGGCGGCGGGGGCGTCTTCAGTGTGCTTGCCAAAATCGCGGCGCGCGTTTGCCCGCTTCCACAGCGACCTTGGATTCGGCGATGGTGCAGTTGGCGAGATCGAGGATCTCACCGGCGAAGATCTCTTAGTACGCCACGCGCTGATGGAAACCTTCCGCCAGCGCGAGCGGCACAAAGTTCCCGATCGCCTTCCCACGCCGCCCGAAGCATGGCGCGGCGAGTTTCCTGCGATGGCCGCCGAGGCAGGCACTTCGACTCGGGATCTCGACTCCGCGTTTACAGCGATCGGGGAGTACTGGGCAGGCCGCAGCGGGCCCGCTTGCCGCGATCTAACATTCGGGTGCAAGCCTGTAAGAAGAAACATGGGCGTCCCGCAATCGGGACGCCCAGTGAGGGAGGGGGAGAGTTTCTTGCTCGTACCCGTGTTGCGATCACGCCGCAGCGCGAGTTCGTGTCTTCATGAACTTCGGCGCTCGCACGTCAGCGCACGCGACGAGTTTGTTGAGCAGGTCTGCTGGCGACGTCGCGCAGATGTCGGCGCTGATTTCCTCAGCGAGTCCTGGAGCGCGATTGAAGATGCCGCCGCCAACGACGATTTGCAGATTCGGGCATGCGTTCACTTCGCGGAGCGTGTCGATGAGCATGCGAATGCTCGGCGCGTCACGATTACTCGATGCAAAGAGCAGCAGTATGTCGGGCTCTTGCTTGCCGACTTCTTCGAAGATCTCATCGTTCGGAACGCCGCCGCCAGCGAAGTAGACGTCGTAGCCGTCAGCTTCGCACAAGTCAGCAACCAATTGGCCCGCAAGTTCTTCCGGTTCGTTCGGTCCGCAGAAGAGGCATACCTTGCGGTTGCGGCGAATCTTTTGCGTGTAGCGCGACTGGGCTTGATCGACCAGCATGCGCAGCAGTCGCGTGCCGTAATGATGAGCCAGTCCTGTCATCTGATCGTTGCGGTGCAGCGTGTGCACCATTTCGAGAGCGGGCCAGAAAAGCTCGCGTGAGACCTCTTCGGGTGCGATGCCCGAGTCGTAGAGAACATTGACGAGCGAACGCGCGGCGGGGCGGTCACCGGAAACGAGGTGGCCGAACAGCTGCTCCAAGGTCGATTCAAAGTTCATGGACGTCCGACTGCCGGGTAGGCGTCGTGGTCGCTCTGCGTCCTCCGTGCGAAGCGACCGGATCTATGTAGCCCCGAGATCCTCCCGGGCGGTTGGGCGTTGCACCCGCGTGCTGGGACTTCGATCGGCGCGATTGGCACGCATTCGCTAGCGTTCATCTACTGGTTGATAATGCGCGGCCGCCCCGGCATAACCTGCGCCTATGGGCGAGTTCGGCCGCACGGGGCGACGCCGGGCGAACGCCGATTCGCGTTCCGCATCGGACAAGCGAGGATGACTCACATGAAGCAGCAGCACTCCCGTGTACTCAGCCTTCGCTTCGGCGAGTCACCGATCGCCGACCTCTGCTCGTGCGTCGTGCTCGCGCTCCTCACAGCGTTCATGATCGGTGCTGGTGACTTGAGTGCGGTCAACCCCGTGGGCACGCTCTTGCTCGTTGTCGCCGCGGGCGCGACGCTTGGCGCGGTTTTCCCCCGCCACGTGTTACTGACAGCGACGATTCTTGGTCTCGCCGTACCAACAGCACATGTGTTAGCTCGCATGAATAGTTGGTCGGTTGAGAGCGCGCCGCGCTCGCTGTGGTGGGCGCTACTTGTGCTCGTTCCCGCCGTCGTGGCCGCCTTCGCTGGAAGCGTGCTTCGCCGCGTTGCGTCGGCGCGGTGAGCACTACGGTGAGAGCGGTTCTTCGCGCGGCTTGCCGAAGCGGATCTGGGCGAGCAGCATTCCCGCGAACATCAGTGATGCGCCGAGCAACTTGCGTTCAGTGACGACTTCGCTGAGGAAGATCGCGCCAGCGAGCATTCCGAAAACGCTTTCCAGACTCAAGATGATCGCGGTGTGCGTAGGCGGTGCCGTCCGCTGCGCGATCATCTGGAGTGTGAAGGCGACGCCGACGGGAAACACACCGCCAAAGAGCACCGCCCACTTTGCGGCGTCGATAGAGGCAAGTGTTGGGCGTCCGAACATCAAGCCGAGTGCGAGAGTGCTCACACCGGTGATTGCAAACTGCAAAAACGCATAACGGATCGGATTGAGCGACGGCGACCACTTCGCGACGACGACGACGTGAATCGCCCAACCGAGCGCGCAGACGAGCACAATCGGATCACCGCGCTCGAGCGCAAAATCGTGCGTGATAGACAAGAACCAAAGTCCGACAAGCGCGAGTGCGACTGCAAGCCAAACGACCCGACGAACGCGATGACCTGCGAGGAGCCCGAGCAGCGGAACGAGGACCACGTAGAGTGCCGTGATAAACGCGCCGTTGCCCGCCGACGTGTGAGCAAGTCCCCACTGCTGAAACGACGCCGCGACCGCCATCACAATGCCCGTGACGCCTCCTGCGACGAGGTGCGCGCGGTTGAAGCCGCCTCGCGAGATCGATGGCAACACCCAAGGCAGCAAGACGATCGCGCCGAGTGTGAAGCGCAGGCCCGTGAAGGTGAGCGGATCGAGGTGTTGGGCACCGAGACGTTGCGCGACAAATCCGAGACCCCAGATCAGGGCAGCGAGAAGGAGGAGTACGTCCGCCGTGAGCGGAGAAAGCCCCCGCGTCATCGCGCTGGGCCGGTCGCTGCCGGTTTGCCCGACGCGCCCGCGGGTCGCCGTGCACCGAATGGGGCGCCATTCGTCTTCGAGTGGACGAATGAGCCCTCGCCAATTCTCGCCCACGGGAGGTTTGGTCCCTGCCACTCGAGCTCAAGCGCCTCTTGCCCTTCGTTCTCAAAATAAAGCAACTCAACTTCGTGCACACCAATTGTGAGTGGTGCGACGCCTTCAACGCTCTTGAACGAATGAGGACCATCGTTATCGATGACGACGTGTCCATCCACTATTAGGCGACTGCCGTCATCTGAAGCTAACCGGAAGCGCCAAAGTCCTTCATAGGGCACCGAGAGATAGCCGCGGAAATAGAGACCGAAGTGATCGTGCTTGTCTTTGGGGATCGCGAAGCCGTGAGGCGGGTCGAGTGGCAGATCTTTGCCAACTTGCCTTCGAACGTCTTCGACCGACTTGAAGTTGCCATCGACGACTGCCCACTCCACGCCGGTGCCGCGCCCGTCCGCGTCGTTACGGCGGACGTTGTCCCAAGGGACCACGCGCTCATAGGTTTGGCTCGCGACCGGTCCAACCGGCGCGTCGCCGACGAACGTGCGAGCTTTCACGGTGGTGGTCTGCCGAAGAGCGATTGCGGTCAATATTCCACTGTCCTTCGTCGGTTCGCTTCCGTTCGTGGTGTAGCGCACGACGGCACCATCGGGCGTTGGGGCGGGCATGACCTGAACCGCGTTCACGTAGATGGTTCCGGCTGGGCGCAGATCTGCGGGCCGCACCACCATCGGTGCGCCGACGAACTCAAGCGCGATCACACTAGCGATCGGATCGGGCGCGGCGGCTGGCAGTTGAATAACGACATCGGCACCGCGGCGCTCGGCTTTCAGCAACTCGCCCGTTGTTAGTAACGTCGCGCTGCCTAGGCTATTGAGCAGGCCGGGCACGACCAGTGCTCCGTCCGTCGGCCATTCAAAGACTTGGAAGTAGAGCGTCGTGTTCTTCCCGCCGGTCTTGGTCGTGGAGCGCCCGAAGGGAAGCGATGCGAACACGCTGGCGGTCGTGCCGTAGATCGAGTCGCCGTTCTTACTCATCCACGCGCCCATCGCCGCGAGTCGCTCGACGATCGCCGGTGGAAACTCTCCCTCGGCAGTCGGGCCGACGTTGAGCAGGAAGTTGCCTCCCTTTGAGGCGATGTCACAGAGCATGTGGATCATCGTTTCGGGCGACTTCCAATTCGTGTCATGCTTGTGGAAACCCCACGTGCCGTTCATCGTCATGCACGTTTCCCAGTCGCGCGGCTTGCCATCGGGGCCGACGACTCCGGTTGCGGGAATCTCCTGTTCCGGAGTGCCGTAATCGCCGCGAAAACGATCCGGGTTGTCGCGCGTCTGACCAGCCATGCCGTCGCGACCGACATCAACGCGGTTGTTCACGATGATGTCCGGCTTCAGCGAGCGCACGTAGTCGTCGAGATCCTTGCCACGCGCGTGATTCCAAGTTCCCTCCCATTCGCCGTCGAACCAGAGCACGCCGATATTTCCATAAGTGCCCGAGAGCAGCTCGGCAAGCTGTCCCTTCATGTGAGCGACGTAGCGGTTGTAATCGGCGATCTCCGTTGGCCGCGTGTCCCACGCGCGGCGCGGGAGATAGTCAGGATGGTGCCAGTCCATGATCGAGTGGTAGAAGCACAGTCGAATGCCCGCGGCTTCGCAAGCGTTCGCGAGTTCCATCAGGATGTCGCGGTGGAATGGGCTGTCCATCACGTCCCAGTCGGTGAGCTTCGAATCCCAGAGACAAAATCCGTCGTGATGCTTGCTCGTGATCACGATGTATTTCATCCCCGCGTTTTTCGCGATCTCAACCCATCGCGTCGCGTCGAACTTCACTGGATTAAACTGCTTCTGAAGCGGTTCGTAGTCTTCGGGCTTGATCTGCGCGCCGTTCAAGATCCATTCACCAGCTCCCGGTACCGGCTTGCCGTTCCACTCGCCTGCGGGCACTGCGTAGAGCCCCCAGTGAATGAACATGCCGAATCGTGCGCCACGCCACCATTTCATGCGCTCGTCGCGGGCGGTGTCTGTTTCCATCGTCGCTGGGCCTCGAACTGGCGGCGCGGTCGCACGGCCAGTCGCTTGGCTCGCAAGCGGACCCGGGATGGGATTCGCGATTGGATTGGTGAAGAGCGCAGCGATAGCGATGGCGGCAGTCAAAAGCATGCAATCAGGCTATCAGAGCGCCTCGTGAACGTGCCCACGCGAGCGCGCCAGTTTGCGCGCCGCGCGCGACCGGATACCTTGCCGAGCGATGCTCCGCCGAAACTTTCTCTTCTTTGTCGCTGTCGCGCTCGTCGCTTGTGACAAACCGCTGCCGTCAACGGTGCCGAACCCCGCCAGCTCGACGGCGGCGCCGACGGCTGCCCGGACGATCGCCGTAATACCCAAAGGAACGTCACACGAGTTCTGGCGGACGGTCGAGGTGGGTGCTCGGAAGGCGGGCACGAATCTCGGCGTCAATGTCGTGTGGAAGGGACCGGCGCGAGAAGATGACCGCGACGAGCAAATCAAAGTCGTCGAAGCGTTTGTCGCTCGCAAGGTCGACGGCATCGTCATCGCGCCGCTCGATGCGTCGGCGCTGGTGCGCCCGCTGAAAGCCGCGAAGGACTCAGGCATTCGCGTGACCATCTTCGACAGTGGTCTTGACTGGGACGGTTATGAGAGTTTCGTCGCGACCGACAATATCAGAGGTGGCTCCATCGCCGCCGAGGAGTTAGGCAGATTGCTCGGCGGTAAAGGCAAGGTTGTGATGATGCGATACGTCGAAGGATCAGCAAGCACGATGCAGCGCGAGCAAGGGTTTCTCGACACGCTGAAGGCGAAGTTCCCCGGCGTCGAAGTCGCTTCAAGCGATCAGTTCGGCGGTGCGACGCTGGAAAGTTGTCTGAAGACGGCGGAGAATCTGCTCACGCGATTTGCTGATTTTGACGGCGCATACGCGCCGAACGAACCGAGCGCCGCCGCGTTCATGAAGGCACTCGACGCAGCCAAGCGGAAGGACAAAGTGAAGCTCGTCGGCTTCGACGCATCGACGGCCTTGGTTGGCGGACTGCGCGACGGCAAGATCGACGCGCTGGTGGTGCAGAATCCGATGCGCATGGGTGAACTCGCGGTGACAGCGATGGTCGACGCTCTCGCGGGCAAGCCGGTTGAGAAACGGATTGACACGGGCTGCACATTGGTGACGAAAGCCACCATGGAAGAGCCTGCGATGAAGGCGATCTTGTCGCCAGAACTGCCCAAGTGAAGCCACTCAAGAGATTGCCCACGTGAGACTGGCGAGCACACCATGACTGCGCTCAGCATGCGGGGCGTTAGAAAGCGATTTGCCGCGACCGTCGCGCTCGCTGGAGTCGATCTCGAGGTCGCGGCGGGTGAGATCCATGCGCTCCTCGGTGAGAACGGCGCTGGAAAAAGCACGTTGATGAAGATTCTCGCGGGGGCGATCACGCCGGACGCGGGCGTGATATCGCTGAACGGAACGACGTACGCGCCGCGCGACCCGATAGCCGGACGCGATGCAGGCGTGGCGATGATCTACCAAGAGCTGACGCTGGCCCCGCATCTGAGCGTCGTGGAGAACATCCGACTTGCGCGGGAAAAGACGATCACGCGCGCGGATGCAACTGCGGCGCTTCGGGCGCTCGGTCTAACGAACAGCGTCAACACGCTCGTCAAGAACTTGGGTCCGGGCGAACGCCAGATTGTTGAGATCGCGCGTGCGATCGCCGCTGATGCGCGGGTGATCGTGCTCGACGAACCGACGTCGTCGATCGGTCCGATGGAAGCTTCGCGAGTTTTCGATGCAATGCGGCGGCTTCGTGATTTAGGTCGCGCGGTCATCTTCATCAGTCATCATCTCGATGAAGTGCGCGCGGTTGCAGAGCGTTTCACGGTGCTCCGCGATGGAGCAAGCGTCGGCACGGGACGAATCGCGGAGACATCCGATGACGCGCTCATTGCGCTCATGGCTGGACGTCCGCTCGGTCAGCTCTTTCCGGTTCGCACGTGGGCGGCTGGCGGGGTAGTGCTGAAGATCGACGCCCTCGCTGGCGATTCGTTGCCGCGTGACGCTTCGCTTGAACTTCGCCGCGGCGAGATTTTCGGGATCGCTGGGCTCATCGGTGCGGGTCGAACGGAACTCCTTCGCACAATTTTTGGGCTCGATGCTGTGCGCGCCGGACATGTGCGTGTTGGGGCGTGGAGTTCGTCCACAGCACAGCCCTACCTCAACCTCCGTCACGGGGTCGGAATGCTGAGCGAGGATAGGAAAAACGAGGGGTTAGCTCAGCGCCTTCCGATTGCGACGAATCTGCTTCTGTCGTCACTCAATCGCCACGCGCGTCACGGCGTCGTCGATGACCGAACGTTGGCGCGAGCGAGCGAGCCATGGCTCGCGCGGCTCGGAATCAAGGCGGCGTCGCCGCTTCGCCTTGTGAGTGAGCTCTCGGGCGGTAACCAGCAGAAAGTCGCGATAGCGCGACTGCTCGCGCACGACGTGGATGTGATGCTTCTCGACGAGCCGACGCGCGGCATCGACGTGGGAAGTAAAGCGGAGATCTATCGGTTGCTCGCGTCGCTCGCGTCGCAAGGCAAGGCGATTGTGATGGTGAGCTCTGTCGCCACTGAGTTGCTCGGGCTGTGCGACCGTATTGCGGTGATGCATCGCGGGGTGCTGGGTGCTGCTCGCGCAGCCGACGCGTGGACCGAGGAGTCGATCGTGCACGCGGCCAGCCTCGGCACCGCAAAGGATGTGGCGTGATGTCACCGCTAGGACGACTACGAGGAATCGTCGGGCCACTCATCGGTTTCGCGCTACTCTTCGCGTTCGTCGCGTGGAGCGACCCGAGTGCGTTGTCGGCGCTCGTCGCTCCGGGCAACGTGCGGACGGTGCTCGTGCAATACGCGGGACTGATGATCGCCGTCGTCGGGATGACGCTCGTCATCGTCTCCGGCGGTATTGATCTCTCAGTCGGCTCCGTGGCCGCGCTCTCGTCGGTTGTGACGGCGCTCGCGCTCAGTCGCGGCGCGAGTCCCACCGTCGCGGCGCTTGCGGGCATAGCGACCGGCGTCACCTTCGGCTGCTTGAACGGACTCATCGTGACGCGCTGGCGGATAGCGCCGTTTATCGCAACGCTCGGGACCATGGGCATCGCTCGCGGACTCGGGAAATGGCTGGCGCAGGACCAAACCGTTCGCGTGCCCGACGAGCAACTCGGCTGGCTGGACGCGCTCACAACAGCGAACCCGCAGCCAGCGTGGCTGGTTCTCGCACCAAGCGTGTGGATTGCGTTTCTCGTAGCGATCGTTGGCGCGGTTGTTCTCCGGCACACGGTGTTCGGCGTGCACGTGACAGCGATCGGATCAAGTGAAACGACGGCGCGTCTCTGTGGTGTTCGCGTCGAGCGGACGAAATGGATCGTCTATGCGCTCTCGGGATTGTGCGCGGGCATTGCTGGCACGATCCTCTTTGCTCGACTAACCGTCGGAGATCCGACGGCGGCAATCGGATTCGAGCTGCAAGTCGTCGCAGCCGTCGTCATAGGTGGTGCGAGCCTCGCAGGCGGCGAAGGATCGATCGGTGGTGCATTGTGCGGCGCGCTTCTTCTAGGGTTTCTCGTCCAAGGGTGCAATCTCCTGGGCATCAAGAACTCGGCGCAGGAAATGCTGACTGGTGTGATCGTCGTGCTCGCTGTCACTATCGACGCGTGGCGATCGCGCCGATGATGCGACGGGTCGGCTGAGTAGCTCGTGTGGCTCACTTCTCTGGCCGGGGTCGTCTGAATGGGAGGTTTGCGATGAGGGGACTTCAGCTCTGCAAGCTGTTCGTGTTGCACGTTCCGGCAGTGCTCGCTGGCGCGACGAGTACTTCACTGCTCGCCGCTCCGCCGGAAGCGACGGTCTCCATCTCAGTGGATGGTGGGCCGACGGTGACGAGCGCGATCACGGGAACAACTGCGTCGAATGGCAATCAGCACTACGTTGCTACCTACACCGGCGCAGGCGGCGCTTGGACTATCAATTGTGATGTCTCCGCCGACTACATGGCAAGTCCTCAGGCCGGTCTCGTCGGCATCATCACCATTCAAAACCTGAGCCAAGTCACGCAGACGTTCAACTGGGGCATTGACGTCCCACTCTGTCCGACGATCACCGGTGGATCGCTCGTTGGCGGCACGTCGGTGCTCACGCTGACGACCGTGGGACCTGGCACTCTCTCGTGTGCCGACGGTGTCGCCATGCTCCGCGCCGTCGGAGATGGCGCGACGGTCGGGCTCATGTATGCATGCCCGATGAACCTTGGCACGACCGGATCGGGAACCGCGACTGTGAACGGCAGTTTCGGCACACCGCTGCCAGCGGACGTGGGCCCCACCACAATCGACGTGATTGGACAACGTGAGTCGTTCACTCTCACGTCGGGCGACAAGCTCAAGATTCAGTTTGTTTTCGCTTTCAAGGACACGCTGACGTGGGTTGAGCCCGCGTGTGCTGGCGATCTGAATGGCGACGGTGCGATCGGCGGCATGGATCTCACGCTCCTCCTCTTCGCGTGGGGCAACACTGACCCGTGCGCCGGGAGCATTCCCGAAGACATCGACGGAAGCGGTATGGTCGACGGTACCGACCTGTCATTCATGTTGAACGCGTGGGGTCCCTGCGACGGCTAACAGTGTGTACTCCCACGAGGTATCTTTGGCCGCATGCTGAACGCTCTCGTTGCTGCGGCGCTCGTTTTTGCTCCCGAAACGTCGCGTATCCAGCCGGTGCCATTCACCGCGGTGCGCCTCATTGACCGCTTTTGGGCGCCGCGCGTCGAGACCGCGCGCACGGTCACGATTCCGACATGCTTCAAACAGTGCGAGACATCGGGACGGCTCGCGAACTTCGACCGCGCTGCTGGCAAAGATGCCACGGCCTTCCAGGGCAACTGTTTCGACGACTCGGACGTCTACAAGGTGATCGAAGGGGCCGCGTATGGCCTTGCCCAACATCCCGACCCAGCGATGAATGCGTATCTCGACGCGCTCATCGCAAGAATTGCGGCTGCTCAAGAACCGGACGGTTATCTCTACACGATTGCAACGTCGGCGAAACGACCACGTGACGCGCGATGGAAGGATGAGCGCTCGAGCCACGAAACCTATTGCGCTGGTCACCTCTTCGAGGCGGCGGTCGCGCATTTCCAGGCGACCGGTCAGCGCTCGCTCCTTGACGTGGCGCAGCGTGTGGCGGATCTACTGGTGCGGGAGTTCCTCACGGGAAACCGTCGTGAGGTTCCCGGCCACCAAGAGGTCGAGATCGGGCTCGTCCGCCTGTTTCGCGTCACGGGGCAGCAAGACTATCTCGATCTTGCCCGCCACTTCCTCGTGCGACGCGGCGTTGCGGACGGGCGCGAGCTCTACGGTGAATATTGCCAAGATCACCTCCCGCTCGTCGAGCAGCGGGAAGCGGTCGGTCACGCGGTCCGTGCGGGCTACCTCTACACCGGTATGGCAGACGTCGCCGCGATCACGGGCGAGACAACCTTCGACGACGCGCTGAACGCGATTTGGCGTGACTGCGTCGGTACGAAGATGTACGTGACGGGTGGCATCGGCGCGCTCGCGCAGAACGAAGGATTCGGGAAAGCCTACGAGCTGCCGAACGAGTCTGCGTACAACGAAACATGCGCTGCGATCGCCAGTTGTTTATGGAATCACCGAACGTTTCTGCGTACGGGCTCGAGTGATCCGATCGACGTGCTGGAACGCACGCTCTACAACGGCATGCTCGCAGGCGTGTCGCTGAGTGGCGACAAGTTTTTCTATCCCAATCCGCTTTCGTGTGACGGCATTCGTCCCTTCAATCATGGAACGCTCGGCCGCGCGCCGTGGTTTGGTTGCGCGTGTTGCCCAGTCAACGTCGCTCGATTTCTCCCGAGCATCTCGGGTTACGTCTACGCGACGAGCGCCGACACCATCTACGCGAATCTCTACGTTCAAAGCGAAGCGACGATCGCGTTGGGTAGCCACGAAGTACACCTCACACAGACGACCGAGATGCCGTGGAAATCCGTCGTTGAGTTCACGGTGGATTCCGTGAGCGACCACGCTGGCGACGCGCGGTTCGTGCTCGCGCTGCGTATTCCGAGTTGGTCACGTGGCCGCGGAATCCGCGGAACACCATATGCGTGGCTCGGAGCGCCGAGGGCGCCCGCGGTTTGGTCGCTCTCAGTGAACGACGAGCGCGTTCCGTACTCGGCATTTTCGGAGGACTCGGGGTATCACCGCATTGATCGCATATGGAAGGCAGGAGATCGAGTGCGCCTCGGGCTGCTAATACCAACGGCGCGCATTGTTGCGAAGAAGGAAATCGAAAGCGCACGCGATCGTGTCGCGCTCGAGCGCG
>JAWXCC010000170.1:0-35592 GCA_034440475.1 Phycisphaerae bacterium | reverse complement strand
TCGCGCGGCCGTTCATCGAGCCACAGTGAGCCCCAGTGGCCACACACATTCGAGTGCATCATCCATGCAGCCCACGCGAACGTGCGTGTCGTGCATGACCCTCCCCGAAAGGTCGATTCTTTTCTGGCGAGGGCGTTCCAAAGGGTGTGCCCACTGTCCCGACTTCGCTGCGCGCCTGCCTGATCTCAACGGCGACGGCAACGTAGGCGGCGCGGATCTCGCAATACTTCTCGGCGCCTTTGGGCGGAGCGGGGTCAAGCGATCTCGACAGCGATGGCACCACCGACGGCGCCGATCTGGCGATCTTGCTTGGCGTCTGGGGCGGCTGTCGGTAAGTCGATCGATACGACAGGCGTCTCTTAGGGCACCATGAATCTGTTCGGTATCAAGAGCGCCCCTGGTTTCGACCGGCGGCGCTTTCGCTGGGGCGGAGTCGCATGACGACGCACGCAGTGCGACCACTCGACCCCAGCTACCACGGCGCGTGTTCTGCCCCAGCGCGCTGTCGCGCCAGATTCTCGATGACATCCGCGATAAAGCGCGCACCACCGAATCCGGATCGTCGACCACGTCCTCAAAAGGCACGACGCGCACGCGATCCGCAATGTCGTATGCGATCCGCACCGGCGCGACGACTGTCACGCGCTCCAGCGAGAGGTCCTGCATCGCAATTCCAATCGACTTCGTCATGCGCGGCGCGTCGGCATGTTTCACTTCAACCCCAAAACGTTTTGTTCCGTGCATGAGGAGAAGATCGAGCTCTGCGCCATTCTGCGTCGACCACCAATACGCTTCGCGATGTGGTGTTCGGGTCAAGATCTCCTCGATGACGAGTCCTTCCCATGACGCGCCAAGTCGCGGATGGAGCAGCAGATCGTCGCGCGAGCCGATCCCGAGCAGAGGGTGCAGCACGCCGGTGTCGCGGAAGTAAAGCCTGGGTGACTTGACTTGGCGCTTCCCGATGTTTTCAAACCACGGTCGAAGCTGGCGCACATGAAAGAGGTCCGTCATCAGGTTGACGTAGCGACGCACTGTCTCACGGCTGATCCTGAGTGCTGACCCCATCGCCGACAGGTCTGCCGTCTGACCGTGGTAGTGGACGAGCATCGTGACGAGTCGCCGCCGCCCGGCCCACGGCATTCGGAGGCCGTACTCACTGAGATCGCGCTCGATGATCGAGCGGAGAAAGTCGTTGAGCCGTTCGAACGCCGCGGTATCGTCGGTGGCGAGATAGCTGCGCGGAAAGCCACCTAACAACCAGCGCGTGTAGACAGCGCTCGGCGAATCAGTGTTTGGCGCGCGACGGATCTCATCGACCGTGAACGGCGTCATTTCAATCACGCGCACGCGGCCAGCGAGCGACTCCGATGATTGCTGAAGTAGCGCCGGACTCGCGCTGACCAGCACTAGGATGCGCCGAGTGATCGGACGCTCGTCGGCGAGCACCCGCAGGATCGGAAAGAGCTCGGGTCGACGCCGCACCTCATCAATGACGATCGTTCCGTGCAGCGCTTCGAGTGCAGTGAGTGGCTCGTCGAGTCGAGCCAGTGAACGGGGCGACTCAAGGTCGAAGTAGTTAGCAGATTGCGGATCAACGATCGAACGGGCAAGCGTCTTCTTCCCGCACTGGCGAGGACCGACGAGGGCGACGACGGGGACCTCGCGCAGTCGCGCGTCGACCTCTGTAGCGAAGGCGGTTCGGATCAGAACGCAGGCAGTTTCGCCATGCAATTCTGATGTATGGCAGCCACATTACATGGATGCGATTCTCGGACGTTTGATTTGGATTGGCTGGGCGGGCAAACGAAGCATCGTTGCACCCTCTCGAACTCGGCCATTCTGCTCGTCTTCGCTTTCCAAAGCACTTTCACCTCCGGCTGCTCTCGGTCAGGCATCTGCGAGCATCGTCCCGCCCACCGCCGCGCGTTGCGCCTCGCGCAGCTTCCGCTCGAGCGCTCCCGCTTCGCCGCGTCGATCCATCGCCGCCCACGCCTGATCCATTACCTCGATCAAGCTGATTCCGTCCGCTGGACGCGCCAACCCCACTTCGTCGGCTTCGCCGGTTCTGCGTACGAAACCGCCGTCTTCAAACCGGTCGATGAGGAGCGTCGCCACTGCTGTCGGCAAGCGGGCGGCGGACGCGACTTCAGCCAGCGTCGATGTTGAGCCGGACTCGAACTTCGTCGCGATGGCGCGGAGGGCGCGCAGCGAGGATTCAGCGTCTGGCTCGGCTGGTCCGCGCGCTCCGAGATCGCGCCCTCGAAAGGCCTGCAACAGCGCCGCGACTTCCGCGCCAAACAGAATGACGAGCCACATCAAATACACCCAGAACATAAAGAGTGGAATGAGCCCGAGCGAACCATACAGCGCGCTGACACCGAACGCCTTCGAAACGTAGAGGCCGAACGTGCTCTTGCCGATCTGAAGTAAGACCGCACCAACGAGTGCGCCGATCATCGACGGTCGCCACGCGACGCGCACCGTCGGAATGGTCATGTAGGCACTCAAGAGCAGAAGCCACAGGAAGGTGATCGACGCGAGGATATTCGCGAGGGCTGCAATCCACGCCCAGTCGCGCAGCCAGTGTTCGAGTGCCGCAGCCCGCGCGAGCGCGATTGGCGCGAGGCCCAGCAGCAGTGGCCCGACCGTGAGAACAAACCAGTACACGAGAATGCGCCGCACCCATGAACGCCCCTGCTGGCAGCGATAAATAACGTTGAACGCTTCTTCAATCGTCACCAAGACCCAGATCGCCGACAGAGCGACGAGTGCGAAGCCCGTCCATCCGAGTGCCGTAATGTTGAGCGTGTTTGCGTAACCGATGAGTTGCATGAGCCACTGATCGAGTCCGATCTTCGCGGCAGGGCCACCGTCAGCGGCGGGCACTGCGAACTGAACGCTGCCAAGTCCGACCGATTCAAGTACTCCCTCCGTCTTGACCAAGAACTCGTCACCGAGCGCCGCCTTCGCGATGAGCGTGACGACGACCAAAACCGGCAAGAGCCCGAACAGCGTGCGAAACGCGAGCGCCGCCGCGATCTGCGGCGCTCGATCTTCGCGCAGATGACGAAGGCAAAAAGTGGCGATATCGGCCGCCGATCCCACCGAGACACGGCCGAGGCGCACATTGCGCAATGGCGCGAGCAGCTCCATCAACCATGCATCTGCCCCGTGCTGACGTCGCGCATTGCGGGCGAATCGCCGAGCGTCGGTATCGACGCGTTTAGCGGTTGACTGCGGGCTCACGGGCTTGGCTGGCATCGAGGAAGAGTCCATGGAGCGCTGACATCGCGGGCTTATTGGCATTCGGGCGGCCGGTGCTCATCGTCGCGCCAGCCCGTCTCACTGTCGACCAATGATCGCAGCCAGTGCCAAAATCAAGGAGCGCTGAGAACGAAAACACGCCTCCGATCGGCGGTGCTTCGTCGAAGTGGTATTCGTTGGTTCCGGAAGCGCCTTGTGCAATGTCACCGGAAGCGACATATCGATCGTCGCCATCCATATCGATGAGGAATCCGAGCGCCTGCTGTGCCGCGCTTCCCTGTGACAGGCCGTCCGCTTGGTACGAGTCGCTGCCAGCGCCGTCATAGAGCACGGCAATTGACTGGTCCCACGCAGCGCCCTGGCTCGCGGCAGTCATACCGACGTAGGTGTCGTCGCCCGCGTCGTCGATGAGCGCGCCCGCCGCTTGATGAGCGGCGAACCCCTGACCATAACGATTGCCCCAATATCGATCATTGCCCGACTTGTCGACAAGCACGCCAAGCCCAAAGAAGTATCCGCCGCCTTGAGCGAACTCGCCCGCTTCGTAGCGGTCGTTGCCATTGAGATCGGTCAGTAATCCAACGCCACCCGCGGCGAATCGGCGCATGCCGATACCCATCCCTTGGCTGAAGCTCGCGGACACTCCCGGCGTGTCGTAGACGCTCGCCCGCGCGCCTTGCGCGTCGTAGCGGTCGTCCCCGGCAATGTCGACGATCGCACCGAAGCCGCGTGGCCCGCCGCAACCCTGAGAAAGATAGTCGCTGCGAAACTCGTCATTGCCGTTGACGTCGACGATGGCACCGACGCCCCAACATGCGGCGCCGAGCGACCACTCGCTGCCGACGTAGCTGTCGTTACCGCCGCGATCGATGACGACTCCCACGCCAAATACGCCGACGCCTGCGTTGAGCGCCTGACCCACGTAGGCATCGTTGCCCGCAAGGTCGAGCACGAAGAAGAGGCCGCATACACCCGCGCCGATGCCTTGCTCCGCTCCACCTTCATAGCGATCGTCACCACTGAGATCGATGATGCCGCGCATGCCAACCGCGAGTCCGCTCATGGTGTAGGTGTCGTCGCCGCCGACATCAAGGACTGCCGCGATCTTCGTCATGTCATAACGATTCGGACCGGGGCCGCCGACGACGGCCCAACCGACGTCGGGAATGAACTCGGTCGTTAGCACGTCGCCCTCGACGAGGCCTTTCAACTCATCTCGCAACGGCTCGCGCTCAGTCGCGCCGATGTTCGTCGCAACATTGATATCTGCTTCGAGGAACGCGATTGCCGCGACGAGTGCGTCCATGTCGATTGCGGCACCGCGGCGAATGACTTTCAACGTCGTTGCGGCGTTTGGTCCTTCGACGAGAAGCGACGTGCGCATCGCACGCACACTGCGAATGGCGTCACGCGCGAACGCTTCGTTGGCGTAGGTGTCGCCGAGTGCTTCGATCATCTTGAGTCGCGCTTCGTTGAGAAAAAAGTCAAGCGCGAAGATACCGCCCTGTGGGTCACTAACCGGAACACTGCCTTGTCCGTCGAAGGGGACAAGCGTGGCGTCTAGATTCTCGGCTGCGAGCGTGGCGACGGCGCGCGCCGGGCGCGATACCGCGAGCGCTGTTGGCGCGGCGACGGCTCGTGCAAGCTCGGGCAGCGCGAGCGGATGTTCAAGCGCCGCGCTCACGCGGCTGAGGCGCCGAGCATCAGTCTGCGCGGCGCTGACCGCTCGCTGCGCGGTGATGAGCTTCTCAAGCGGCTGACGAAGGTCGTGCTCTTTGAGTGCAGCGGCGAAGACGCCGTCGCCATCAGGCGCGAGGAGCGTCGGCACCGGAGGGGGAGCAATCGAGGAACCTAACAACTGCGCCTGCTTGAACGTGCCGCGCCACAATTCGGCATCCGACGCGGTGACATCGAGTTCAAGGACTTCGGCTTCGTGCTGGAGTGTTTCGGGGAACGAAGGCCCATGCGTGAGCGCGCGTCGATAGCGCAACTTCGCCGTCGCGCCAGGCGAGTGCTGAGCAAGCCACTGGTTGATCGCCGATGTGCTCGCGCCCTTTCCGTCAATCGAAACGAGGAGATCCGGACGCGCGAGCGTCGGCGACTCGATTCCGCGCCCGTCGAGCGGGCCGGGATCGATCCAACTCACGAGACATCCGACATTCGCGACGTCGCGAACGGTCAGGCCGAGATACGAAGTCGGCCGCGGATCTGCGATGAATGCGACGAGGACAAGGGTGAGGGCTGCGAGCACGGCTGCATCCTACGTTCGCGAGGCTCCGTCCCGGTTGGTGGGGTTTCTCTACAATCCTCGACCCATGCCCCGCTCCCGTCAGAAGCGAACGCACTCTTTCAGCCTTGATACCCGCGGACCGCGCCTGCAAAAGGTGCTGGCCGAGGCGGGTTACGGCTCGCGGCGGGCGTGTGAAGACCTGATTGAAGCGGGGGCGGTTACGGTCAACGGTGAGCAGGTCGACGCGCTCCCCGCGTGGGTCGATCCTGAAGAAGACAAAATCAAGGTCAACGGAAAGCCGCTGAAGCAGAAAGAACGCCATCTGTACGTGATGCTGTTCAAGCCGCGCGGCGTGGTGAGCACGAACAGCGATCCCGAGGGCCGAGTTCGCGCAATTGATCTGATCAAGCATCCCGCGCGGCCGCGGCTTTATCCCGTCGGACGACTCGATCTCGACTCAAGCGGTTTGCTTCTGCTGACCAACGACGGCGAACTCGCGAATCGCCTCACGCATCCGCGCTACGAAGTGCACAAGGGTTACGAAATCACAGTCGGCGGCACGCTGACCGACGATGAAATTGGCATCCTCGAAGCAGGCGTCTTCCTGCACGACAAAGATGAAGACGGTGGGCGCAAGAGCGACAGCAAGCTGACGATCATGAAGCGCGATCGCTCGCGCACGATGCTGTACATGGAACTGCGCGAAGGTCGGAACCGACAGATTCGCCGCATGATGCAGCGCGTCGGTCACCCGGTGAAGAAGCTGCGTCGCGTGCGCATGGGACCACTGCAACTCAAGGGTCTCGCCGTCGGCGAATGGCGAGAGCTCACGACGCGAGAGCTCTCAGCGCTTCGAAAAGCTGCCCGTCGTGGTGGCAAGGACTAAAGAACACATGCCTATCTACGAGTACGTTTCTGAATCGGACGGCGAAGTGTTAGAGCTGCTGCGCCCGATGCGCGATGCTGATCTGCCGGTAGAAGATCCGACCGGCGCGGGCCGCACCTTTGTGCGGCGACAATCGAGCTTCGGACTTCTGGGAGGCGCAATGACTGGAGCCGCCGGGATTCTTGGGTCCTCGACGCCGATGTCGTCGGGCGGCTGCTGCCCCTGCGGTAAGTCGCATGGTCAGTGCGGAGCGAGCAACTAAGTGCTGCTTCACGGAGTGGATTTTTCAGGCGCGGATTCAGGCGGCAGCGCGAAGATCCGAATCGTTGACCGCAACCTCCGCACGCCGAAAGACGCGATCGTTTCTCGCGGCCGTGCCGATCGAGGCACGCTGCTCAGGCTGATTCGCGAGAGCGTGCGTGACGAACGCGATCACGTATGGCGGATCGACGCGCCATTCGCGCTCGCCATCGAAACGCTCGACGCCGCCAGCGTGCCGCATGAGTGGTTATCGATGGCGCAATGGATGCACCAGTTTGGTTCGCCACGTGGGTGGCGCAACGAACTCCGCACTATTTCGCGGAAAGAACCGAAGCGAGTGTGTGACCGTTCCGAACACACGCCCATGGCACCGATGAACTTGCGGGTGTTCAAGCAAACCTGGACGTTGATCTCTGAAGTGCTACTTCCGCTCGCGGAAGAAGGTGTTCGCATCGAACCTGTCGCGAACGTCGAGGGACACGCGAAGGTCGTCGTGTGCGAGGGATGTCCTGCGTCGGTATTGCGGCGTTTCGACTGGCCGGATCGTGGCTACAAGGGTGGCGGCGAGCCACCGAAACTTGTTCGGGCGGAAATCGTCTCGAAGCTGAAGGCGATCGGTGTCGCGATCTCCGATGCTCTCACGAAGGACGCGGTCGAAGACGTGGAAGGCGATCTACTCGACGCGATGCTACTCGTCGCGCCGCCAGCGATGACGGTCGTGCCGCGCGAAGCGCTGGTCGAAGCGTGGGTGTATTAGTTTGAGCGCTCCGTAGCGGCCATTCGGCCGCAGTTCGAGCTTGAGCGCTCCGTAGCGGCCATTCGGCCGCACACTCGCTGTGCGCGCGGGGCGCAATGCGCAATGCGGGTTGCGCGGGGTGCCCAGCGCGGCGGATCACCACCTGTAATGATCGCGCAGCCACTTGATCTGGCCGCAGTGATGCCGCGCGTGCCACGAATACATCGCTGCCGCCTGCCAGAGCGTGAGCGTGCTATCACGCTGCGGATGGAAGAAATCACGATCGAACTCTTCGGGTTTCATGGCGCGCATCACCATGTCCCAGCGGGCGTGGAGTCCGTCGAGGATCGAGAGCGACAACGCGAGGTCAGCGGTTCGAGCGTCGATCATTTCTGACCACATCGTCTCGTTGTACGGCGCGATGCGCGGCGTCGGTTCGGTGAGCGCGAGCTTCCATCGCGTGTAGATGTTGAGGTTCGAGTCGGTCAGATGATGGATGATCTGCCGCACGGTCCAGTTCTTGTACTTCGTCTCGAGCTGCACCGGAGTCAGGCCGTTCAGTACGGCGCGAACCATGGACGGTGTCGAGGCCAATACTGCGGTCTGCTCGCGGACGGCGTTCATGTCGCGCGCGGGTGGAAGGACAAGTTCACCGACCGGATTCACGGGGGCGTCGTGCATGGACGGAGCGTACTACCGCAGGCGGCTGCGCTCCGACGGAACTAAGGCGAATGGCCCACTGGCCAATGCTCGGCGGTAGAAGACACGTCATGCCGTTCTCCGAACACGCGGGACGATCGGAATCGCAGACGGGTTCTCCGCGCCGATGCACTACGTCTGGCTTCCGCACTCGAACACGCCGAGATCAGGAAGATCGCAGTAGGGCCAATCCGTACAGATGGACCGCGTTCTCGCGTAGCACCGGCGGGCGAGTTGGCAGCGAGCAGGGAAAACGTACGCTCTCCCCGTGCAGCCACTCTTGCGACTGGGCATGGTTTCGACAGTCGACTCGGGCGATCCGCGGGCGATCTCCGGCCTGCCGTTCGCGGCGGCTCGAGCCTTGGAACGGCGCGGCGCGATCATTGTTCCGCTTCAGGCAGCAGATCCACCGAAGCAATCGACCCGGAAGTGGTCGCGCGTGCGATCACTGGCGAAGCGAGTCTTACCAAGCCGCTTGAGTGAATGGCCCGCGCACGTGCGATCGGCCAGAACCGGCTGCGTGTTCGGGCCGGCGATCGATGCAGCGGAACGTGTGTCGGCGCAACTCGCGGCTGCGCGTTCCGAAGCGCCCATCGACGCGTTGGTTGGCATTTGTGTCAGCGTTCCGCTCGCGTTTCTTGAGACTGACCTTCCGATGGTCTACGCCAGCGACGCGACGGCTCGCATCGTTTTGGGCACGTATCCGCGCTACGCGCGACGGCATCGCACGTATCGCGAGGAGTGTGAGGAGTGCGAACGGCGAGCGCTGCGGAGAGCATCATTTGTCGCGCTCGCTTCGGAAGCGGCAGCGCATAGCGCCGTGCGCGACTACGACGTCGATCCCGCGCGAGTGGACTTGGTCCCACTCGGCTGTCACATCGTTCCCGAACACGATGACGACAGCGTCATCATGCTGCCGACGCGTGACAACGTACGCCTCCTTATCGTGGCGAGCGATCCTGAACGCAAGCGGCTTGGGCTCGCGGTGAACGCGATCGCGGAGCTGCGCCGACGTGGGGTCGGTGCCGAGCTCTGGCACATCGGCGAGCCTCATCGCACACTTCGTCGCCCATTCGTGCGCTCACTTGGACCGCTCCGGCTCGGAGTAGAGGCCGATGCCGCGAAACATCGTGATGCGATTCGCAGTACGCACCTTTCGATCTTGCCGTCGATGGGTGAAGCGTTTGGCATCGCCCCCGCTGAGAGTGCGATGTTCGGTCGCCCAGCAGTTGTTAGTAATGCGGGCGGCCTCTCTACGGTCGTTCGCCATGATGAGACTGGTCTCGTCTTGCCCCTCAGCGCTCATGCTGATGCTTGGGCGGACGCGATCGAACGTCTGGTTGCAGAGCCCGAGCGCTACCGGCGCTACGCGGTCGCGGCGCGATCGCGGGCTTGGAACGAGTTCACTTGGGATCGTTGGGCGGAACGAATTGAGGGGCTCATTCGCCGCGCGATCGCCGAGCGGACCGCGGAAGAGCGAGACCGCGCGATCGCCTAGCCTCCCTCATGCTCGCGCGCCGTCGCACTTGCCACTCGTCGGCGAGCACCGCCCATCGTTCGTGGTCGCACCAGTCTCCGGCAATTTGCAGGTACTTTGGCGAGTAGCCCTCGCGGCGCATGCCGACCGACTCTGCGAGCCGTTTGGAACGAACGTTTTCGGGCCGAATGTTCGCTTCAACTCGGTGCAGCCTGAGGTCGAGGAAGGCGTGTTCGAGCAACAGACCTAACGCCTCGTGCATGTAGCCCTGGCCCTCGTACGGATCGCCGATCCACCAGCCTGCAAAGCCACCCTGCATCGCGCCGCGCACAATCTCGTTGAGGCTCGCGCCTCCGATGATCGCGCCGTCGGCGCGCAGGCAGACCAGCAATTTTCGGCTTCTTATTGAGCGCCGGTACGCGACGAGGCGCGCGAACCATCCCGCGTCACTTCGATCCACCCCCTTAGGCGGTCTCGGTTCCCACTGGCGCAGCCGCTTCGCCGAGCGCTTGCGCAAGGCGCAGCACTGGGCCTTGTCGGAAGCAGTCGGCAGCCGAAGAAAGACGCGATTACCGGTGCGGACGGCGTTCGCGAGCCCACGGATCGCGCTCACGTCGATGCTCCGGGTGTGCTGGAATCTCGACCCCGATCTCGCGGCGACCCGCGCGGGATGAATATGAACGCAACGACGAACGCACACGCGACGGCGACGCACGCGACCCAGTGTCCGGCAGCGGTGCCATCCATGAGTGCGCTGCGAGCCATAGCTCTGAGCGCTGGGTTGTCGGCGAGCCCTGCGATCGCGCTCGTGTCGCCGTGCGCGGCACGTTCAACGAGAGCGATCTCTGGTGCATTCACCGGGAGTCGCGAGCGCACGGACGCCTGCTGCGCCATCAACACCGCCGCGCCCGACACCGCAATTCCGAGCGACGCCGCGACCTGGCGCAGCGTGCCGAGCAGCCCCGACGCTTGACCTCGGCGCTCGGGGCCGACACGGGAGAGCGCGTCGGTGTTCGTCGGGCTCATCGTGAATCCGATGCCAGCGCCGAAAAGGAACATGCCGACGGCAACGGGTATGTACTGTCCGTGTGGGACAAGCAGTGCTTCACACGCGAGTCCGATCGTTGCGAGCGCAGTGCCGAGGAGCACTGGCGCGCGAGCGCCGCCTCGGTCGTACATGCGCCCGGCGACATGGACAACGATGAGCACGGGCAACAACATGGGCATCAGGGCAGCGCCAGCGCGCGACGGCGTGAGTTCAAGACCACCTTGAAAGTACTCACTCATGAAGATGACTTGTCCGGTCATCGCGAACTGCATGCAGAAGAGGACGAGGCCGTTCCCCAGAAACGGCCGGTCTTCAAAGAGTCGAACGGCGAGCAGTGGGCGCTCGCGTCGCCACTGGCTCACCGTGAACAGAACGACGAGCACGAATCCACCGATGAGGGGCCAAAGGATTGCGGGCGTTCGCCATCCCCACACACTGCCTTGTTGCAGCGCGAACACGAACGCAGGAAGGCCTGCGAGATAGAGCAGTGCCGCGCGCGGGTCGAACCCTTGTGTCGATCGCGGACCGTCGGTTGGTCTGGCTTTGGCGGTGAGAGCGAGCGCGAGAATCGCGACTGGAATATTGAGGAAGAAGCTAGCGCGCCACGACGCATATTCAGTCAGCACGCCGCCGATCAAGGGACCCAGCGCGAGAAACACCATTGGGATGCCGATGTAGACGCCCATCGCTTTGCCGCGCTCGCCCGGTGCAAAGCTTGAGATGACGATCGTTGAGCTCGACGGCTGCATGAGAGCCGCGCCAATGCCTTGGGCGACCCGCGCCGCGATGAGCGCGTTACCCGACTGCGCCATACCGCACGCAACGCTGGCAATCGCAAAGGTGATGACTCCCAGCACGAAGCAGCGCACGCGGCCGATTGAATCGGATAGCCGACCTCCAAGCGCGATGAGCGATGCGATCGCGAGGGTGTAGGCGTTCATCACCCACGTTGCGGTCTGCGGCCCTGAGTCGTCGAGCTGGAGATCGTTGCGTATCTGCGGCAGCGATACGCCGACGACCGTCACGTCGAGCAGAATCATCGCAAGTGAGCCCGTCATCGCGAAGAGGATGAGCCACCGCCGCGGCGAGCCAACCTCTTCCTCGTTCTGGATGTTGCCCGTCGCCATGGAGCGAGATGCTAACGGCCCACCGAGGCGAGCGGCATGCGTGGCCGATCGCCGTCGCGCGGTGCGTCTCTCTCGCGCGCTGCCTTCATCTCCCTACGATCCGCGTGGCTTCGACGCGCGAAACGACTGGCGCGGGGTGGAAGGCGGTGCAACGTCGCGAGCGGTTGGCTTGAGCCCACGATCTTGCGTCGCTTCACGGAAGATCTCGAACGTCGTCGTCTGAAGCCACGAGCGGACGGAGCCCTCCATGGCGACGAGCTTGTCGTGAAGCGCGCAGGGCTCGCCGACGCCGCAGACGCCGCCGCCGAATGGGCACATCGAACTGCGGTCTTGGCGTTCAAAGATCTCGTAGACATCTTGGAACGCGATTTGATCGGGACGTCGCGCCAAGGAGTATCCGCCGCCCGGGCCGGGGGAACCGCTCACAAGGCCCGCTTGCGAGAGCGCGGTCAGCAGTTTCGCCACCATCGCGCGCGGCAGGCCGCGCTGCTCCGCGATGTCGATCGCGGACAGGCGTGTCTTGCCGCCATCCCAGACTTCCGCGAGGCGACTCATTGCCGCGATCGCGCGCTCAGTTTGCTTGCCGTACATGGGGTCATCCCGGGGTAGGAAGGGGGATAGGAGAGAGGGTCGCGGAGGTCGGGAAGGTCCAGTTTCCGGCGAAAGCAGCAAATTGATCCGGGAAAGAACTGGACGACCAACGTAAACAAGGATATAAAGGTCGCAGTTTCCTGCAAGGTCTTTTGTAGGGAATTCCGTCATTTCACGTCAAGTAGAGGGCAGGCGCCATTCGGACGACGAAACAAAGAGCTTTAGATCGCGATATCGGTAAGGCGATCCGATCGTCTGGCGCTCGATTGATAGGAACCTGAGCATGACTGCGTTCGCGCACAACACCCCATCCGGAAACCCGGCCGGATTCCCGTCCGGAAGCGGGCCCCTCTTGGAGCGATTCTCCTACGACGACGACATCGTTCGGAAGTTTTTGTTGGCGACGATCCTTTGGGGCGTGGTCGGCATGCTCGTCGGAGTCTTGATCGCCCTCCAACTCGTCGACTCGTACTTTGATCTCAGTTGGCTTGGCTCGAAGTGGACCAGCTTCGGTCGGCTGCGACCGCTCCACACGAACGCGGTCATCTTCGCGTTCGCAGGCAACGCGATTTTCACGGCGGTCTACTACTCGTCGCAGCGGCTGCTAAAGACGCGCATGTTCAGCGATGTTCTGTCGCGCGTGCACTTCTGGGGGTGGCAGCTCATCATCGTCGCGGCGGCCGTAACGCTGCCGCTTGGTATGACGCAAGCGAAGGAGTACGCCGAACTCGAGTGGCCGATTGACATCGCAGTCGTGCTGGTCTGGGTCGTATTCGCGGTGAACTTCTTGGGCATGCTCGCGACGAGGCGCGAGCGGCACCTTTACGTCGCGATCTGGTTCTACATCGCGACAGTGATCGCGATCGCGGTGCTCTACATCTTCAACAACCTCGTCATGCCGGCGAGTTGGACGAAGAGCTACTCGATCTACGCGGGCGTCCAAGACGCATTCATGCAGTGGTGGTACGGCCACAACGCGGTTGCATTTTTCCTGACCACGCCGTTCCTCGGCATGATGTACTACTTCCTTCCGAAGGCAGCCGAGCGACCAGTGTTTTCGTACCGCCTGTCCATCGTTCACTTCTGGACGATTGTCTTCCTCTACATCTGGGCTGGCCCACATCACCTCCATTACACGGCGCTGCCTGAGTGGGCCTCAACGCTTGGCATGCTGTTCAGTCTCATGTTGTGGATGCCGTCGTGGGGCGGCATGCTCAATGGTCTCCTCACACTGCGCGGCGCGTGGCATCGTGTCGCTTCAGATCCCATCCTGAAGTTCTTCGTCGTCGCGATCACGTTTTACGGAATGTCGACGTTTGAAGGACCGCTGCTCTCGGTGAAGAGCGTGAATGCCCTCAGTCACTACACCGACTGGACAATTGCGCACGTCCACGCTGGTGCACTGGGTTGGGTTGGCTTCATGGTGTTCGGAATGATCTATTGGCTCACGCCGCGACTGTTCCAAACGCCGATCGCTCGGCAGTCGTGGGTTGGGCTCCACTTCTGGATCGGCACGATCGGGATCCTGCTCTACATCATCCCCATTTACGCAGCTGGACTAACACAAGGGTTGATGTGGAGGTCGTTCAATGCCCAAGGCGTGCTCGAGTATCCGCAGTTCATCGAAACCGTCACGGTCCTCATCCCGTTCTACTGGATCCGCGTCGTTGGAGGCAGTCTCTACTTGGCCGGAATGATCCTTTGCGGGATAAACATCCTGATGACGTGGAGCAAGCGTCCGTCGACGTACGACGTGCCTGTGTACGAAGCGCCAGCGCTCGCTCGCGGCTTCCGGGAAGCACCGATCCCCGGACCTCGACTCCCGGAGAACTCGGTTCCTCACTTTGTGCGGAAGATCGACGTCTTTGCCCAGCTCAGGTGGCACCGAAAGTGGGAAGGCATGCCGCTGGTGTTCACGGTGCTCGTGCTGCTGGCCGTGGTGATTGCATCGCTGTTCCAGATCATCCCGATCTTTGCGCGAAAGTCCGACATCGTCGCGATCGCAACTGTGACCCCGCTCACTCCGCTCGAAGTCGCGGGTCGCGACATCTACGTCGAGGAGGGCTGCGTCAACTGTCACTCGCAGATGATTCGTCCTCTGCGTGCTGAGACCGAGCGCTACGGCGAGTACAGCAAGGCCGGCGAGTTTGTGTACGACCATCCCTTCCTTTGGGGTTCGCGCCGCATCGGCCCGGACCTCGCGCGAGTGGGTAAGTCGCTTCCACAAGCGATTTGGCACGTACGGCACTTGAACCGGCCCACAGATACGACGCCCGGTTCCATCATGCCCCCGTTCCCGCATCTCCTCGATGAGACCCTTGATTTCAACGTGATCGGCAATTCGATGGACGCGCTACGAGCGGTCGGTGTGCCGTATCGCGACGAAGACGTAGCGAACGCGGCGGCAAGCGCTCGAGCACAGGCCGCGGTTCTCGCACAGCAGATTGATGCCGAGAAGGGGCCTGCCGGGACTGAGGACAAGCGGGTGATCGCTCTCATCGCATACCTGCTGCGGCTCGGTACTGATCTCGACAAGCCGTTGACGGTACCGACTGCAAGTCCAACGTTGCCACCGGTCGTCACAGGAGGCTCGCAATGAGCGCCGCCTATCTTCTCGCTGAAACATCGTTCGGTGCGATTGCCTCGCTCCTCATCTTCTTCGCGATGTTCATCGGAATCGTCGTGTGGATCCTCGTGGCTGGCCGCTCAGGTCGATGGGCGCGCGACGCCCGTATCCCACTCGATGACGACAAGCCCGTGACGCCGCGCTCGACTGATTCTCAAGGAACCAAGCGATGAAGCCAGCAGTGAACCCAGCTATGAACCAACCGGGTCAAACATCCGTTGCCGCGCCGACCGACTTAGCGCCTCTGGGACATGCATACGACGGCATTCGCGAATACGACAACCCCATGCCCGGATGGTGGACGGCCACGTTCGCGCTCACGATCCTCTTCGCGTTGCCGTACTACTTCTACTTCCAAATCGGCGCCGGACCAACGCTACTCCAAGACTACGAAGCTGAAGTCGGCGCCTTCGTCGAGGAGCAGGCGAAGTCGCTCGGTGATCTTCAGCCGGACCAGCGCACGCTCTTGACGCTCCTCTCCGATCCGAAGCTGAAGCTCGGCGCGCAAGCGATGTTTCGCGCGAACTGCGCGGTGTGCCACACGCCGGATGGTGGCGGCAACACGGGGCCGAATCTCACAGACGACTCTTACATCAACGTGACGCGGGTCGAGGACCTGTATCGAGTGATCCACGATGGAGTGGTGCCGAAGGGCATGCCTGAGTGGGGAAAACGATTCTCGAAGCCGCAGTTAGTTCTGCTCGCCTCCTATGTCGCGCAACTGCGCGGCACCGTGCCAGCGCAGGGAAAGGCGGCGCAGGGCACACCGATCGCCCCGTGGCCCAAGGTCGAGCCGCTCGCGCCACTCGAAGCCGCACCGAAACCAGCAGCACCTGCCCCGAAGTAACGCCGAGACGAAACGATCGCTCATGTCAGCCTCCGATCGCCCCATTTCATTGCCGGTGCTGAGTGTGCCGAACTCTCATCTGGCGTCGACATCGACCGTCGAAGCGCAGTTCGCAGATTCAGCAGGGCGCGTACTCTCGACGCTGAACCCTGACGGGACGCGACGCTGGCTGCGCCCGAAGTTGTCGCAAGGACGACTACTGATGTGGCGGCGCATCGTGGCGTGGGCGCTCATCGTGATCTTCGCGGCACTGCCGTGGCTACGCGTTGGCGGTCAGCCTCCGATTTTGCTCGATGTCATGACACGCCACTTCGTTCTCTTCGGCACCGTGTTTCGGCCGACGGACACGTTGCTGCTCGCGCTCCTTATCCTTACGGTGTTCATAGCCGTGTTTCTGCTCACCGCAGTTGTCGGGCGCGTTTGGTGTGGTTGGGGCTGCCCGCAGACGGTGTACATGGAATTCGTCTTCCGACCACTCGAGCGCCTGTTCCTTGGGCGTGGGGCATCGAACGCGAAAACGCTCGTCGCGCCGTGGCGGCGCGTCGCGATGTACGTCGCGTTCCTCATCGTCAGCGCGCATATGGCGAACACGTTCCTCGCGTATTTCGTCGGCACCGACCGACTGATCGAGTGGACGTTCGGCGCGCCGACAGCGCATCCCACAGCCTTCGTCGTCTTCGCCGTGGTGACCGCGATGATGATGTTCGACTTCGCGTTCTTTCGCGAACAGATGTGCACGCTCGTTTGCCCGTACGGCCGCTTCCAATCGGTGCTGCTCGATCGCGATTCGATCATCGTCGGCTATGACCGCATCCGCGGAGAACCGCGCGGGAAGAAGAAGTCCGAGGGCATCGGCGACTGCATCGACTGCACACTGTGCGTCCAAACATGCCCAACCGGGATTGACATTCGTGAAGGTTTGCAATTGGAGTGCATCCAGTGCACGCAGTGCATTGATGCCTGTGATGCGGTCATGGCGAAGCTCGGACGCGAGCCTGGCCTCATTCGATACTCGTCGCAGAATCGGCTTGAGCGAACGCCGCGCAAGCGATTCCGGTTCCGGCTGGTTGTGTATCCACTCCTCCTCGTGGCAGTCGTGACAGCGTTTGTTGCATTGCTCGCCACCCGCAAGGACGCGATGGTCGTTCAGCTGCGCGCCGACGGAGCGCCGTACGTCGTCGACGACGATGTCGTGCTGAATACGGTGCGGCTTCGTATCGACAACCGAACGCGCGAGGTTCGAAGCTACCGCGTCGAAGCAGGGGATCACACGACGCTGCGCGAGCCGGTTGAGATAGACGTCGAGCCGTCGATGAACGCGATCGCGACGGTCTACGTCCTGTCGAACGCGGCGGACTTCGACCGGGGTCGGCGCTTGATCACGCTGCGAGTGACAGATGGAAAGGCGTACGACGAATTGCACGAGCTCTTCATCATCGGACCCTTCGACTCACGCGAACATCGCGAGAGAAAGAACGACGAGCAGGGAAAGGACGATCGATGAATCTCGTTCGCGACCGCTGGATGCTGGTACCCATTGTGTTGTTAGGGGTTTCAGTCACGCTCGCCGCCGTCACGGTGTCGTTTGCGATCGCCGGGCGACCGCTCGGCGTCGAGCCTGACTATTACGAGAAGAGCCTGCGTTGGGACGACGACCGCACGCAGGCCGGGGCGAACGACCGGCTGGGGTGGGCGCTCTCACCTGAAATTTCTGGCGGCCAGAATGGGTTCGCGCGCCTCGCGATTACCGTGAAAGATAAGCACGGCGTGCTCATTCCGGTCGACGCGATGGAGGTCGAGGCAATTCCGATTCGGAACGCAGACCTGCGCACGCACGTCGCACTCGATCGCGAGAGCGAGGGGTGCTTCGCGGCCGACGTGCCGCTGCGCTTCACCGGACAGTGGGAGTTTCGGGTGCGAGCGTCTCGTGGCGGCGATACCTACACCGATCGCTTTCGTAGGACCCTTTCATTCGCCTCACAGAAAGGCACCTCATGAGCGCGATTGCGAGCGGGTTGAATCCGACCGCTGCGCTTCTCGTCACGACGTTAGGTGCGAGCTTGCTTGGAAGTCTCCACTGCGCTGGCATGTGCGGTGGGCTCGTTGCTTTCACGGCTGGCTTTGATGCGGCCAAGCGTCCGTCACTCGTCTCGACTCAGTCGGCGTATCACGTTGGTCGCCTGCTGTCGTATACCGCGCTCGGTGCAATCGCCGGTAGTGTAGGTGCCGCTCTCGACCTCACCGGTCGTTACACCGGCGTTCAGCGGAGCGCGAGCATCGTCGCTGGAGCGGCAATCGCGCTCGTCGGGCTCATCGCGCTCCTTCGCGCCGCGGGTGTGCGCATCCCCAAGGCGCCGGTCCCGGCGCCGCTCATCGGCCTGGCGCGGCAGGTACACGTGCGTGCGTTACGCCTACCGCCGCTCGCTCGCGCGATCACGGTCGGGCTTGCGACACCGCTTCTTCCCTGTGGGTGGCTCTACGCGTTCGTGGCGATTGCCGCCGGAGCGAATGGAGCGCTCGCTGGCAGTGCGGTCATGATCGCATTCTGGATCGGCACGCTCCCCGCGCTCTTCGCAGTAGCTGGCGGGTTGCGGGCCGCAGCGGGTCCATTACGCCGTGCGTTGCCAGTAATTTCCGGCATCGCGATGCTCGCCGTCGGACTCCATGTCGCCTGCGTCCGCGGTCCGCTTGCACAACAGGTCGCGTCGGCGACGGTTGTCGCGCCAACAAGTGAGGTGATAGACCAAGCTGCCCACGCGGGTGACGAGTTGCCTGCGTGTTGCCGAGGCGGGGCATGACCGTCGTCGCCGAGATCGACTGCGAGTGCGCTCACTGCGGACTGCCCGTCGCGGCAGACGATGTCGACTCGAGCGCGGTCGAACAGTTCTGCTGCGGCGGTTGCCGCGCGGTGTGGACTTCGCTGCATTCCTGCGGTCTTGAGCAGTACTACGAGCTGAAAGCGCGCGAGGCAGCGGTTCGTGACGACCGCCGTCCGGCGAATGTCACGCAGCGGCGCTTCGCACACCTTGAGCGACCAGAATTTGTCGCGAAGCATGTGCGGATCGCGAGTGATGGCCGGCTTTCGACGGAGCTGTGCGTCGACGGACTTCACTGCGGCGCGTGCGTGTGGTTGCTGGAAGCGCTCCCGCGCCTCGTCGAAGGACTGCTCAGCGTGCGCGTCGACATCGGTCGCGCGGTGGCGCTCATCGAATGGGAACAAGGCCGCGTCACCCTCGGTGAGATTGCCCGGCGTTTCGACCAACTGGGCTACCAACTACTGCCGATGCTCGATCCGGCGGCGCGGGAGAACGACCGCGCGATCGATCGTGCGTGGCTGATCCGACTCGGGATCGCGGCGGCACTGACGAGCAATTCGATGGCGGTCGCGTTCGCGCTCTATGGCGGGCTCTTCGCGACAATGGCGACGCCGTATCGAGTGTTCTTCCAATGGGCGTCGGTGGCACTCGCGATCGGCGCACTCGTTGGACCCGGTCGCATCTACTTCGTGAATGCTCTCGCAGCGATTCGCACGCGTACACCGCACATGGATATCCCGGTTGCGTTGGGGTTATTCGCGGCCACTGGCAGCGGACTGGTGAACACGCTGCGCGGAACCGGGACGATTTATTGCGAATCGGCGACAGCGCTCGTCTTCCTTTTGCTCGTCGGCCGCTTCATTCAGTACCGGCAACAGCGCAAAGCTCGGCAGGATGTCGAACTCATTACCACCCTTGTGCCCGCGATCGCGCGGCGGCGTAGTACAGATGGAGCGATTGAAGAAGTGCCGATTGAGGCACTCATGCGCGGGGACCTCGTGGAAGTTCTCGTAGGGGAAACAGTCCCCTGCGACGGCGTGTTAGTCAGCGGTGTGGTTCACTTTGACGTTGCGATCTTGACTGGCGAGTCGAAGCCGGCTCTCACGAACGCGGGCGAATCGGTTTGGGCGGGCACGCGTTCACTCGATCAGCCGGCGACCGTCGTGGTGGAAGTTTCTGGTGAGGCAACGCGAGCGGGCCGGCTGCTGGCCCTCGTCGCCGACGCATCACGTCGACGTCCGCCAATCGTGGAGCTTGCGAATCGCATGGCGGGCTGGTTTCTGCTCGCTGTGCTCGCTGGTAGTGGGTTCACCGCTTGGTGGTGGTGGCATCTCGGTTCCGATGTCGCGATCGCCCGTGCGGTGGCATTGTTAGTCGTGACGTGTCCTTGCGCGCTTGGTCTTGCGACGCCCCTCGCGATCGCCTCGGCGCTCGGCAAGGCCGCCCGCGCTGGCGTTCTCGTGAAGGGCGGCGATGTGCTTGAACGCCTCGCGATGCCCGGCACCATCGTGCTGGACAAGACGGGAACGCTGACGCAGGGTCGCATGACGGTGACCAGCTCGGAGGGCGATGCGACGGCCTTCGCGTTGGCGGGCGCACTGGAGCAATCGAGTTGCCATCCGATCGCGACGGCAATCTCGCGTGCGTTCGCCCCTCGAAATTCGACTGCTGCGAGCACCAGTCGTGTGCACGAACGCGCGGGATACGGCATTGAAGGCGAGGTGGACGGACAGGCAGTAGCCTTGGGGAATCACGCATTTGTGACAGAGCGATATGGCGAGGCGCCGCGCTGGGCAAAGACCTTCGCATCGAGCGCCATGGCGCGAGCAGAAACGCCGGTTTACGTCGGAGTTGATGGCGCGCTGCGCGGCGTCATCAGCGTCGGCGATCCGATTCGGAGCGAGGCGCAGTCAATCGTCGCGCAGGTGCGTTCGCTTGGCTGGAACGTTGTCATGTGCTCGGGCGATCAGCTCACTGTCGCGCGTGCGGTCGGGCGTGCCGTCGGTCTCGGGAACGACGAGATCGAAGCGGGCTGCGATCCCGAGCGCAAGTTGGCATTCATGCGGGATCGGGCCCATGCGTCGCCCGTGGTGATGGTGGGGGATGGCGTCAATGATCTCGCGGCGATGGCGGCGGCGGATGTCGGCGTTGCGGTGCGGAACGGCGCGCAGTCGGCGCTGCACGTTGCCGATGTTTGCCTCGCCGCTGGTGGGCTGCGCCCTCTGGTGAAACTGCTCAGCGGCGCGCAGCGCACGATGCGAGCTATCCGAATCACGCTCGCCGTCAGCATTGCGTACAACGCGACCGGCGGAGTGCTTGCATTCAATGGGCTTGTGAACCCGCTCGTCGCGGCCGTGCTCATGCCAGTATCGAGCCTGACGGTACTCTGGCTCGCGCTCTGGTTGCCGAAATTCGATCCTGTTAGGCGGGCAGAGGAGGTCGTTCCATGAGCGGAATATTCATCGCATTGCCGGTTGCGGTCATGATTGCGGTGGCCGCCGTCGCAGCGTTCATCTGGGCGGCGCGGCGCGATCAGTTCGAAGACCTCGACACGCCGCCGCGTCGGATGTTGCACGACGATGTACCCCTGCCCAGCCAGCAGACAGAGAAACGAACGCTACATTGATGTCATGCGGAACTACTCTCGCTTCCCGTGTCCCGCGATGGCCGTCGTGTCGTGCGCGTTCGTCGCCTTCGTCGTTGGCTGCGTGACTGAGCCGACCGGGAACGCACGCGACCCCGCAGCGACGCCCATCGTGCAGCCCATGAGCATCGTGGGTGACTGGAAGGTCGTTTCGATCGAGCGCGGCGGAGAGACGATTTTGCCACCGGAGCAAAGCGCCCGCGGTAGCCAAACAAGCCCGAGCTCGACGATCAGCTTCGCGCCGACAGTGGGCGCAGCAGGTGGTCGGATCGAGATCTTCACCGGCGTCAACCGCGGCAGTGGACGCTACAACTTCTCGCCCGGTGAGCGCGACACTGGCGCCTTTGGAGTTGAGCGAATCGTGCTCTCGCACATGGCGGGCGCTCCTGAGGCAATGGCATTCGAAGCCTCACTCCTCCTCGCACTCGAAAGAGGTCGCACGGTATCCGCGACGGCTGACGGAATCACCATAGAGTGCGGCGATGGTCGAATTCGGCTCGCTCGATACGTCGCGGGCTAACACCGCCGTCATGCCATCGTCGCCCAGCGCGTGGTTGATGACTCGCTTCAGCGCGTGGATGGGACTGTGCGCGGCTATCGCGCTCTTGTGGACGAGCGCGCTCGACCACCCGCTCTATCCCTCGGACGAGGGCCGCTACGGCAGCATCGCTGCGCGGATGGCGGAATCAGGTGACTGGCTTGTGCCGCAGTTTCGCGGCCAAGCGCATCTCACAAAGCCGCCGTTGACCTACTGGTTGCAGGGCATCGGAGTACTCGCATTCGGTCGTACGGAACTCGCGGTGCGACTGCCGTCGCTGCTCGCGTCGACGGTCGTCCTGATCGTGATCTTCACGAGCGTTGGACGAATCCGCGGACGAACGGCCGCGACCTGCGCCGCGATGCTGTACGGCATCTTGCCACTCGGACTCGCGTTCGGACGCCTCGGTTCGACCGACGCGATACTCAACTGCTGGTGGACGATTGCGCTCGTCGCGGGATACCGTGCTGTGACTGAGCGATCGCGCGCGGCTGCGGCAATCTTCTGGATTGCGATCGCGCTGGCTGCACTCACCAAAGGACCGTTAGCTCTGGGTCCGATCGGTATTGTCGTCTTCTGGCGATTGCTGGCTGGAGACGTCGGGTCGTTGCGTTGGCTGCGGCCCGCTTGGGGCGTGCCGCTGGCGATCATGCCTCTAGCGACGTGGGCGATCGCGATCACAGCGAATGAGCCAGCGCTGCTCACGACGTGGTGGAACGAGTCGATTGGTCGGGCGACGGGCGACTTAGGAAAGCGAGACGTTTGGTGGTACTTCGTGCCAATCTTTCTCGCCGGGATGTTCCCAGCGAGTGCGATGCTCACGCTGCCGGGCTTCAACCTGTCGTGGAGGGCAGCGTGGCAACGTACTCGCGATGGTTCGTTCGAGTCGCTGTGCGTGGTTGGAGTCGTCTTGCCCCTTCTGGTCTTCAGCGTCGCCGAGGGCAAGCTGCCATCGTACATCCTGCCGGTCGGTCCATCGCTCGCGATGTTAGTCGGCGTCATGCTCGCTACGCGTTGGATGGCAGACGACGCAGCGAGCCAGCGTGCACCTGACGTGCGCATCACGGTGCTCATCGTCTGTATCGTCGTCGCTATCGCCATTCCGCTAGCGTTCGATCGATTCGAACTTCCTTCAGAGCTTCGTGCGGCATCGTTCCTGTTCATTCTTCCGGCAGTCGCAGTTGGGTGGCTCGCGCTGGTGTGGCGCAATCTTCCGCAGCGCCGAAGGGCCTTTGCACTTGCGTGGGCGGGGTTCGCTGCGGCGTGGCTCGTCGCATTGCAGGTCGAGAATGTGCTTCTTGAACGAGAGTCACCGCAGCAACTTGCTCGTGCGTTGTCGCGTATTGCTGGCGACGAAAGCGACGTGTTCGTCGTGGGAAACTCTGACCCGACGCGCGGCTTCTATCGTCGCGGCGTCGTGCGCGATCTCGGTGGGAACGTCGCCGAATGCACGGTGCGTGAAGCGTCATGGACCACCTCTGTGGCTATCTTCACCGACGATCAGTGGCCCGCGTACCTCCGCGACCATCCGCGGAACGCGACGTTCGTCGAGCCGTTGTTCTATGGCTCTAGCTTCTATCGCCGACCCTACGTGATTTGCCGCGTGCGAAGGATGCCCGAGCAACCGTAGACTGCCGGTCTTTCAGCGGGACAGCGTGACCTAACCAATCTCGGAGGAACTATGAGTCGAACGATCTCGATGCGAGCCGTGTTGAATGGTGTTGTGGCTGCCGCGCTATGCGGGTCGGTCTTCCTGTCGCTCGCGATGCGAGGCGACGACGCCGTCGAAAAGACGCGCCTCGAGAAGATGCTTACCCCTGACAGCGATGGCATGGTGGTCGCGGTCTTCAAGCGGCATCCCGGGCAGACGCTGCCCTTCATTGATCGCTACCTCGAAGGCGGTCTCGCGATGATTGAGAAGGCGGGGCCGTCGGCGCAAGCTGACTCCCTCGCGAGTTTTCACACCGGTATCAAGTTCGCGGCGCTGGCCGATCGCGCGTTCGGCGGCACGACGTTCTCCGACTACGCGAACGCGTTCGCGAGTTGGAGCCCTAGCGAACAGAAGTCGTTCCGTGACGGACAGCGGCTGTTCAAAGCGGGCATGAAAGCCGCGGCGGACGATCCCGCGAAGGCGAAGCTTCTTTTGCAGCAGTCGCTGGCGCGAGCCGAGGCGCTCGGTGATCTGTGGGGGAAGGCGATGGCGCTGGGAGGACTCGCCGAAGTGTGCTTGAAGAGCGGCGACGCCGCGAGCCTTGGGACCGCGGCGGGCAACTCGCAGTACGCGGCAGATCTCTACGGAGAACTACGGTTGAATGAGGACCGTGTCCAAGCGCTGCGACTCAACGCGAAAGCGCATGCGGCGCGCAAGCTACCCTGGGGAGAGCGCGATGCCTTGAGCATGGCGTGGGGGATCGTGAGCGACAACCGCTCACTCGACGATGCGCTCTGCGCAGCGGTCGTCGAGGAGTATGCATCGGCACTCGAAGCTCAGAATCAGAGAGACGCAGCGACTGATATCCGGCAGCGCTACCAGGAGATGCAAGCGTCGAAGGAAGACGCCGAAAAGGCCTCGAAGCCAGTGGACGCAACGAAGAAGTAGCTTTCAAGTTCTTGATTAAACCAAAGGCATTCGCGCGGAGGCGCGGAGAGCGCGGAGAAGAGTTAGAGCATGTTCGATCAGAGCGCGTCGATCCCAGTTCGAAGGGCCTACCTGCCGACGGTCTGTGTCATCTCCGCGCCTTCCGCGCCTCCGCATGAATCGCCTTTCGAATCTACAGAATTGGTTGAAGCGGTGAACTACACTCGAACCGGCCTAACAGTCCGAGTCTGCATAAAACTGTCTCAGCATGAGTCATCGTGACCGCGCGATAGCACTGTTTCAGCAGCACTTCGACGGACGACCGACGTTCGTCGCTCGCGCGCCGGGGCGGGTGAATCTCATCGGTGAGCATGTCGACTACGCCGACGGGTTCGTGCTTCCGATCGCGATTGATCGTGCGACGTTTGTCGCCGTGAGACCGACGCAGGCGTCGAGCACGTTCGTGTCCGACGCGATCGGGCGCTTTTCAGTCGATGTGCGCTCGCCTCTTACGTCGCAGTTTGGTGCGGACGCTTGGGCGAACTACGTGCTCGGTCCCATCAGCGAGCTAATAGCCGCTGGTGTGACGCTACCGAACGTCGAGCTCGCGATCGCGAGCGACGTTCCCCTCGGCGGCGGTCTGAGTTCGAGCGCTGCTCTTGAGGTCGCCGTGACCCTGGCGATGCTCGCGATCGGCGGCGCGGACATGAGCGCCATCGACATCGCGATGTTGTGTCAGCGCGCCGAACACCGCTTTGCTGGCACGCCGTGCGGCATCATGGACATGATGACCTCGATGAGCGCACGGCCGGGGCACGCGATTCTGCTCGATTGTCGATCGCTCGGGATCGAGCATGTGCCGCTTCCGAGCGACGTCGCTGTGTTGGTCGTCGACTCAGGCGTGCGGCACCGGCTCTCCGATGGTGGCTACGCGGCGCGTCGGGCTGCGGTCGAGGAAGCGGCTCGACGAATGGGACTGCAAGCGCTCCGAGACGCGACGACCGCGATGGTTGAGGAGTCTGCACTGGACAACGATCTGCTGCGTCGTGCTCGGCACGTGACGAGTGAGATCGCTCGGACGCGCCTCGGCGCCGCGGCGCTCCGCGTTGGTGACGTGCGCCGATTTGGTCAGTACATGGTCGAGAGTCATGCCTCGCTGGGCGATGATTTCGGCGTTTCGGTGCCGGAAGTCGACGCCATCGTTGATGCGGCGCTCAGTTGCGACGGCGTGTATGGCGCTCGTATGACCGGCGGCGGATTCGGAGGAAGCGCCGTCGTTCTCGTCAAACGAGCGCGAGCGGCCGCGGCAATCGATGTGATTCGGGCCGCGTTCTCCGAACGGTTTCGCCGAGCACCGGACGCGTTTGTCACCGGCGCTCGGGCCGGAGCGGAGATCGTCTGAAGCCGCAGAACCGCTGCGGTCAGCGCGAGTGCCTCGGTTACGATCCAACTCGACAATGGAGGCTTCCATGCGCAGTCAGTGCCCGTCGCTCGTCCGTTTCATCGCGTTCTTGGTGTTGCTGACCTGCGGGTCGCTCGCGCCAAGTGCTTCGGCAGCTGACAGCTTTCCCGACGACTGGTTCTTTTCCGGCGCCGAGCGCCCCAAAGCGCTGCGCGATCTCGAAGGTCAAGCAGCGCCTGAACTCACAACCCAAGCGTGGATTGGTGACGCGACAAAGATCGCCGACGCGCGCGGCAAGGTCGTCGTTCTTGACTTTTGGGCGACGTGGTGCGGACCGTGCATGGCGGCAATTCCTGAGAACGTGGAACTTGTCGGCAAGTACAAAGGCAAGGGGCTCGTCTTCGTCGGCGTCCACGACGTGAATTCGGGCTGGGACAAGGCGCCGGGCGTCGTGCAAGCGAAGAACATCAATTATCCAGTCGCCCAAGACACCGGAGAGTCGGCGAAGAAATTTGGGCTCTCGTTCTGGCCGACCTACGTCGTGATCGACAAGAAGGGGGCCATCCGCGGTGCTGGGCTCTTACCTAACAAAGTCAAGGACGCAGTGGAACTGCTGATGGCCGAAGCTGGAGAGCCGGTGAGTGGTGGCGCCGCGAGCGGCAACCCGCCTGAGTGGTACCTCGGCGGTGCGACTCGACCGGCATGGCTGGTACAGATGGAAGGCAAGCCGGTCACGACGTTTGAAGGGCCGAACTGGTTTGGCAAGGCGGTCACTGACGCCGATCGCAAAGGCCGCGTCGTCGTAGCGCAGTTTCTGTCGCCCGAGAGCGATATCGCGTTGCGTCAGCTTGACCAACTCGTCGTTCTCAATCAAGAGTTTGGAGCGCAGGGTGTTGTGTTCATGGGTGTTTGCGACGCCCGCGCCGATTGGGTGAAGGCGTCGGCGACGTTTGAGGCACGGAAGATCAACGTACCAATCGTCCAAGATGCGAAGGCACCCTCGCCGCGGGCTGCGATCGACGCGAAGACGACGACATTCGCCGCTGGCGCGACTGCGACAGCGCTCGGTCTGCGAGCGTCGCCGGTGACACTCGTGATTGACCGAACCGGCACTATCCGCGCCGCTGGCGTGCGGGGCGACAAGGTGAAGACGATCGTTGGTCGACTGCTCGCTGAGCCGATGCCGGAGTCTTCGCCGCTGACGAATGAACCGCGGCCGGCCTCAGTGCCAGGAAACTAAACCCTCACGCTTACTCCGCGCTTTGGAGTTCGTTCGAACGCAAGACCTCATCCAATGACGACACCGCCGCAATCTCCGACGTCTCCCTTGGGGGTCGCTCCTGCGCATCGTTCTTCGGTTATGCCTGCTTCTGGCGCCTGCCCGTTCGCCGACATCGTTCGCACGCACGTCGCGCGCACCGTCGTAGGCCAGTCCGTTGTCGTAGAGCGCGTGATGATTGCGCTCCTCACCGGCGGGCACCTCTTGCTCGAAGGCGTTCCTGGCATCGCGAAGACGCTGCTCGTGCAATCCGTCGCCCGCGCGATTGACCTTCGCTTTGCGCGGGTGCAATTTACGATCGATCTTCTGCCGTCCGACATCGTGGGTTCAGAGATCTTGGACCAGAAGAGCGGCGAGTTCCGTGTACATCGCGGACCGGTGTTCACCAACCTTCTTCTCGCTGATGAGATCAATCGCGCGTCGCCGAAGGTGCAGTCCGCGCTCCTCGAGGCGATGCAAGAACGCAAGGTCTCTATCGGCGACCAGAGCCACGAGCTTCCAGCGCCGTTCCTTGTGATCGCGACGCAGAACCCGGTGGAGCAGGCTGGTACGTTTGAACTTCCAGAAGCGCAGCTCGATCGTTTCATGCTTCGGCACCAACTCATCTACCCAACTCCCGACGAAGAAGCCGAAGTCGTGCGGCGCAGCCTCGCGCTGAAGCTCAAGCGGCAGGGCGAAGGCGCGGTTCCGATGACAGCATTCGACGCGATCGATTCGTCAAAGACACTTCACATCCGTGATCTAACAACGGCGATGGCCGCAGTGCAGAACGTGCACGTGAGCGAAGTGTTCATCCGCGATTGCGTCGAGCTCGTAAACCTCACACGCAGCCACGACGACATCGAACTCGGATGTAGCCCGCGCGCCGCGCTCGCACTCGTGCATGCGTCGCGTGCTCGAGCGTTCATCCACGGCCGCGACTACGTGATTCCAGAGGACTTCTTCGCACTCGCCGACGACGTGATTCTGCACCGCATGCGACTCACATACGAGGCGCTCGCAGCAGGAAGGCGTCCCGCTGAAGTGCTTGCGTCGCTACTCGGCACGCTCACCTGATCGACTCCAACGATTTGATGCGCACCGCGCCGCACACTGTCCTTCGTCCTCCCGAGGAACTCGCTCACGGCGACTTCGAGATGGTCGTGCGCCGATTGGCCGACGATCTCGCGTTCGGCACCGATGCGTCGCGATTTATTGGTTCGGGCTTGGAATACGCGAAGTCGCGACCGTATGCGCCCGGCGATTCAATGCGGACATTTGACTGGCGCGTCACAGCGCGCACTGGAAAGCCATTCGTCAAGGAGTACGAGACGCTCAAGCGGACCAGCGTCTTCTTGATCGTCGATACCTCGTCATCGATGGCTATCGCCTCGACGCCCCTGACGAAACACGGGATGGCCGTGTGGATCGCTGGCGCGGTCGGATTAGTCGCACAGCGTCGACTCAGCCCGGTCGCGGTCGTAGGAGGTGGCGAACGGAAGACGCGTCTTGTCGCGAGCTTGATCGAGAGCGATCTCTGGCAGGCGCTCGATCCACTCCGCGCGGCGAACTTGACCGAGGCCACGCACTTGGGCGACCGACTGCGTGATCTCGACGTGCGTGTGAAGCGGTCGAGCGTGTTCATCGTGATCAGTGATCTGCATGATCCAACCGCCGTGACCGCGATGCGTCATGCGGCACAGCGACACGACTGTGTGGCGCTCCACCTGATCGACCCGGCGGAGCACGGCGCGCTCAAGTCCGGCTTCTTTCGTGGACAAGAATCGGAGACCGGCCGAAGTTTCCTCGGGCACGGAGGCCACCGTTGGAGTGGCCGCGCGCCTCGACCAGATGGAAAACCCAGTGAGATAGCGCTTGAACTCGCGCGGAGCGGCGTCAGCTATCTCGCTCTCGAGACCGATCGCTCCTTCGTCGCACCACTGCGACACTTCCTAGCGTCGCGCCCCGGGATCACGGGAGGGCGCGGTTGAAGCTGCGCCGAATTCATGCGTGCGCGATGTGCTTCGTCGTCGCGTTCGCGTTGCAGGGTGCAACCCACGCTGACGGCGACGTTGCGGCGACCGCAGCTCGTGGCATCGCCGGCGAAGTGACGTTTGTCTATGACGGCCTGCCGATTTCCGTTCGAGCAAATCAAACGCTCACATCGTCGATGTTAGTTCGTCTTTCGCGCGTCGCGCCCGAAGGAGAGGTCCCGGCGCGATATCGACTCGCCTTCCTCGGCGGTGTCGCCGGTGAGTTCGATTTGCGCGAGCATCTGGAGCACGGCGACGGCCATCCGATTGACGATCTACCGCCGCTCCGTGTGCGGATCTTCTCGCAGCTTCCGGCGCAGCCCGGAACCGATCTCTTCAGCGGCGATTCTCCGCAGTTTGCGCTGACGAGCCGCTACCGCCTGGTGCTCGGCGGTGTCGCTGCGATCTGGTTGCTCGTGCCCGTTACTGTCGTCGCGCGGCGCATGCTTCGGCGCACGCCGCCTGAAGCGGCGCCGGTCGCTGCCCCAGTGGCGACAGTCGCGGATCAACTCAGGCCGCTGATCGAAGCGGCGCGCGGCGACGGACTTTCTGTGAGCGAGCAGGGGCGTCTTGAGCTTCTTCTCCTCATGTTCTGGCGTGAGCGGCTTGGTATGACCGAACTTCGTCCGGCCGAATCGATTCGGCGTCTGCGCGAGGACCCGGAGGCAGGTCGGTTGCTCGGAGCGGTGGAGCGCTGGCTGCATGCGCGAGGTCGGGCCGCGCCGCAGCCCGAGACCGATGTCGCCGCGTTGCTCGAACCTTACGCCTCCACACCGGCGATGACATCTTTGGCGGGAGCGCGCCAGCCATGACATTCACGCATCCGCTCGTTCTTCTCTTACTCACGATTCCAGCGCTGCTCTTGGCGTCGGTTCCGTATCGCGGCGTTGGACTCGTCCTGCCGTTCGATCATCAGCCGCACCCACGCCGTCGGTTCATGACACTCGTGCTTGGTGCGCTCGACTGTGCTCCAGCGCTTCTCTTAGCCAGCGCGATTTTCCTCATCGCCGGACCACAGATACTGAAACAACCCAAGAACGCGCGCGAGTTGTCGAACATTCAGTTCTGCCTCGATGTGTCGGGCAGCATGAACGCGGAGGACCGCTACACGATCGCTAAGGAAGCCATCGAGAACTTCCTAAAAGTGCGCGAGGGTGATGCGTTCGGCCTAACGCTCTTTGGTTCGGAGCAAATTCGTTGGACGCCGTTGACCAAGGACCTGAACGCGGTGCGAAACGCGCTGCCGTTCGGCAATCCGCAGCGGCAGCCGCTTCACATGGGCGGAACGCGAATTGGCGCCGCGCTGCGGTTTTGCCGCGACAACATGATGAGCGAGGCCGAGCGCGGCGATCGCATGATCATTCTTGTGTCAGACGGCGCGAGTTCCGACCTTGGCAACGGTTCCGGCGGTGAAGAATCGGACATCACCGAAGAGCTGCGCACCGCGGGCATCACGGTCTATCACATTCACGTTGCGAGTGACCCGATTCCCGAAGAGGTCATGACGATCGCGAGCGGCACCGGCGGTGAAGCTTTTCAAGCCACCGATCGCGCGAGCATCAATCGTGTGTTCGCGCACATCGACCGCATGCGGCCAGCGAAGTTCAATCCTGCCGGGACAGTACCGATGGATCACTTTGCGCCGTTTGCACTCGCGGCGCTCGCGTGCCTAGCGTTCCACCTCATCGGGCTCGCAGGGTTGAGGTACACGCCGTGGTAATGCAGTACCTCGCGATTGCAGTGCTTGTGACGGCCTTCGTCGTCCTGGTCGAATGGCTGCACTGGCGCCGCGTCGCCCGCGTCGCGCGGTTGGCATTTGGCACCTCGGGGCACCCTACGTTCTGGGTGCGCGCCGTCCCGATTCTGCGGCCGCTCGCCGCCGGCGCCGCAGCGTGGGGACTACTTTTTCTCGCTACGTTTGATCCAGTCGAGATCGATCGTCGGCCAGCGCGCGACGCATCGAAGCACATCCTCATCGCACTCGACGTGTCGCCCAGCATGCAGATCAAGGACGCTGGCCCCGATGTCGCGAAGATGTCGCGGGCCGCCTGGGCAGGCCGCGTCGTTCAGGGCATTCTCGACCGAATCGACATGGAGACGACGCGCATCACGGTCGTCGCGTTCTACACCGACGTGTTGCCGATTGTCCAAGAGACCTACGACAAGGAAGTCATTCGCAACGCGCTCGATGGATTGCCGATGTGGATTGCGTTTGAGCCCGGACCGACGGACGTACAGAAGGGTGTCGCGAAGGCGCTTGAGTTCGCGCGACCGTGGCCGCGCGGCTCTGCGACACTGGTCGTGGTGACCGATGGCGACGCGAACGCGCCGTCGGTGCCAGCGTATGTTCCGGCCTCAGTCGCCGACACGATCGTCATTGGTGTTGGCGACAGCTCGCGTGCCTCGCCAGTCGGTGGCCACAGCAGCCGGCAGAATCCGACATCCTTGCAGCAGCTTGCGCTTCGACTGAACGGCATCTATCACAACGGTAATGTGAAGCACGTTCCGAGCGATGTGCTCGATCGACTCACGATGATTCAACCGCGCATCGGTGACAAGCTTGCCGCACGCGATGCCGCGCTCTTGGCCGCCGGGTTCGGTTGCTTCACGCTGGCGCTGCTTGGGCCAGCGCTCACGCTCTTTGGTCGACCTCGCGCATTCGTGCGCGGTCGTCGTCCGACCTCTGCTTCCGTTGCGAGGGCCGCCTTATGAACCTCACACGTATCGGCTGGACGGCGTGGGCACTGGTGCCCGTAGCACTTGTGACCTATCACTTTGGCCCGGGACAGGCGGCGTACGTGCAAGACCGTGCCGCGCGCTTGCAGGCGGAAGCAATTGCAGCGGAGTATCGTGCGAACGACGCGCAGGAAGCCGCCTACGCGGTGCATCTGAGCGCGATGGACGCACGCCGCGCAGCGTTCTTGTCGCAGTCGGCAGCCGACGAAGTCACGGCGCGAGATGCAACAGCCGCCGAAGATGGCGCGTACGCCGTGGCCGCCGAGCGTTGGAAGGAAACCGCTGACAAACTCCAAGCGGTACAAACCGTGCTCGGTAGCGAGTCGCCTGCCGCAGCCCAGCGAGTGCGCTGGGCGCGTGCTCGGGCGATGGTGCGCGCTGGCGAGGTGTGGCTTGGAATTGGCGAACTTGAGCAGCTCGTTGATGAACTGGAAGGCGTAGGAGACGCACACTCGACGCTCGCGCGGGGAGCGCGCGAGGAACTCGCCACCGCGTACTACTACGGAGCTCGGCTCCTGCGGCTTTCGGGCATGCCCGCGCAGGAGTGGCGGATTGAATCAGGCAAGGCGCGACAGAACTTCCGGTACCTCGCCGAGCGAGCAATCGAGCGGGGTGAAGCACCCGAAGTTGCGCAGAATTATCAGCGCAACGTGGAGTTAGTTCTGAATTTGGAGCAGGCGAGTCTCGTCGACATCCAAGGCAAGCCGTTGCCCAAGGAATCGCCGCGAACGGGAAATGCGGGCAACCGCCCGGGGAATCGACCGGGTAAGTCGCAGCGTCCGCCGACGCGGCGCGACGCTCGCGGAGCGGGTGGTGCGGGTGACATCGGCGACGGCTGGTAGCGCGTCGAGAAACGCGAGGATTATTGTTCGGTTGAAGTGTCCTCAAGGAATTCTGTCCATGCCACGCATCACGCGAACCAGTCGAGTGTCGAGTCAGATGAGCGCCCGTGCCCTATATCGGCGGAGCGGGATGATCGAGACCGCGGTCGTATTTGGAATCGTGTTCGGGCTTGGTTTCGCAGCTACAAGTAGTCACGCCCAGACACCCGCCGTTCGGCTCACACCGGCAACGCGAAGTACTTCTACGTCGACAACGTCAGCAGCTACGGCCCTGACGTCGACGATCGTGCAGGTCGGCGTCCAAGCGCCGACATCCGCGGGTTCGGGTCTGGTGCTCTCTGCGCAAGAGCTCAGTGACATCCGCGCGGAATACGACGCCAGTGAGCCCGACGAGCGTGCAGCGCTGATCGCGTTCTACCGCGACATGGGCATCGATCTCGAAAAGTTGTTCTCGTCGCCCGGCGCTGGCGGCGACGCAGTCGGGCGCGACGGCGCGGTGGTGCCCAAGGCCGTGTCGCTTCTTCAATCGATCCAAGCGCTCGACTTCTCGCGAACGCCGCAGGCCGTGCTCGCTGCGCGTTCGCAACTTGGATTCCGCGACGCTCCACGCCCCGATGCAACTGCTGTCGAGGCGCTTGCGAAGTGGATTCAGCTCCAAGTGATGGCGGGAGAGTGGGAGACGTTCGCGACAGTGTTAGGCGAGTTGAGCACCCCCGATGCCACCGGCACTTACGCGCACGTGCTTCAGTCGTGCAACAAGCCGGCGAAGAGCGACCCCTCCGGAAAGGCTGACCCAGCGCTCCTGCCTGAAGAAGTGCTCGCGCTCGCCGATGCCGCACCGGGCGAACTCAGCGATTGGCAGCTCGACGTGCTCTCGCAGCTCTTGAAGAGCGCCGCGACGAAGTATGGAACCGGGCCTATGCTCGCGACGATCGCGTCGGGCACGCGGAAGTTCGGCTCTCAGGATCAGGAACACCGTGACCGAACTGTACGGTTCTTAGTGGCGGCGGGACTGGTGCTCTACGCGTACGCGTACTTTCCGCCGCTCGAGGAAGCTCGCGCTCGGGGCGACGCGCGAGTGCTGCTCAATCACGGGCGCTACAACGAGGACTTAGCTTCGGCTGGCCGGGCAGGGGGCGACGCCGATGCGCGGCGCCGCACCGCCTGGGAGCTGTACTGTGCCGTTGCGTTGCTGCCCGCTGCCGATGCCGCGCTTCGCCAAGACGCTATGCGCCGCGCGATCGATCTTCTGCCGTCGATGCCGCCCACCAATGCGACCGCGTGGCTTCGCCAAGTCTTCGCCAGCGAATCACTAGGACCGGCCGCGCTTGAGGTGATTGCGCTCAAGGCCGGATCACTCCGTGACGCGAAGCTCGATGTAGCCGAGCGCGCGCAGACTATTCTCACGATGAAGGACGCTATCGACACGCTGCTCGCGCAAGAGGGTGTCGACATCCGCGTGCTGCGCATTCCCTTACGCATGCTGACGAGTGCGCTCGTCGGCGAGGCAGAGGCGGCGCTCGCCGACAAGAACCGTCAGCGGGGTACTTCCGTTTCTCGCGAGATTGAATTGTTGATGCGGGCGCTGCCCGACGAGCGCTGGCTCGGTGCTCTTGAGCCGAGTATCGCCAGTCGCGCGTACAAGACCGCGATCGCGGTTGCGACCACTGCGGACGAGACGGACGTCGCGCTCGACTACGTGGCGCAGGCCGCGCGGCGGTTCCCTTCTGACGCGCCGGAATTCGCGGACGCATTCCTGCAGTCGTGGCAGAAGCGGCTCGCGCCGTCGGCGGGAAACCAAGACGACATGGGCATGATGTATTGGCCGGGAAACATTCAGGATCTCGCGACGGCACCGCTCACTCGCGGGCGGCAGCGTCGCAACCTCGACCGGCTCGCCAAGCTCATGTCCGTGTTAGGTGAGATCGGCGTTGACTCGCCCAAACTCCCCAGCGTCGCGAGTGTGTTCCGCGCATGCCACGGACGGACCGAAGTGTTTACGCGTGACGGAATCGTGAATGTCTTCGGTCCAATCGAAAAACTTGCGCCCGAGGCAGCGGCATCTCTCGCCGATCAGATGCGACTCGGACTGAGCGGCGACTGGCGTGATAAGGCGGCGCAGCAGGCAGCCGGAACCAAGCGGTCGTCCAGTGAGATGTCAGCTCTGGTGGAAAAGGGATATGAACTTGCGCTCGAACTCATCGAGCACGCAATGATGGCCCAGGCCGACTCGTGGCGCTACGCGGTGACGAAGGCCGCGCTGAGTTACGACCGAGTGCAATTCAAGCAGTCGGAACAGAAGCAAGATTTCGCGACGTACAACCAATATCGCAAAGAAGCGTTCGCAGCGTTCGCCGTCACGGCCGATCGCTACGCCGACCTCGTGCGCAAGGGCGATCAGCGCGACGACGCTGGCGTCTATCTCGCATGGTTCAACGCAGCAGTCGGCGCGACCGAACTCAACTATCTCACCCGGGAAGATCTCTTGGTGGACGGTTCGCCGCAGGACGATCAGATTGACTTGATTCGCAAGGCTATGCGCCTTTTGCCCGACGATGCGAAGGAGCGCCACATCGGCGACTTTGCTCGTGCGATCTCCGATGCCGTTCCCCGTCTTGCTCCCGAAGTGAAACCGCGCGTGATTCGTCACGCCATGCGCATCATCGGCGACCATCCAGCGGGCGCGTCGCTTCGTCGTCTGGTTGACCTTTATCAAGATCTCGTGAAGGACGAAATCAAACTGCGACTCGTGCTCGATGGAAGCGATCGGGTTGGCGAAGGACGACGGTTCGGTGCCTTGCTCGCAGTCCGCTTTACCACTGCGGTCGATCGTGAGACCGGCGGCCTAGCTCGCTATCTCCAGAACGACGTGTGGACGCGCATGGGCAACCAGATGCGCCCGATGAACTACCGCGACCTGTTGAAGAAGTCGATCGAGGGCGCGCTTTCGGAG